>JAEYXD010000185.1 GCA_023428645.1 Pseudomonadota bacterium
CCGCAATCGTCGCGGGATCGAAATACGCAACTTCGAGGAACACATCCGTCGTTGCGTCGGAGATGCCGGAGTCTTCACCGCCCATCACCCCCGCGAGTCCGAGCGGCTTCGCGGTGTCGGCGATCACGAGGACATCGGGCGTGAGCTCGACCGTTCTGCCGTCGAGCAACTGCAAGGTCTCGCCCGTACGCGCGAAGCGCACGACGATCGCCTCGTGCAATCGATTCAGGTCGTACGCATGCATCGGCTGGCCGAGCTCGAGCATCACGTAGTTCGTGACGTCGACGACCGCACTGATCGGCCGCAGCCCTGCCCGCCGCAGACGTTCCTGCATCCAGAACGGTGATGCGGCCTTGCCGTCGATGCCCCGAATGACGCGGCCGACGAACTTCGGACAGCCTTGCGGGGCTTCGAGCCGCACCGCGAATTGATCCGTGATCCCGCTCTGGATCGGCGACATCGCCGGCGCATGCAAGTCAGCGCGGCGAGCGACCGCAACTTCACGCGCAATCCCGATGACGCTCATGCAGTCGCCGCGATTCGGCGTGAGATTCACTTCGAAAATCGTGTCATCGAGCGCGAGCGCTTCGACCAGATTCGTGCCCGGCACGAGATGGCCTGGGAGATCGAACAACCCGCTCGCCTCCTCGCTCAGCGCGAGCTCGCGCGCCGAGCACAACATGCCGAACGACTCGACGCCGCGCAGCTTCGCCTGCTTGATCTGCGTGCCGTTCGGCAGCACGGCGCCGATCGTCGCGAGCGGCGCCTTCATGCCGACGCGCACGTTCGGCGCGCCGCAGACGATCTGCACTTCGTCCGTGCCCGTGAAGACACGGCACACGTTCAGCTTTTCGGCATTGGGATGCTTCGTGACCTCGCGCACCTCGCCCACGATGATGCCGCTCAGCGCGGGACCCGCGCGCTCGACACCTTCGATTTCGAGGCCCGCCATCGTGAGCGCATGCGCAAGCGCGGCAACGTCGCTGCCCGTGTCGACCCAATCGCGCAACCAGCCGAGGCTCACTCTCATGCGAATTGCCCCAGGAAGCGCAGGTCGTTCTCGAAGTACATGCGGATATCAGTGACGTTGTAACGCAGCATCGTCAAGCGATCGATGCCCATGCCGAAGGCGTAACCGGTGTAGCGCTCGGGATCGACGTTCACCGCGCGCAGCACGTTCGGATGCACGACGCCGCAGCCCGCGACTTCCACCCAGCCGGTCTGCTTGCACACGCGGCAGCCGCTGCCGCCGCACGCGACGCAGGAAATATCGACTTCGGCGGAAGGCTCCGTGAACGGGAAGTACGAAGGACGCAGGCGCATCTTCACGTCCTTCTCGAACAGCGCCTGCATGAACTCGTGCAAGCACGCCTTCAGGTTCGCGAAGGTGATGCCCTCATCGACGACGAGCCCCTCGACTTGGTGAAACATCGGCGTGTGCGTCATATCGGAATCGGAGCGATAAACGCGGCCCGGGACGATCACGCGAATCGGCGGCGGCTGCGTTTCCATGACGCGAACCTGCACCGGTGAGGTATGCGTGCGCAGCAGGCGGCCATCGCCGAAATAGAAGGTGTCGTGCATCGCGCGCGCCGGATGGCTCGCGGGAATGTTCAGCGCTTCGAAGTTGTGCCAGTCGTCTTCGATCTCCGGACCGTCGGCGATCGTGAAACCGGCATTGCGGAAGATCTGCTCGATGCGGCGGCGGACACGCGTGACGGGATGCAGGCCGCCGATCGTCTGGCCGCGGCCAGGCAGCGTGACATCGACCGTTTCGCTCGCCAGCTGCGCCGCGAGCTTCTCTGCTTCCAACGTGGCGCGACGCTCGTCGAGCAGCTGCGTGAGCGCTTCCTTGGCCTCGTTGATCTTGGCGCCCGCCTGCTTGCGAGCCTCGTGCTCCATCGAGCCGAGGGACTTCAGCAGCGCGGTGATCTCGCCCTTCTTGCCGAGCAGGCGGACCCGGATCTCCTCGAGCGCCTGCAAGTCGGTGCGCGCGGCGATCTCGTCGCGGGCGGATTGAAGCAGGCTTTGCAGGTTCTCGAGCATGGGCATTCGCTTAACGCGTGGGGCTCACCAAAGAAACGGGCGCCACGAACGTAGCGCCCTCTTCTCGATCTGACCAGCCGCTAGTTGCTAGCGGCTGGCAGCGGCACTCAAGCCGCTGCTTTTTCCAGACTGTCGCGCGCCTTCTGAGCGAGCACCGCAAACGCGGCCGCATCGTTCATCGCGATGTCCGCGAGCACCTTGCGATCGATCGACAAGCCCGCCTTGTTCAAGCCGGCGATCAGCTTGCTGTACGACAGACCGTGGATGCGCGCCTCGGCATTGATGCGCACGATCCAGAGCGAGCGCATGTTGCGCTTGTTGGTCTTGCGGTCGCGGTACGCATACTGGCCGGCCTTGATGACGGCCTGCTTCGCGGCGCGGAAAACCTTGCG
Organism: Pseudomonadota bacterium; assembly: GCA_023428645.1. Lineage (GTDB taxonomy): Bacteria > Pseudomonadota > Gammaproteobacteria > Steroidobacterales > Steroidobacteraceae > Steroidobacter. The sequence continues at coordinate 2,439 of JAEYXD010000185.1, forward strand.
ACGGGCGTTGTAGTAGCCCTTCGCCTTCTTGAGGATCTTCTTGTGACGGGCGCCAGCAATGACGCCTCTCTTAACGCGTGCCATGTCTCACTCCTTACTTCGCGTGCGGGAGCAATTGCTCCATGCGGCCGAGGTCTTGCTTCGCCACCATGCTGGGCGAACGCAGCTGACGCTTACGCTTGCTCGGCTTCTTGGTGAGGATGTGACGACGATGGGATTGGGCTCGCTTGAACCCATTGGCAGTCTTGCGAAAACGCTTCGCCGCTGCCCGGTTGGTCTTCAACTTAGGCATTACATTCACTCCGCATTGTTTAGCCTATGGGGAACGCCGCTTGCGCGACGCCCTTTCAGGCGGGACAACCCGCGGCCGGCCTAATCGAAAGATCGGCTCGGCCTTGAGTTGCTCACTTCTTTTTTGGCCCGAACATCATCACCATCTGCCGCCCTTCCATCAGCGGGTTCTGCTCGACCTGCGCATACGGCGCCAGATCGTTCTGAACTCGCGACAGGAGCTCACGGCCGACTTCTTGGTGGGCCATCTCGCGACCTCGGAACCGCAGGGTTACCTTGGCCTTGTCTCCTTCCTCGAGGAAGCGAATCAGGTTACGTAGCTTCACCTGATAATCGCCCTCTTCCGTTCCTGGTCGGAACTTCACTTCCTTGATCTGAATCTGCTTCTGCTTGCGCTTCGCCGCATGCGCCTTCTTGTTCTGTTCGAACAAGTACTTGCCGAAGTCCATGATCCGGCATACCGGCGGATCCGCGGTGGGCGAAACCTCAACCAGATCCAACTCGGCTGATTTCGCCAGCTCCAGCGCCTCGAACCGCGTCATCACGCCGGCCTGATTACCTTCGGCGTCGATGATGCGCAACTTCGGCGCAGTGATTTCTTCATTGCGCTTTACGCGCTTAGCAATCGGAGCAGCGATACGTCATTCCTCCACAATGGTCCGGCCGCGGCTCGCGATCTCTTCGGCAAGCTTCGCAGCGATCGTGTCCACCGACATCGCTCCGAGGTCTTTGCCACTGCGGGTGCGCACGGCCAGAGAATTAGAACCTGCCTCACGATCACCGGCCACTAGTAAGTAGGGAACGCGCTGCAGGGTGTGCTCGCGGATCTTAAAGCCGACTTTTTCGTTCCGCAAGTCTGATTCGACGCGAAGCCCCTGTTTTTTAAGGCTTTCGGTGACCTCGCGCACGTAATCGGCCTGCTTGTCCGTGATGTTGAGCACGACGGCCTGCACAGGCGCGAGCCACAGGGGCAGCTTGCCGGCGAAGTGCTCGATCAGGATGCCGGTAAAACGCTCGAGCGAGCCGAACATCGCCCGATGCAGCATCACCGGGGTGTGCTTCGCACCATCCTCGGCGACGTACGTCGCACCGAGGCGGCCGGGCATATTGAGATCGACCTGCAGCGTGCCGCATTGCCAGTCGCGACCGATCGCATCGCGCAGCACGAACTCGAGCTTCGGGCCGTAGAAGGCGCCCTCGCCCGGGTTCAGGGTGTATTCGAGGCCTAGCGAGGAGACAGCCTGCTTGAGCGCGGCTTCGGCCTTGTCCCAGATCTCATCCGCGCCCACGCGCTTCTCCGGCCGGTCCGAGAACTTGATACGCACATCCTCGAAGCCGAAATCCTTGTAGATGCCGAGGATGAGCTTGGTCATGTCGACGGCTTCGTCGAACAGCTGATCCGGGGCGCAGAAAGAGTGACCGTCGTCCTGCGTGAACGCGCGCACGCGCATCAGGCCATGCAGCGCGCCCGACGGCTCAAATCGATGCACCTTGCCGAACTCGCACAAGCGCAGCGGCAGATCGCGATAGCTCTTCATGCCCTGGTTGAAGATCTGGATGTGCCCAGGGCAATTCATCGGCTTGAGGCAGAACTTCCGCTCATCCGGCAGCTGCGTGAAGTACATGTTCTCGCCGAACGTGGCGAGGTGTCCCGACGCATTCCAGAGCTTGATGTCCATGACTTCCGGCGCGCTGACTTCCTGCCAGCCGGCGGCCGATTGGTACTGACGCATGTACGCGATGAGCGTCTGAAAGAGCGTCCAGCCCTTCGGATGCCAGAAGACGGCGCCTGGCGCCTCTTCCTGGAAATGAAACAGATCGAGCTCTTTGCCGAGCTTGCGGTGATCGCGCTTCTCGGCCTCTTCGATGCGGGTGAGATAGGCCTTCAGGCTCTTCTCGTCCGCCCACGCAGTGCCGTAGATGCGCTGAAGCATCTCGTTCTTGGAATCGCCGCGCCAATAGGCGCCGGCGAGCTTCGTCAGCTTGAACGAACGCAAGAAGCGGGTGTTCGGCACGTGCGGGCCGCGGCACATGTCGACGTATTCTTCGTGATGGTAGAGACCCATCGCGGTCTCGTCCGGCATGTCGTCGATCAAGCGCAGCTTGTAGTCCTCGCCGCGCTTCTTGAACGTTTCGATCACTTCGTCGCGCGGCGTCACTCGCTTGATGACGTCGTAGTCCTTCGCGATCAGCTCGCGCATGCGCGTTTCGATCGCCGCGAGATCGTCGGGCGTGAAAGGCCGCTCGTAGGCGATGTCGTAGAAGAAGCCGTCGTCGATGACCGGGCCGATCACCATCTTCGCGGTCGGGTACAGCTGCTTGACCGCATGGCCGACCAGATGCGCGAACGAGTGGCGAATGATCTCGAGTCCTTCGGGATCTTTCGGCGTGAGGATCTGGATCGCCGCGTCCTGCGTGATCGGGTCGACCGTATCGACCAGCTTGCCATCGACCTTGCCGGCAACCGCAGCCTTCGCGAGGCCGGGACCGATGTCGGCCGCGATTTTCGCGATCGTGACCGGCTCGGCGTAGGTGCGTTGACTGCCGTCCGGCAGGGTGATGACGGGCATATGAGAAACAAAAAAGAAAAGTGGTGCGCGCGACAGGGATCGAACCTGTGACCCCCACCATGTCAAGGTGATGCTCTACCGCTGAGCTACGCGCGCCCCGAAAAAGGCGGGCAAGGATAACGACGACTCTGGCCTTCGTCCAGCGGGATCATGCTTTAAGTCATCAAATTTCTACGAGGCCGCAAATTGCGACCTCCCTCATGCCGATGCCCGCACCCATCGGCGGGCTCACCCCGCCTTTGCCGTCGGCGGCAGACCGAGCTCGACGTTTCGCAGCTTCTGGATCTCGTCGCGCAGGCGCGCGGCCTCTTCGAACTCCAGATTGCGCGCGTGCTTGAACATCTCCTGCTCGAGCTTCTTGATCTTGCGCAGCGCTTGCTCTGGCGTGAGCGACGCGTATTCGTTCGCCGGCTCGGCAATGCGCCTTGAACCGCCGCTCCTCTCGCCGTCCGAATACGCGCCCTCCATGATGTCCGTGACGGCTTTCTGAATACCGCGCGGCGTGATGCCGTGCTTTTCGTTGAACTCGATCTGCTTGCGACGGCGACGGTTGGTCTCCTCGATCGCGCGCCTGATCGACTTCGTCTCCTGATCGGCATAGAGGATCGCGCGGCCGTGCAGATTGCGCGCGGCGCGGCCGATCGTCTGGATGAGCGAATTCTCGGATCGCAGGAAGCCTTCCTTGTCGGCATCGAGGATGGCGACAAGGCCGACCTCCGGCATGTCGAGACCCTCGCGCAGCAAGTTGATACCGACGAGCACATCGAACTTGCCGAGGCGCAAGTCGCGAATGATCTCCATGCGTTCGACGGTGTCGATATCGGAGTGCAGGTAGCGCACCTTCACGCCGTGCTCGTCCAGATATTCCGTGAGGTCCTCGGACATGCGCTTCGTCAGCGTCGTGATCAGGACGCGCTCGTCGCGCTCCTTGCAGCGCTTGATCTCCGAGAGCACGTCGTCGACCTGCGTGCGCACCGGCCGTAGCTCGACCTCGGGATCGATGAGGCCCGTGGGACGCACGACCTGCTCGACGATCGCCCCGGAGTGCTGCAGCTCGTAGGCCCCGGGCGTCGCCGAGACGAAAATCATCTGCGGCGCGAGCTTCTCCCATTCATCGAAGCGCAGCGGTCGATTGTCGAGCGCGGACGGCAAGCGAAAGCCGTATTCGACGAGCGTTTCCTTGCGCGAACGATCACCACGGTACATGGCCCCCAGCTGCGGAATCGTCTGATGGCTCTCGTCGACGACGAGCAGCGCGTTCGAGGGCAGATAATCGAACAGACACGGCGGCGGCTCGCCGGGCGCCCGGCCCGACAAGAAGCGCGAGTAGTTCTCGATGCCGTTGCAGTAACCGACCTCGCGAATCATCTCGAGATCGAACTGCGTGCGCTGTTCGAGCCGCTGCGCCTCGAGCAGCTTGCCGTTCGCCTTGAGGTACTGCAGCCGATCGTGCAGCTCATCGCGAATCTCGTCGACGGCGCGGACGAGCCGATCGCGCGGTGTGACGTAGTGCGTGGATGGAAACACGGTGAAGCGCGGCGTCTTGCGGCGGATCTCGCCGGTCAATGGATCGAACAGCGTGAGCCCTTCGATCTCGTCGTCGAACAGCTCGACGCGCAACGCCTCGCGCTCGGACTCCGCTGGAAAGATGTCGATCACATCGCCGCGCACGCGATACGTGCCCTGCGTGAGCTCCATGTCGTTGCGCTTGTATTGCATGTCCGCGAGGCGACGCAGCATTTTGCGCTGATCGAGACGATCGCCGCGCGACAGATGCAGGACCATTTGCAGGTACGCCTCCGGATCACCGAGACCGTAGATCGCGGAAACCGTCGCGACGATGATCGCGTCCGGGCGTTCGAGCAGGGCTTTCGTCGCCGACAAGCGCATCTGCTCGATGTGCTCGTTGATCGAGGAATCCTTCTCGATATACGTGTCCGACGACGGGACGTAGGCCTCGGGCTGGTAGTAGTCGTAATACGAGACGAAGTATTCGACGGCGTTGTCTGGAAAGAACTCCTTGAACTCGCCGTAGAGCTGAGCCGCGAGCGTTTTGTTGTGCGCGAGCACCAGCGTCGGCCGCTGCACTTCGCGCACGACGTTCGCGATCGTGAACGTTTTTCCCGAACCGGTGACGCCGAGCAGGGTTTGATGCGTGAGTCCCGACTGCAAGCCCTCGACGAGCTGATGAATCGCGGCAGGCTGATCCCCCGCCGGCTCGTACTCGCCCTTCAAGTTGAAGCGGAGCGATGCGTTTTCGGTATTCATAGACGTCCCCCTGGCTCGAGGCATTGTTCGACGCTCGATACCGCGAAAGGTTGCGATTCGTTGTCGGCAGAGTGCCGAAAAAACTTGTCAGCCGATGTCTTGTTGGTCGATCTATTCGGTTTGCGTTTGCGTCATGTCTTCGGGTCACGTGTCTTGGAGCTGCCTTGGACGACTCCGGTCGCGTGACTACAATGCGATGCGATCATCACCCCTCCCCCGCGGACGTTCCATGAGCCTACCGATCTCGCAGCGCGTGCAACGCGTCAAGCCCTCCCCGACCGTCGCGCTGACGGGCCGCGTCGCGCAATTGAAGGCCGAAGGCAAGGACATCATCAGCCTCGGCGCCGGCGAGCCGGACTTCGACACGCCGATGCATATTGCCGATGCCGGCGTGCATGCGATCCGCAACGGCTTCACTCGATATACGCCGCTCGAGGGCACCGCCGAGCTGAAGGACGCGATCATCGCGAAGTTCAAGCGTGAGAACGGGCTCGAGTACAAGCGCAGCCAGATTCTCGTCTCCAATGGCGCCAAGCAGACGATTTTCAATGCGGTGCTCGCGCTCATCGACCCAGGCGACGAGGTGATCGTGCCCGCGCCGTACTGGGTGTCCTATCCGGATATGGTGCTGTTGGCCGACGGCGTCCCGGTGATGCCATATGCCGGGCCCGAACAGGGCTACAAGATCACCGCGGCGCAGCTGGAAATGGCGATCACGCCGAAGACGCGGCTCTTCATACTGAACAGCCCGAGCAATCCGACGGGCGCCGCCTATACGCGGGACGAGCTGCGCGCGTTCGGTGATGTCCTCGCCCGGCACCCGCGCGTCGCGATTTGCACCGATGACATGTACGAGCACATCTATTGGGCGCCCGAGCCGTTCGCGAGCCTCGCCGCCGTGTGCCCGGAGCTGTACGACCGGACCATCACCGTGAATGGCGTGTCCAAGGCCTATGCGATGACCGGATGGCGCATAGGCTATTGCGGCGGGCCGACGGAGATCGTCACGGCGATGGCGACGATCCAAGGTCAGAGCACCTCGAACGCGTCGTCGATCGCGCAAAAGGCCGCCGCGGCGGCGCTCGCGGGCGATCAAGCCTGCGTGCGCGAGATGAACGAGCACTTCAAGCGCCGGCACGATGTTCTCGTCGACGGCCTCAACAAGCTCCCGGGGGTTTCCTGCTTGCCGGGCGCGGGCACGTTTTACGCTTTCGCGAATGTCGAAGGCGCGATGAGGATCATGGGCGCCAAGGACGACACCGCGTTCGCCGAGCACCTCCTGCACGGGGGCGTGGCCGTCGTTCCCGGCAGCGGGTTTGGTGCGCCGGGGCATATGCGCCTGTCGTTCGCATGCAGCATGGAGACGATCGAAGAGGCCCTGCGGCGCATGGATCGCGTGCTGAAATCGGCGCAAGCGGCGTGATCGAGGACTCGATCCCGGCTGTGATTTGCATCGAGGGCGTAGGTCGCGCCGCGCGGCAGTGAGCGAATAAGCCTTAAGGCAGGGCCTACCCAGGGATTCGGCGCGAGGCGCAGCGCATCATCTTCATTGCGGGGATAAGGTGCGCTCCTATTCGTAGACGAGCCCGACACAGGTCGCATGCACACGAAACAGATTCGCCTGCCTTCGAACTACGCGGTTCAGGTCTGGAACATGGTCGCCCGCCGCGGCATGACGCCCGCGAGCGCGGCCAAGCAGATGTCGACGAGCACGTGGCGGGTCGAGCGCATCATCGTCGGCGTGAGCCGGCGCAACGCGCATCGCTGGGACTAGTCACGCCCCGCTCGCTTCCGCCGCCGCCCGCTCGCATCTCAAAGTCTTGCGATGCTTTCCTTGACACCTGCGGACTGCTTTCAGCAAAATCGCGCGCCTTCGAAGTCACCCACCGTTCCCCGGTAGCTCAGTGGTAGAGCGACGGACTGTTAATCCGTTGGTCGCCTGTTCGAATCAGGCCCGGGGAGCCATCTAAAGCAAGCGCATAGCGCGTTTCTGCGAACTTCGAATTCTCCAGCTCCAAACCCGTTAGAGCGCTTCTAGGACAGCACTCGAAATCCAGCCGTCCGAAAGCGGGCTTGCTACGGGCTTCACGAGAGCGCGATCGCCATCCCTGCTCATCCTCGCTGCCCGCGCCCGATAGATTTACGTGCGTCGGTGCGCTTGAGAGCACGGATCTTCGATGCCCATCATCCATTCCCTACGCCGTGGGTGATGTGAATACCCTGAGGCACAAGCCACCGTCCCGCCAGCGACATTCCATGATTGCGGCCATCGGCGGCATGCTCATGGTGCTGCACTTTTGGTGGTCGAGCCGAAGTGGATGAAGCTGCGCTTTCGTCACGCGATGAACGCAATGGACATCATCGCTATCGAAGCGGCGCCCCTTGAATTGCAAGGACGGACGATCGGCTGCAGGTCGTGCGAGACGTGGAGCTGAAGCGGACGGTGGCACTCGACGAGTATGGATTCACCCCGGCGCCCAGCTCGCCAATCCTGGCAGAATTCGCCCCTACTCTCCCACCAGTCATTGAGAAAAGATCGCTGCAAATGAAGTTGCTGAAAATGATCGTGCTCCTGACTTCGATGATCGGGAGCGTCGCGGTTGCGGACGAACGAATCGCTTCGCCCGCCGAGGAAATCACGACGGCGTCTGGCTTGCGGTACATCGACGACGCGGTGGGTGAAGGTGAGCCCGCCAAGGCGGGGGATACGGTCAGCGTGCACTACTCCGGTTGGATTCAGAATCCCGACGGCAGCAAGTGGCTGAGGTTCGACACCAGCAGGGAAATCGGCCGGCCGCTCGAATTCCGGCTTGGCCGGCGCCAGGTCATTGCAGGATGGGAAGAGGGAATCAGCGGCATGCGGCTCGGCGGCAAGCGAACACTGTTCGTGCCTTCCGCCCTCGCCTACGGCAAGCGTGGGCTCGGGAAGATCGTGCTGCCAAACCAGAATCTGATATTCGAAGTCGAGCTCGTCGGCCTCAAAGCCAAATAGGCGTGACCAGGCGTTTCCTAGGCGTTTTCTACGTAGCACCGCAGGAATTGTGAGACGAGAGATATGAAACGGGCCGCAGACTCTCAGTCGTAGTGGTCTAGAAAGACCGAGCCCGTCTCGATGGCTATCTCCTAAGCATCGTATGGTCAGGCAGGTCACTGACGCGTGCCGCGCCAACCAACATCACCGATAGCACCTCCGCACAAACCACAGCACGCGACCACAATCGCTCTACTCCGCTTGGGCTCGACACTGGATGTCACATTCGAACACAGCCCAGGTCATGATCGAGGAGAGATTGGTGCACAGAGATCCCGAGGTACATCCGCGTCGCTCCGTCCTCGCCCTGCTCGCGGCGAGTCCGACGATGGTGACTGCGCCGAGCGCGATTGCGGCGCCCATACCCTCGACGTCGAGCGGTGATCCAGCGTCCCGCGTTCGATACCGCAAGCAGAAGGTGGGCACCGTGGAAGTGTTCTACCGAGAGGCGGGTCCGATCGACGCGCCGGTTGTCCTGCTGCTCCACGGCTTTCCCTCGGCCAGCCACATGTTTCGTGATCTGATTCCGCAATTGGCGGATCGATATCGTGTGATCGCGCCGGACCTTCCCGGTTTCGGCCAGACGCAGGCTCCGCCACGCGGCGAATTCAGCTACACCTTCGATGCTCTGGCCAGCGTCATCGGCGGCTTCGTCGATGCGTTGAGCCTGCAGCGCTATGCGCTTTACATCTTCGACTACGGTGCTCCGACCGGCCTGCGATTGGCAATGAAGCATCCCGAGCGCGTCACGGCGATCATCTCTCAGAACGGCAATGCCTACGTGGATGGCTTCAGTGATGAATGGGGCGCGTGGCAGGCTTATTGGCGCGAACCGAGTGCGGCCAATCGTGAAGCCTGCCGTGCTTCGCTTACACCCGAGACGATCCGTCACTGGCAGTACGGAACCGGGTCCGATCCAAGCCTGCTGTCGCCGGACGGGTACGAGCTCGACATCGCCTATATGGCGCGGCCAGGCGCAGAGGAAGTCCAGCTCGATCTCATCCTCGATTACCGCAGCAACGTGTCGCTCTACCCTGCGTTCCACGAATACTTTCGCGAGCACCGTCCGCCGTTGCTCGCGGTGTGGGGGCGCCATGATCCGGCGTTCATTCCTGCAGGCGCCGAGGCCTACAAACGAGACCTTCCCGACGCCGAGGTTCACCTCCTCGACGCCGGACACTTCGCACTCGAGACGCACCATCGAGAGATCGCGGCCCATATTCGGGACTTCTTGGGGCGAACGATTCCCACGACCATCTGGAATCGAGATCCACAGGGTTGATCAGCGCTAGCGCGCATCCCGCCTCGAACCTGCGCGCGCGTAGCGTTGCGAAATGCCGTTCTCAGGTGATCGGTTGAAAAATGGTGAGCGCGGCGGCAGACGTTCCCCCACCGCGCTCTTGCCCGTCGCGCACCTATGTCGTCTGCGCTCGTGGCCCACATCGCTTCTTTCTGGCCGGCGTGGCGCTCAGACCTCGAACTCCGGACCTTGCGGATCGGTCTTGATCATCCAGGTGCCGCCGGCGCTGAATGATCTGCTCGAGGCAAAGGTGTCCTCCATGAACTGCAGGTACACGATCTTCCCCGCCCGTACCTTTGCATGGATTGAGAAGGGAGAACGGAACGATTTTCCGCGGGTGTTGGAGCGGTAGGTGAACGAGCCGAAGACCGCCACATCCTCTCCCGATCCAAAGATCGTCGATACAGCGAAGTCTTCGATCGTCCAATACTTGGCTACGCGAACGAAGGTGCTGGTGTAAGCCTCCCGCCCTTTCGCCGTGCCTGTCCACGGCAGAATCCTCTTCAGCTCGGCATTGTCGAAGTTGAGCGAAATGTAGGTCGCGTCCTCCGCGACGAGGCGCTCTGCGGCCGCGCTCACCTTCTCCGGCGCGGTGTTCTGCAAGAACTCTTGCACGATGTCTATTGGATTGCTCATACGATCTATTCCTCAATTGATGAAGTTGGTCGACGGAAAGGTCATCGCATCGTTGGTGAAGTTGATTCGTGGAACACACGGTGATCGGATCCGAAGGCTGATGTCGGCACGAGCGAGCCGTGCGCACACTCCCGCCGCCATTCACTCGGCGTCGTACCGACGAGCCGCCGAAACAACCGCGTGAGATGGGACTGATCGCACAGCCCGCAATCGAGCGCGATCTGACTCAGAGGATGCTTGGTCGTCACCATCATCTGCTGTGCGCGCTCGATGCGCCGGCTCGCGATATAGGCGAACGGGGTCTGACCAAATGTCGCTTTGAACGTCCGGAAGAGGTGTCCGGCGCTGGTGCCGGTGAGCGTCGTGAGATCATCGCTCCGGATCGGCCGATCCAAATTTTGCTCGATGTATGTAACCAAGCGCTGCGCCTGCCAACGCGGCAGTCTGCCGCGCAACAGGCTCGCAGCCTTCGTCCCCTCGCTTGATTTCCGATTGGCCCGCAACATTGCCGTCGCACGGGTCAGGCACGCTTGCGTGCCCTGCGGATCGCATTCCACCTTGGATTGCGCCACGGTGAGCAACTCCAGCAAGGTGGCCGACAACGCCGCCTCGCCCTGTCGACTCTGCTCACGAGCCTCTGGGGCCCAAACTTCGTTGCTGCTCACTTCGCTCTCTCCTCTTCGATCATTGGTCAGCCGATGGGGCTTTCGAGCCACGTGTCGGGATGATCAGTCGAAGCGGCACGAATGCTGAGTAAGGAGTTGAAAAAGTCTGTAAATGCCGCTCCGTTGCGCTGGCCACGGGCTCTTACGGCGAGCCGCGCAACGCGTCGAAGGCAGACGTGCCGGAGAAATCGCGCAGCATGAGGAGTTGCACGATCTTGTCCTCCGCGAGCGTGAAATAGAGCAGGACTCGCAAGGGGTCGGGCAACCCGCGCTTGTCGAAGCTGCCGTCGGCGTGTGCCGCGACGACACAGTGTCCGTAGTGCTGGAAACAATGAATGGCGCGAAGCGACAGCTGCTCTCCGATCACATCGCGCGTGGCCCACTCCTCGAGCTCCGCGATTCCGTGCCAGTGCTGCAATTGATCGTTCACGATTGCGTCCGGCGCGAAGACCTGAAGCAGACGGGGCAGATCTCCTGAATTCACCGCCTCGAAAAACTGCGCCACGCCTGGAGATAGCGTCAAAGCGCCTATGTGACCGTCCAAGCAACACCTCCGCGGATACCAACGAATGCGACGCGAGCCGCTCCGTCACGACTTGCGAGAGCGTGTTCGCACGGCGAAGGGATGACGAGGCTCGATCGGTGGTCGTCCTGCGACTCATCGTTCGGGCTTCGTCATCCCATTTCGTTCAGCCCTTGCTGCCAGGCACCGCCGTGTTGAGCAATTGCTGCTCCCAGAGGAATGCGATGCCGCTGCCGCCTGCGTGCTGCGTGAGTACTCCCGTCAGCGCCGCGGCCTGTTCGGCACGCGCCCAATCGCGCTGCCACTCGGCCGCCACCGCCAGCCAGGTCATCATGTTTGCACCCGCCGCGATCATGCGCTGAATAGCCACCGTGTGGGCCTCGACCGAGACGCCACCGCACGCGTCGGTGACGACCGTTACATCCCAGCCTTCGCCGAGTGCTTGAATCGTTGGCATCGCGACGCAGACCTCGGTCCACAGGCCCGCGATGATCAGCTGTTTGCGGCCTGTCGCCTTGACCGCATCGACCACCAGGGGATCCTCCCACGTGTTGATGAACGTCCGGTCGATCACTTCCTGGCCGGGAAAGACCTCGGTGATCTGAGGAAAGAGGAAACCGCCGCGTTCAGCGAGGACAGTGGTCAGGATGGTGGGGACACCGAAAGCCTTGGCCGACTTCGCGAGCGCCGCCGTATTGTTGATGACCATCTGCGGTTCATGGCTGTTCAGGTTCGCAAGCTGGAAAGGCTGGTGATCAATCAGTACGAGAACGGAATCTTCCGGACGGAGAAGCGAAGCAAGTCCGTTACGAAAAGTGTCGCGGCCGTTTTTGGTAGTCATGTGATCGAGCTCCTAAGTAGCTGGGGGTGCAGGAGGTGACGGGGTCAGCCTCGCTACGCTCAGTCTCGATCAGCACAGCGCCGAGTGATTGCAGCTCGCGATAGTGATTTGTATGAACGTGCCGTCGCGCGCCGTCCGGTGCACTCCACGCACTGCAACCACAGCACGCTGATTCAAGCAGGCGGCTCACACCGTGGCTAAGGTGCGTATCGACCGGTGACGATCAGTAAAGCGCATCACTGCAGACACAAAGGCGATGGCCGCCCACTGATCGATGAACAGCTTGAGCAAGCAATCTTGAGAAATACGGACACGTCATTGCGGCATGCGAATCGAGGAAATTAGAGCACAGTTGCAGCATCGCTCGATGACTCGCTACCAGATTCTGGCGGTAGCCATCGCGATGCTCGTGCACATGGCGGACGGCTTCGATCTCTTGGCCATCTCATTCGCGGGTGCGGCGATCGATCGGGAATGGCTGCTTGGACCCGAACGTCTCGGGCAGCTGTTCAGCGCGGGCCTCCTCGGGATGGCCTTCGGTGCTCTAGGCTTGAGTTGGCTCGCCGACGTCTACGGTCGACGCACAGCGACGCTGATCAATCTGACTGTGATCACGATCGGTATGACTGTCGCTGCATTCGCTGCCTCGTTCCATGAGTTGCTGGCCGCGCGCCTGGTCACCGGACTTGGTGTTGGGGCGATGAACGCCGCCATTGGCTCCCTGGTTTACGAGCTCTCGCCAGAGAGACGCAGGGAGATTTCGCTCGGCTTGGTAGCCGGCGCGTATTCTCTCGGTACGATCATCGGCGGCATCGTCTCGATCTGGCTGCTGACGATTGGCTGGCGTGCGGTCTTTGGCTTCGGTGCCGTGTTGACTGCCTTGCTCATTCCGGTGGTCTATTTTCTCCTGCCCGAATCGCTCGACTTCCTACTCGGCAGGCACCCGCGCAATGCGTTGAGCAGAGCGAACAAGGAGCTCGCGCGGCTCGGATTCGAGCCTCTGGCTGAGTTGCCCGCGAAGAAGTCCAATCCCGACTCGAAGCGCGGATCGCTGGTCGATCTCGTTCGTCCACCGGTGCTCATCGGTCTCGTACTCGCTTGCCTCGGCTACTTCGGGTTCAGTGTGTCGCAGTACTTCATACTGAATTGGATGCCGCGCCTGATGGTGGCCGCGGGGTACACGGATGCGGGCGCCATTTCGTTCTCCGTCATTGCGAACATCGGTGCGATCGGCGGCTGCGCTGCCGTTGGTATCTGCACTGCCAGGTGGGGCCTGCGGACAGTGACCGTGACCATGCTGGTGATCACGGCGGTCGCGATCGCGGCCTTTGGAACGCTGCCGCTCGACGCACGAGGCTTGATCCGGACGTCATCGTTCTTCATCGGCTTCGCCTCGTTCGCCGCGGCGGTGGGAATGTTCTCGATCATGGCCTCCCGATTTCCACCGCATGTGCGCGCGACCGGAATCGGTGCCTCGTTCACGGCGGGCCGATTGGGGTCGGCCGCGGGCGCCTATCTCGGTGGCTTCCTGTTGGCGATAGGATTGGAGCGGCCAGAGCTCTGCATGGTCCTGGCGTTGCCAGCCATCGGCGCGGCCTTCGTCATCAGCTTTCTTGCGCGGCGCAAGTCCAGTACTTCGACGCTCGTGGGACGACCGCTTCCGGCCGAATCCAGTTGAGCAGGGCCCCGCTAGCCGCGCAACGACACCACGAGATCCATCATGCGCGCCGCCCTACCCTTGCAGCCCGACGCCAGGCTTCGATCGACTCCCTGGCGCTTCTGAGATCGCGCGTTGCGTATCCTTCGGTAAAGCGGCCGTAAACCTCCGCGACGATCGCGCAGGCTTCCTCCGTTCGCTCCTCGCTGGCAAGTAGTTCACCCAGAGCCATGGCAGAGCGCAGTTCCAGACTGAGCGCGCCTTGACCATTTGCGAGCGCGATCGACCGCCGCAGCATCGTCTCGGCCGCGCAGACATCCAACCGACCGGAAACGATGCCGATCCGGGCGCGTGTACGCAGCAGCTCGGGAATGTCGAAAGATTCATGTCGCGCTTCGGCCCCTTCCAGGGCCGCGGCGATCATCGCCTCCGCCTCCAGGATGTCACCGCATTCGAGCAGCGCTTCTGACATCGATCGGTTCAGCATCGTCGTGACGTTCTGTCGCTGCTCGGTGTGCAAGCGTCCCAGCACCTCGCGAAATCGGTTCGCCGCCGTCCGGAACTCTCCTCGAAGCAAGGCCACTTCGCCCGAGAGGGCGACGGCAAAATCCGAATTGGTACCGAACGAGTAGCGGTCCGCGTGCTGGATGAGCCGGGTCACGAGCGCGCCCGATTCCTCTACATCTCCCCTCCATACGAAGACCGTCGAGGCGTACATCAAAGCGACGAGCATGCTCATCGGCTGCTCGTCCGTCTCCGCTTCTGCGACCGCCTGACGAGCAACCTCGGCGGCGCGGTCCGCGGCGCCGCTCAGCCAGAGCGCGCGAGAGAGAACTATCAAGGCACGGGTCCTATGTCCGAAGCCGAGCCGATCGACCTTCATCCCGCCGTGCGCCGCGGCTTGCTTGAAGCCTTCCTCGGTGTGATTCAGCGCGCCCGCCTGATCGCCCAGGAAGTGGTACGCACAGCCGAGCATCCACTCGGACATGACGATCCCACCGGGAGAGCCGACCTTGCGTGCCAGCTCGAGACTGCGCCAGCCCACATCAACCGCCTCGCGGAAGCGCCCCACGTGGCAGAAAACGATGTGCTGTGCCGCGAGCAGTCCCAACTCGCGCTCATGATCGTCGAGCGTCCGGGCAAGATTCAGCCCTCGCTCGATCGCATGACCGAGTTCAACTCGATTGACGCGCGTGAACAGTGCCGACATCGCCAATGCTTCTTGCAAGATGAGGTGTGTCGCGGAGCCTTCCAGCGAACCGAGCTGCGATAGCGCGATTCGGCACCAGCGATGACACTCGTCCAGCAGCGACAATCTCAGAAAGATCGGCGCGACGAGCGCCGCCAAGCGAACTCCCAACGCGCTTTCACCGCCCTCGGCGAACGCCCACGCGAGCGCGGTGCGCATGTTGCCGACCTGCATTACATCGGGATTCGCGACCCACGGCTCGCTCTCATGATCACTGCAGGTGAGCTGCTTGATCAGATACTCGGCCAGCTTGCGCGAGACTGTGTTGACCTCGCCCGACTCCGCCAGTTTGGCCACTGCGTACGCGCGCGTCGTATCAAGGAGGCGCACGGAACTCGATCCATGCGACGTCGATGGCGACAGCAGCGACTTGTCGATGAGGCTGGCGATCGCCGCTGCGACGTCGACTTCCGTGATGATGTCGTCCGCCGCAACTCGCTGCGCCGCTGCCAGCCGAAATGGGCCGACGAACACTGACGCGCGGTACAGCACGCGCCGTTCGCTTTCCGATAGCAGGTTGTAACTCCAATCGAGCATCGCCTGCAGTGTCTGATGTCGCGGAGGTGCGCTGCGCCTGCCTTGCCACAGAAGACTGAGACGGCTATCGATCAGCTCCGCGGTCCCGCGCAGGCCATGCGAGCGCACGCGGCCGGCCGCCCATTCGATCGCCAAAGCGATGCCATCCATCTTGCGGCAGATCTGTACGGCGAGCCCGGCCATCTCATCCGTCAGCTCTTGCTGCACTCCACTTGCCGCCACTCGATCCATGAAGAGCTCCAGTGCCGGAAACGCCATCGCATCGGACGCGCTCAGGCCATCGCGTACCGGCGGGATATCGAGCGGCGGAAGGATGTGGACGTGCTCGCCCTCGACACGCAGCAACTCGCGGCTGGTCGCAAGCAGGTGGGTTTGAGGCGCGGATTCATAGAGCCATTCCGCGATCGCGGCAGTCTCGTCGATGAGATGCTCGCAGTTGTCCAATATCAGCAGCGTTCTGCGCGCGCCAAAGAACGCCAGGATGCTCGGCTTTGGATCTTGTACCTGCATCTTCAGGCCGAGCACGGCCGCGATCGCACTCGGGATGATCGACGCATCGGTGATCGAGGCGAGGTCGACGTAGTACACGGCGCCCTCGAAGGCATCGAGCATCGCATGCGCTACGCTGATCGCGACCGTCGTCTTACCCATGCCGCCCGGACCGATGATGCTCACAAAGCGATGCTGGGTGAGCAACTCGATCACCGCGCGAACCGAATCATCGCGTCCGATGAGCCGATCGAGACGCGCCGGCAAGTAACGTTTCGACTGCGCTACCGGCGGTTGGATATCGGCGGGGAACTCCGCGGATCGGGCCATCCTGACTTGTCGCGACGAAGACTCGATTCGCGTTCGATTGACGGCCGCGACGAAGCTATATCCGCGGCCCGGGAGGTTGACGATGTAGCGCGCGCCGTCCTGGCTCTCACCCAGCGACTTGCGGAGGCTCGCGATGTTGACCCGCAGGTTGGCCTCATCGACCACCAGTCCCGACCATGCACGCGCCATGAGCTCTCGCCGGGGGATCACTTCGCCCGGCCGCTCCACCAGTTCGATTAGCATATCGAGCGAGCGGCTACCGAGATGGACGGCCGCCCCGTTCCGCTGCAGCAATCGTCCTGCCACGTGCAGGCGAAACGGTCCAAACTCGACGATCTCGTCACTCGCCGGCATACGAGAT
>JAEYXD010000040.1 GCA_023428645.1 Pseudomonadota bacterium
TTGCTCAAGTTCGCGATGAAGGGCGAGGCCGTCGCGAGCGGCGCGGTGCACGTCGACAATATCGCGCCGTCGCTGTTCGGCGGGCTCGTGCTCACGGTCGGCGTCGATAATCCGAACGTGAAGCAGATTCCCGTGCCGCCAGGTGTGCGCTGCGTGCTCGTGCACCCGCACATGACGTTGTCGACGCGCGAGGCGCGCAAGATCCTCAATCGATCGATCGACCTGTCGGATGTGATCTGGCAATCGGCCCATCTCGCCGGCTTCCTGACCGGCTGTTTCACGAACGACCTGCATTTGATTCGCGAATCACTCGAGGACGTCATCATCGAGCCGCAACGCAAGGTCCTCATTCCCGGCTTTCAGGCCGTCAAGGATGGAGCGAAGCAGAACGGCGCGCTCGGCTGCTCCATTTCCGGCGCGGGCCCGACGGTGTTCGCCTGGTGCGAAGCGCCCGATGCCGAGCGCATCCGCGACGCGATGGTGGCTGGGTTCAGGACCCATGGTCTGGACAGCGACGCGTGGATCTCGACGCTGGAAGCCGTCGGCGCGCGCATTGTCGACTAAGCTCGACGCACGAAAACAACAACGATGCATTACATCAGTACTCGTAACGCCGATCATCGCGTGACGTTGAGTCAGGCGATCGCCCAAGGGATTGCGCCCGATGGCGGGCTGTATGTTCCCGATCCGTTTCCGCACTTCGTCGCACATCAATTCAGCGATGTCGAGGAGATGGCCGACATCGGCGAACGGCTCATCTCCGCCTTTGCGGAGGGCGATCCGCTGCAAGCCGAGATCGGTGCGATCTGCCGCGAAGCCTTCGACTTTCCGACGCCCGTCGTGCCGCTCGAAGGCGCACCCTCGCCGGCGTCGGTGCTCGAGCTCTTCCATGGTCCCACCTCGGCGTTCAAGGACTACGGCGCGCGCTTCCTGGCCGCGACGCTCGCGCGCATTCGGCGCGGCGCACCGAAGAAGCTCACGATTCTCGTCGCGACGTCCGGCGATACGGGCGGCGCGGTCGCGGCCGCGTTTCATCGCCGGCCCGAGTTCGAGGTCGTCGTGCTGTATCCGAAGGGCCAGGTGTCACCGCGCCAGGCGCAGCAGCTCGCCTGTTGGGGCGACAACGTGCGCACGTACTGCGTAAGCGGCACGTTCGACGACTGCCAGCGCATGGTGAAGGAGGCCTTCCTCGACCCGGCGCTCGCGGAGACGCATCAGCTCTCGTCCGCGAACAGCATCAATATCGGCCGTCTGCTGCCGCAGATGGTCTATTACGCGAAGGCCGGCTTGCAGCTGTGGCGCGAGACGGGCAAGCGCGCGAACTTCATCATCCCCGCCGGCAATCTCGGCAACTCGCTCGCGTGCATCTGGGCGCGCCACGTCGGCTTGCCGATCGGTGAGATCGTGCTCGCGACGAATGCGAACCAGACCGTCACCGAATTCTTGCGCACGGGCGAATGGGCCCCGCAAGCGAGCGTGCAGACACTGGCTTCGGCGATGGACGTCGGCAATCCGAGCAACATGGAGCGGCTGCGCACACTGCATCCGGATTTCGAGGAGCTGCAGGCGCAGCTCGGCGCTTCGAGCGTCGACGATATCGAGATTCGCGCGACGATCCGCCGCGATTCGCATGAGCTGCGGCAGGTGTGGTGTCCGCACACCGCGACCGCCGCGAAGGTCTATCGTCGGCTGCTGTCGCGCGGCGCGAAGGGCCATTGGGTGATCGTGTCGACGGCGCACCCGGCGAAGTTCAACGAGGTCGTCGAGCCCCAGATCGGCCATGAAGTCGAGGTGCCGCCGAGCCTCGCGGCGTTGCTGGCGCTGCCTCGTCAAGAGCAGGAACTTGCACCGACGCTCGCGGCTTTGAGGGCCGAATTGCAAAGCTGATATGCCGATCCTGAACGAGATTCCGACATGGACCTGGCCGGTGGCCGCGGGTGTGCTTCTCGCCGCGGCAATCGTGTGGGCAGTTCTGCAAATCCGGGCCTATCGAGTTCGCAAGGGCATCGACGCCGCGATCGCCGGCATCGCGTACGAGATGCTCCAGAACGTGCTCCTGCCGAACGGCAACGGTGGACAGATCCACATCCACTATCTGCTGCTGACGCAGCGCGGACTGCTCGTGATCGACCTGCTGGATCATGCGGGCGCGGTGTTCGGCGGCGATCAGATGATCGAATGGACCGTGATCGGCAAGAAGCGCCGCTTCACTTTCGCCAACCCGCAGCACGCGTTGTATGACCGCATGGCGGCAGTTCGCCTGCTTACCGATGAGGTACCGGTCGATGGGCGCGTCCTGTTCACGACGCGCGGCACCTTCCCGAAGGGCAAGCCGCGGTATGTCGTGCGGATCGATGAGCTCACCGAGGACTTCCCGGTCGTCGACACGGCGCGCGGCAACATCACCGCGGCGTTCGGCGACGTCTGGGCGAACGTCAAGCGGCACGCCGAGCCGAACCCGCTGGCGAGCTGACTCGCTTCCAAAGCGTGCGGGCTCGGGTGATCGCGGCCGCGCGCCCGGTCCCACGCAGGACGAGCCACGCGCCAAAGCGTCCGGACGCGTGAGCTCCTTACTTGCGCCGCGCGTGTGCCGCGATGATGTGCGACACGCAGCCCGTCACTTTCTTGCCCGCCTCGATGTCGAGAAACTCGTTCGGTCCGTGCGCATTCGATTGCGGTCCCAGCACGCCTGTGACGACGAACTGAACGCCCGGGAATTTCTCGCTCAGCATCGCCATGAACGGGATGCTGCCGCCGGTGCCCATGTACATCGCATCCGCGCCGAAACACGCCTGCGACGCGGCTTGTACCGCGGCCTCTAGCCATGGCGCGTTCGACGGCGCATTCCAGCCGCCCATGCTCGATTCGACGTCGAACGAGACCTGCGCGCCGTAGGGCGGATCGCGTTCGAGCGTTGCCTTCACCGCATCGGCGGCCCGTTCGGGATCGACGGTCGGCGGCAAGCGGAACGACAGCACGAGCGCCGTCATCGGCCGCAATACGTTGCCGGCGCTGTGAATCGGCGGGATGCCGTCGACGCCCGTGACCGACAGCGTCGGGCGCCAGGTGCTGTTCAAGGTGAGCTCGAGCGGACTTGGATCGACGGGTTGCATGCCCGGCAGCAGCGGCACCTTGCCTTGCACGCTCGCACCGAGCGTCTTGGCGACGGCCTGCGCCTGCGCGAGCCGATCATTGGGAATCTCGGCATGCAGCGCGTCCACGAGCACACGTCCGCTCGCGGCATCCTCGACGCGGGCGAGCAGCTGGCGAATGATCCGGAAGCTCGATGGCGCGATGCCGCTCGCCATGCCCGAGTGCACGCCCTCGCGCAACACGCTCACGCGCAGCACGCCGACCAGATTGCCGCGCAGCGACGTCGTACACCAGAACTGCTCGTAGTTGCCGCATTCGGCGTCGAGGCAGACGACGAGCGTCGGTTTGCCGATGCGGTCCGCGAGCGCGTCGATGTAGGCGGGCAGATCCGGGCTGCTGCTTTCCTCGCCGGCTTCGATCACGATCACGCAACGCGCGTACGCGACGCCTTGCTCATGAAGCGCCCGTACGGCGAGCACCGAGCCGAAGATCGCATAGCCATCGTCGGCGCCGCCGCGGCCATAGAGGCGGCCGTTGCGAATGACCGGCGTCCACGGCGAGAGTCCTTCGGCCCATCCAGTGAACTCCGGCTGCTTGTCCATGTGGCCGTACATGAGGATGCAGTCATCGTTGCTGCCGCCGTTAGCCGCGGGGATCTCGACGAACAGCAGCGGCGTGTGGCCGGGGAGACGGATGATCTCCGTCTTCATGCCGGGCAGCGCGTGCGCTTCGCACCACGCGCGCATCAATTCCGCCGCCTGGTCCATGTAACCGTGCTCGGCCCACTGCGGATCGAAGTTCTGTGATTTGTTCGGGATACGAACGTAGTCGCACAGCGCCGGCACGATGGACTCGTCCCATACGCGGCCGATCGAGGTCATCAAGCGTGTGTTGTCGATCATGGTGTTCATGGGTCGAGCTCGCGAGAAGAGTGCGAAGCCTAAGCCGATTCCGGCCATCCGAACAATGCACGCGCGTTGCGTGTGGTTTGTACACCGAGCGTGTCGGATGATTCGCCGCGCGCCGCCGCGATCACGGCGAGAATGTGCGGGAGATACAGCGGCTCGTTGCGGCGATTGCGCGGCATGGGATCGAGATCGCGAGGCAGCAGATACGGCGCGTCCGTCTCGATCAGAAGCCGGTCGGCGGGAATGTGTCGCACCACTTCGCGCAGATGATGGCCGCGCCGCTCATCGCAGATCCATCCCGTGATGCCGATATACAGCCCCAGATCCAGATACGTCCGTGCCTCGTCGAGCCCGGCCGTGAAGCAATGCGCCACGCCGCCGGCCAGCGCGGGCCGGAACTCCCGCAGCAGACCGACGAAGTCCTCGTGTGCGTCGCGTTGATGCAGGAACACGGGCTTGCCGACCTTGGCGGCGATCTCCAGCTGCCGGCGGAAGGCATCGAGCTGCGCCTCGCGGGGGGAAAAATTGCGGAAATAGTCGAGCCCGCATTCGCCGACAGCGACGACCTCCGGGGCTTGCGCCAAATCTGTGAGCGCGTGGACAGCGGCGGCATCGACATCGCTTGCATGATGTGGGTGAACACCGGCAGTGCAGCGATAGCGCGACCGGTTCGCGCGCACCAGATCGATCGCCGTTCGCGTGCTCTCGACCGAGCTGCCCGTGATCAGGAAATGGGTGACGTGGGCGCGCTCGGCGCGTTCGATCATCGCCTCGCGATCCGTGTCGAAGCTGTCATGCGCGAGATTGATGCCGATGTCGACGAGCCCGCTGTCGGCATGGGTGGGATGAGTGGTCAAGAAATGCCCTGTGCTATGGTGGCGCGGACATCGATTGTAAGCACGCGCCGCAGAGGATTTGTATGAGAACGGCACGATTCCGTTCGATGTGCTTCGCCGCCGCGCTCGCATTTGCCTCGCCGCTCCCCGTGGCGGGCGATGCCGTCGGCGAACTCGATGATGCCGCCGCGCGCATTCAATATTCCTTTCACACGGCCGACGTTCGCGGCATCGAGCAGGCACTCGCCACCTTGGCATCGCTGCAATTGCCCGAGTCTCGCAAGGCGATGACGGACTACTACACGGCATACGGTCATTGGAAGCTCGCGGAGCTGCATACGAGCGCCGCTGCGGTCGGGGAGCGCACGGCTCGGGGGCAAGCGGCGCAGGCCGCCTCCGCCTGCGAGAAGGCTGCGGAACGGGCGACACAGCGGGATGCTCGGCTCGCGGAGGCCTACGCCATGCATGCGATCTGTGCGGCCCTCGCGAGGCGTGCGCCGAACGTCCTGACGCTCGGTAGTTGTATACGGCACAGAGCCTTGCGCATCGCTCGCGAGCTCGATCCGCAGAACACGCGCGTGCGATTGATCGAAGCGCAATGCATGCTCGAGGACGAAATGCATGCCGACATGGTCGGGCGCGTGCAAGCAATCGTGCGGGATTTCGACGCCGCGCCGCCAACGGCACCAGGCCGCCCGGACTGGGGGCAGGCGGAAGCATCCCTGCTGCTCGCACGATTGCTGCTGGAACAGGGCCAGCGCGTCGCCGCGCGCGATGCGGTCGAGCGGGCGTTGATCATCGCGCCCGATTATCGCGCTGCCCGCGAGCTTCTGCAGCAGATCGCGAGCGCGCACTAGCCACGCCCGAGGCGCGATTGACTTACGGACGCGAGACGGGTTCCATCGCACCAGCATGTCCGCGCAACTGCAGTTGTTCGAAAGCAGAGAAGCCACCCCGCAATGGACGGTGCGTGTCAGCCGGCGCGCACGCCGATTGTCCGTGCGCGTCTATCCGGGCGGACGGGTCGAGATCGTCGTGCCGCCCGGTGCGTCGGCGGCCACGGTCCAGCGTTTCGTCGGCACTCACCGTGCGTGGATCGAAGATCGCGTCACCGATCTTTCGGCCGTTGCGGGTGTCACTGTCGAGACGCGGCCGACGCGCGTCGAGCTGCCGGCCATTCATCGCAGCTATGAGGTGCAGTATCGGCCCACGACGGGCGCGCGCGGCGCGAACGTCGTCGCGACGGACCGCCTGCTGACGGTGGCAGGGAATAACGAGGAGCCCGCGATCGCGCGAGCGCTGCGCAACTGGTTGTTCGATCTCGCGGAGTACGAGCTCGGCCGCGAGCTCGCGCGCACGGCGGCGCTCGACGGCTTCGAGTACCGCAAACTGCAGGTGCGCTTGCAACGGACGCGCTGGGGCAGCTGCTCCGCCTCCGGCACGATCAGCCTGAATGTCTGTGCGCTGTTTCAGCCCGCAGAGGTCATGCGTTATCTCCTGATCCACGAGCTGAGCCATACGCGGCACATGAATCACTCGCGCCGGTTCTGGGCGCTCGTTGAATCCTTGGAGCCTGAATACGAACGTCTCGACCGCGAGCTCCTGCGCGGTTGGCAGCGCGTTCCCGGTTGGATGTTCATCTGATGTCGGAAGACAAGAAGCACTCCGTCGACTTTTCCGACGAGCAGGTCCATTGGGATCTCGGCGAATCCCAAAGCTATGGCGAGTACCTCGGTCTCGACCGGGTGCTGAGCGCGCAGCGGCCGGTGTCGTACGAGCACGACGAGATGCTGTTCATCATCATCCACCAGACGTCCGAGCTGTGGATGAAGCTGTGCCTGCACGAGCTCAACGCAGCGCTCGATCACATCCGGCGTGACGATCTCGGCCCCTCGTTCAAGATGCTGTCGCGCGTCGCGCGCATCCAGGCGCAGCTCACGCAGGCGTGGGATGTGCTCGCGACGCTGACGCCGGCGGATTATTCGGCGTTTCGCAATCATCTCGGCCGGGCATCGGGCTTTCAGTCGTATCAATACCGCATGCTCGAGTTCGTCATCGGCAACAAGAGCGCGGAGACGATCGCGGTCCACAAGCGCGATCGACAGGTGTACGCGGAGCTGCAGCGCGCACTGCACAGCCCGAGCATTTACGACGAATCGCTGCGGCTCTTGAGCCGGCGCGGCTTCGAGATTCCCGAGAGCCATCTCGATCGCGACTGGTCCAAGCCTTACCAGGCGCACAAGCAAGTCGCGGCGGCCTGGCTCGCGGTGTATCACAGCATCGACGATCATTGGGATCTGTACGAGCTCGCGGAAAAGCTCGTCGACCTCGATCACAAGTTCCAGCTGTGGCGCTTCAGCCATATGAAGACCGTCGAGCGCATCATCGGTTACAAGCGCGGCACGGGCGGCACCGGCGGCGTGTCATATCTCGCGAAAGCGCTGGAGCTCAAGTTCTTTCCGGAGCTGTGGTCGATTCGCACGTCCATGTAGCGAACGCGCGATCTTTTCATCACGAGGATTCTGAATGTCGGCAATCGTATTGGACGGCAAGGCGCTCGCGCGCCACATCGAAACGGACCTGGCGGCGCGCGTCGCCGTCCTCAAAGCCAGGTCGAACGGCGTCGCGCCGATTCTCGCGACGATCGTCGTCGGCGACGATCCCGCATCGCACACCTATGTGCGCATGAAAGGTAATGCCTGCGTGCGCGTGGGCATGGAGTCGATGCGCCTTGCCCTGCCAGCAACGACGACGACCGAGCAGCTCAGCGCCACCATCGACACGCTCAACGCGAATGAGGACGTGCACGGGATCTTGCTGCAGCACCCGGTGCCGGCGCACATCGATGAGCGTCACTGCTTCGACCGCATCGCGCTGGCGAAGGACGTCGACGGCGTGACGGTGCTCGGGTTCGGCCGCATGGCGATGAACGAGCCGGCATACGGCTCCGCGACCCCGGCGGGCATCATGCGGTTGCTTGCGCACTACGAGATTCCGCTCGCGGGCAAGCATGCGGTCGTCGTTGGGCGCGGTCCGATTCTCGGCAAGCCGATGGCGGTGATGCTGCTCAACGCCAACGCGACCGTCACGATCTGCCACTCGAAAACGCAAGGGCTTGCGGATCTCGTGCGACTCGCGGATATCGTCGTTGGCGCGGTCGGCAAGCCGCAATTCATCAAGGGCGCCTGGGTCAAGCCGGGTGCGGTGGTCGTGGATGCCGGCTTTCATCCCAACGACGGCAATGTCGGCGACGTCGAGCTGCCGGCCGTGATCGACAAATGCTCCGCGTATACGCCGGTGCCGGGCGGCGTCGGTCCGATGACGATCGCGACGTTGATCGCGCAGACAGTGGAGGCGGCGGAGCAGCGGCTGCGTTGATCCGTCAGCTCGCGCGTACAGCGCTGCGTCGCTTCTTCCACACCCGCCAGCCGAGCAGCGCGAGCGTGATCGTGAGATAGATCGCTGGCTCGCGAATATCCGCCTTCACCTGCCACCAGAAGTGCGCCACACCGAGCAGCGCGATCACGTAGACGAGGCGGTGCAAGGATTTCCAGCGTTTGCCCAGGCGCCGCATCATCCCGTTCGTCGACGTGACCGCGAGCGGGATCAGCATCAATAGCGCCAGGAAGCCGATCGTGATGAACGGTCGTTTGGCGATGTCCTCGACGATGCCGGACCAATACAACCCCTGATCGAGAAGCAGCCACGTCAGGAAGTGCATCAGCACATAGAAGAACGCATACAGGCCGAGCATGCGCCGCAGCTGAATCAGCCACGGCGCGTCGAACCAATCGCGCAGCGGTGTCACCGCGAGCGTGATGACGAGAAATCGCAAGCCCCACTGCCCGAAGGTGTCCTGCACGGTTTCGATCGGGTCCGTGCCGAGGCGCACGAGCCCGAACGCGCCGAGCAGCATGTGCAGGAACGGCAGCAGACACACGACGAAGAGCACAGGCTTGACGTACCTGCGCACGAGGGCCGTGCGGCTCAGTGTGCGGGATCGATTCGCAAGTGCGGCGTCGTTCATGCGCGAAGCAGTTGCCCGGGCGGCGTGCGCCCGGAGCTGCGCTCAGTAGAATTTCCTGAGATCCATGCCGCGATACAACGGCGCGACTTCCTTTTCATAGCCGTTGAACATTTGCGTCGGCACTCTCGATGCGAACAATCC
>JAEYXD010000026.1 GCA_023428645.1 Pseudomonadota bacterium
CTGAAGCCGGGCGAGATCATCGAAGGCCGCTACAAGTACATCGAGAAGATCGGCAAGGGCGCGTTCGGCACGGTCGTGCTCGTCGAGGACACCGTCGTCGACGAGCGCCTGATCCTGAAGTTCCTGAATCCGAACGTCTCGCAAGACGAAGAGATGATGAAGCGCTTCGTCCACGAATTGCGGTACTCGCGCAAGATCACGCACAAGAACGTCATCCGCATCTATGACTTCCTGTTCATGCGCGGCAACTACGCGATCTCGATGGAGTATTTCCCGTCGCACACGCTCGGCAGCGAGATCGTCAACGAGAAGCCGCTGCCGCTGAAGCGCGCGCTCCAATACGGCATCGACATCGCGAACGGCATGCTCGTCGCGCACCAGGCCGGCATCGTGCACCGCGACTTGAAGCCGGCGAACGTCCTGATCAACAACGAAGGCCTGCTCAAGATCGTGGACTTCGGCGTCGCCGCCGCGCACAAGGAAGGCGACACGCAGCTCACGAAGACCGGCTACGTGATCGGCTCGCCGAAGTACATGGCGCCCGAGCAGATCCTGGGCAAGAAGGTCGACGAGCGCGCGGACGTGTACAGCCTCGGCGTGATCCTCTACGAGATGGTCACCGGCGTGCCGCCCTATAGCCGCGGCGACCACATGTCCGTCATGTATCAGCACGTGCAGGGCAAGGCCAAGACGGCGATCGAGGTCAATCCTCAGCTGCCGAAGCCGATCTCCGATCTGGTCGGCAAGGCCATGTCGGTCGACAAGATGAAGCGCTTCCAGAACATGGAAGAGATCCGGGTCGCGCTGGAAAAGGCGATGGGTTAGCGCGCCGCGCTAGCCGTTGCCAGGGGCCAGGCTGTAGGCTGTGCGCCAACATTGCACCCGACGGCCTCATCTTGATGCGACCCGCTACCCATCTGCCCCGCCCTGCCCAGGGCGCGCGAGGCTGACATGGCCCGTATCGATGCCTTCCTGAAGCTCGGCACCGATCAGGGCTGCTCCGACATCCATTTCGCGGTCGGCCTGCCGCCGATGCTGCGGATGCATGGCGATCTGCTGCCGATCAAGTTCCGCGATCTGAGCCAGTCGGAGCTCGAAGGCTACATCGCGGAGATCATGAGCCGCGCTCACCAGGACATGCTTCGCCGCGGCCACGACGTCGACTTCTCCTACGTCGCCGCGAACGGCGGGCGCTTTCGCGTGAACGTATTCCGCAAGGAAACCGGCATCGGCGCGACGTTCCGAGCGATTCCCACGGAAGTGCCGAGCATCGACCGGCTCGGCGTGCCGCCGATCGTCAAGAAGCTCTGCGACAATCATCAGGGCATGATTCTCGTCACCGGCTCCACCGGCACGGGCAAGTCGACGACGCTCGCGGCGATGATCGATTACCTGAACTCGACCCGGAAACTGAACATCATCAGCCTCGAGGATCCGATCGAGTTCGTCCACAAGAGCAAGCAGAGCCAGGTCATCCAGCGCGAGCTCAACACGCATCTGCCGTCCTTCGCCGAAGGCGTGCGCGCGGCGATGCGCGAGGACCCCGACGTCATTCTCGTCGGCGAGCTGCGCGATGCCGAAACGATCCGCTGGGCGATGACCGCCGCCGAGACCGGCCACCTCGTGCTCGGCACGCTGCACACGACGGGCGCCGTCAAGACGATCGACCGTATCGTCGACGCGCTGCCGGCCGACGAGCGCGAGCAGACCAAGAGCTTCTTGTCGCAAAGCCTGCTCGCGGTGATCACGCAGGTGCTCGTGAAGACCGCGGATCAGCGCGGCCGCAAGGCGATCTGCGAGATCATGGTCGTCACGCGCGCGATCGGTAAGCTCATCATGACCGATCAAACGCATCAGATTCCCTCGCAGCTGCAGACCGGCAAGGAGCTCGGCATGCAGATGCTCGATCAGTCGCTGCTGGCGAACGTCACCGCGAAGGAGATCGATCCCGACGACGCCTACGTCTACGCGACCGACAAGAAGCTGTTCGCCCGCTACGTGACCGACACGAGCGTGCTGCCGAAGCTGGATCTGGCACCTGGTTGACGCATGAACACCGAAGTCTCCAACACCGCGAGCACAGCGACGGCCGCGACCTCGAACCAGTACGTGCCGCGCAAGATCGACGCGTACCTGAAAGAGGTGCTCGCGAAGAACGGCTCCGACCTGCATTTCATCGCGAACGACCCGCCGCGCATTCGCCTGTATGGCGAGCTGCAGCCGCTGCGCAACGAAATCCTGGCGCCTGCGTTCGTCGAAGAAGTGCTGCGCGAGATCATGCCGCGCGCCGCGCAGCAGCGGCTCGAGGAGAAACACGGCGCCGACTTCGCGTACATCATTCCGGGCGTCTCGCGCTTCCGCGTGAACGTGATGCGGCATCTGTACGGGCTCGGCTGCGTTTGTCGTGCGATTCCCTCGAAGGCCTTGACGCTCGATCAACTCGCCGCGCCGGACGCCGTGCGCAATCTTTGCAAGGTGAACAACGGCCTCATCCTCGTCACGGGCAAGACGGGCTCGGGCAAGTCGACGACGCTCGCCGCGATGATCGACGACATGAACTCGCGGCTGAAAGGCCACATCCTGACGATCGAAGACCCGATCGAATTCGTGCATGCGCGCAAGAACTGCCTGATCAGCCAGCGCGAGATCGGCAATCACAGCCCGTCGTTCGCGGACGCGCTGCATTCGGCGTTGCGCGAAGATCCGGACGTGATCCTCGTCGGCGAGTTGCGCGATTACGAGACCATGAGCATCGCGGTCACGGCGGCCGAGATGGGCATTCTGGTCATGGGCACGCTGCACACGAACGGGGCCGCGCAGACGGTCGATCGCATCATCAATGCATTCCCGGCCGACAAGCAGTCGCACGTGCGCGTGATGTTGTCGACGTCGCTGCGCGGCGTGATCTCCCAGCAGCTCATTCCGCGCGCGGGCAAGCCGGGCCGCGTCGCCGCGCACGAGATCCTGGTGAACACGCCGGCGATCGGCAATCTGATCCGCCAGGGCAAGCTCGATCAGCTCGAGAATGCGATGCAGAGCGGCGCCTCGTTCGGCATGCGGCTCATGGACTCGGCGATCCAGGAACTGCTCGACAAGGGCACGATCAGCGGCAAGGAGGCCTACAAGAAGGCGATCAACAAGGCGAAGTTCGAGGCGGTCAAGGACATCGGCTGACCGCTTCCGCGCACGCGAACGCAGACATGGGCGCCGCCCACGGGCGCGCGGGAGGCACGCCGACACCGCCCCCGCCCGTCGAGGGCAGCTTGCTCCCGCCGACCCTGGCATAATTTCGGCCCTTTTCGCCGTTATCCGCCCCCTCGCCGATGCCACGCCATCTCTTCGTCACGACCGCGCTCCCCTACGCCAACGGGCCGTTCCACATCGGCCACATCATGGAATACATCCAGGCGGATATCTGGGTGCGATTCCAGCGCATGGCCGGAAACCGCGTGCATTTCGTCGGCGCCGATGACGCGCACGGCGCGCCGATCATGCTCAAGGCGGAAGCCGAAGGCCTCACGCCCGAGGAGCTCGTCAGCCGCATCGCCGCCGACCGGCCGAAATACCTGAACGGCTTCCACATCTCGTTCGATCACTGGCATTCGACGCATTCGCCGGAGAACACCGAGCTCACGCAGCTCATCTATCGGAATCTCACCGACGCAGGCCTCACGTACCGCAAGCCCGTGCAGCAGTTCTTCGATCCCGTGAAGAACATGTTTCTCGCCGACCGCTACGTGAAGGGCGAATGCCCGAACTGCCACGCCAAGGATCAGTACGGCGACGCCTGCGAGGTTTGCGGCAAGGCATACGAGCCGACGGATCTCATCGAGCCCTACTCGACCCTGTCGGGCGCCAAACCGGAGCTGCGCACCTCGGATCACTACTTCGTGAAGCTGTCGGAGCCGCAATGCCTCGCGTTCATGCGCGAGTGGCTGAACGCGGAGCGCGACGGCGTGCCGCGGCTGCAGCCCGCGGTCAAGAACAAGGCGAGCGAGTGGCTCGAAGGACAAGGCGACGGCGCGCTCACCGACAAGGACATCTCGCGCGACGCGCCCTACTTCGGCATTCCGCTGCCGGACGCGCCGGGGAAATTCTTCTACGTGTGGTTCGACGCGCCGATCGGCTATCTGGCCTCGCTCAAGAACTACTTCGACAGCGGCAAGGCGCGCGCGAACGGCGAGCCGCGCGGCTTCCGCGAGTTCCTCGACTCGCCCGACGTCGAGCAAATCCATTTCATCGGCAAGGACATCATCTACTTCCACACGCTGCTGTGGCCGGCGATGCTGAAGTTCGCGAAGCAGAAGGTGCCCGACAACGTCTACGTGCACGGATTCATCACGGTCTCGGGCGCGAAGATGTCGAAGTCCCGCGGCACCGGCATCAGCCCGATGCGCTATCTCGACATCGGGATGAATCCGGAGTGGCTGCGCTACTACATCGCGGCGAAGCTCAACAGCAACGTCGAGGACATCGACTTCAATCCGGAAGACTTCATCGCGCGCGTGAACAGCGATCTCGTCGGCAAGTACGTGAACATCGCGAGCCGCACGGCGGGCTTCGTCACGAAGCACTTCGGCGGCAAGCTCGCCGCCGGCCCGTTCGAGTCGGAGCTGCTGCGCGATCTGCCGCAGGCCGCGCACGCGATCGCGACGCACTACGAGCAGCGCGAATTCGGCAAGGCGCTCCGTGAAATCATGGAGTGGGCCGACCGCGCCAACGCCTACATCGCGCAGCGGGCGCCGTGGGAGCTCGCGAAAGATCGCGCGAACGACGCCGCCCTGCACGAAGTCTGCTCGATCAGCCTGAACGTGTTCCGGCTGCTGACGATCTTCCTGAAGCCCGTACTGCCGGATCTCGCGGGCGCGGTCGAGCGGTTCTTGAACGTGCCGCCGCTGTCGTGGAGCGATGCGCAGACGCTCCTGTCCGGCCACCAGATCAACCCGTACTCGCATCTGATGACACGGGTCGATCCGAAGCAGCTCGACGCGCTGTTCGAGGCCGCGAATAGCGGCACGAAGCCCCCGGCGCCACCGGCCGCGGCGAAGCCCGCGGCCCCAGCCGCGAGCGAGGCGGCGGCGGCGATCACCGTCGAGGAGTTCGCGAAGATCGACCTCAGGATCGCGAAAATTGTCGCAGCCGAGCACGTCGAGGGCGCCGACAAGCTGCTCAAGCTGACGGTGGACCTCGGCGATGCGCAACGCACCGTGTTCGCGGGCATTCGCTCCGCCTACGAACCGGGCCAGCTCGTCGGCCGCTTGACGCTCGTGCTCGCGAATCTCAAGCCGCGCAAGATGCGTTTCGGCACGTCCGAGGGCATGGTTCTCGCGGCCGGGCCGGGCGGCAAGGATATCTTCCTGCTCTCGCCGGACACGGGCGCGCAGCCGGGCATGAAGGTGAAATGAGCTGCCGGCGCCGGCAGCGGGTCGCTTCGGAATGTCGTCCCTCCTCCTCATCCTGCTGAGCGCCGTCCTCGTCAGCCACTTCGCGCTGACGAGCGTGCCGTCGCTTACGCCGTTCCTCGACAGCGACGCGTACGAAGCCGCGCGCGGGCTCGCGATCGCGGTGTTCGCCTGCACGAGCATCGTCGCGCCGCTGAGCTACCTGCTGCGGCAGCAATTGCTCCAGCCGCTCGAGCTCCTGTATCTGCAACCGCTGCTCTTCATCGTGTTGCTCATGGTCGTCGCTCAAGGCTTGCGGATCGCGTTCGAAAAGCAGGGGCGCTGGGTGCCGCTCGGCCCCGCGTTCTTCGCGCTGCTGACCGGTAATAGCGCGATTCTGGGTACGGCGCTGCTCATCCCGACGCGCGAGTCGTTCGCGGCCGCGCTCGGACTCGGGCTCGGTGTCGGCGCGAGCTTCGCGCTGCTGCTGCTGTGCCTGACGACGCTGCAGTTCCGCTTGCGTCACGCCGCGATCGCAGTGTCGTTTCGGGGCGCCCCCCTCGCGCTGATCACGGCGGGCATCATGGCGCTCGCGCTGATGGGCTTCACGGGACTCATCGCCGAATGATGTTCGCGAATCATTTGCTGCTGGCGACCTGCATCAGCGCGGCCTTCGCGATCGTGCTGGCCGCGATGCTGCTGCGCGCGCGGCCGCGCGATGACTTGCGCGCGCGCCTGATCGACGCAACGAACGCCGCGCTGCCGCAAACGCAATGCGGACGCTGCACGTTCGCCGGCTGCAAGCCGTACGCGACCGCGCTCGTCGACGGCCAGGCGGACATCAACCATTGTCCGCCCGGCGGCAATGCAACGGCGCGTGTGCTCGCGGACCTCTTGAACAGGCCGTACAAGCCGGTCGATCCGCGATTCGGGGTGACGCCGGCCCGCCCGCTCGTCGCGTGGATTGACGAGCCCGCGTGCATCGGCTGCACGAAGTGCATCCAGGCGTGCCCCGTCGACGCCATCGTCGGCGCCTCGAAGTTCATGCATACGGTGATCGCCGAGCGCTGCACGGGCTGCGAGCTCTGCATCCCGCCCTGCCCCGTCGACTGCATCGAGCTGCGTCCCGCCGCATCATGACGACACGGTCGATCAGGCGCGGCGGGCTCGAGCTCGATACGAACAAGCACCGCTCGACGCTGCGACCCCTGCGCCCCGCGCCGCTTCCGGAGCTGTTCGTGCTGCCGTTGAACCAGCACGCCGGCCATGCGGCGCGTCCGATCGTCGCGCCCGGCGATCGCGTCGCACGCGGGCAGCCGCTCGCGGAGCCCGTCGGCGAAGTCAGCGCCTGGCTGCATGCGCCCGCCTCGGGCATCGTGCGCGCCATCGAGACGCGGCCCTCGCCGCTCGCGCTCGAAGGCTCGACGTGCATCGTCCTCGACAACGACGGCGCCGATCGTGCGTTCGACGGCGCGCCCACGTTGCCCGCCGATGCGAGCCCGCACGACCTGCGTGAGCACATCGGCCGCGGCGGCATCGTCGGGCTCGGCGGCGCGGTCTTTCCCACCGCCGCGAAGCTCGCGCGCGCGGCGGACCAGAACATGCACCTGATCGTGAACGGGGCGGAATGCGAGCCGTGGATCAGTTGCGACGACATGTTGATGCGCGAGCGCGCGGACGACGTCATCGCCGGCGCGGACCTGTTGTGCCGGGCGCTGCAAGCCGAGCACTGCACGATCGCGGTCGAGGACGACATGCGCGAAGCGGCGGAAGCGTTGCGCGCCGCCGCGAAGCACGCCAGGAGCGCGCCGACGATCGCGACCGTGCCGAGCATTTATCCCGCGGGCGGCGAGCGCCAACTCATCACGACGCTGACCGGCCGCGAAGTGCCGTCGGGGGGCCTGCCGCAGGACATGGGCATCGTGTGCCAGAACGTCGGGACGGCCGCCGCGATCGCACGCTGGGTTCGTGAGGGCGAGCCGCTGCTCCGACGCATCGTGACCGTCACCGGCAGTGGCATCCGCCATGCCGCGAACCTCGAAGTGAGGCTCGGCACACCGATCGCGCAGCTCATCGCCGAATGCGGCGGCTACAAGGCGCCGCCGGCGCGCTTGATCATGGGCGGCACGATGATGGGCATCGCCCTGCCGGACGATACGCTGCCCGTCGTCAAGAGCACGAACTGCATCGTCGTCGCGGACGCCTCGGACCTGCAGCCTCCCGGCCCCGAAATGCCCTGCATCCGTTGCGGCTCCTGCGCGGAGGTGTGTCCGGCGTTCCTGCTGCCGCAGGAGCTGCATCGCTTCGCGCTCGCGGGCGAGCTCCATCACCTCGATCGCTACGGGCTCGTCGACTGCATCGAATGCGGCTGTTGCGATTACGTGTGTCCGAGCCAGATTCCGTTGGTGGAGCGCTTCCGCCTCGCCAAGCCCGAGCTTGCGCGGCATCTCGCGATGCGCGCGATGGCGCCGATCGCGCAGGCGAGCTTCGAGGCGCGCGAAGCGCGGCTCGCCCGGCTCGAAGCCGAGCACCGCGCGAAGCTCGCCGAGAAGCGTAAAGCGATCACGAGCAAGTCTTGAGCCCGATGCCGCAGTTGCCGCCACCGCCGCACACCGTCGCGCCGAACAGCGTGAGCCGCGTGATGCGCCTCGTCCTGATCGCGCTCGTGCCGGCGATCGTCATGCACGCGGTGTTCTTCGGCGCCGGCGTGTTCGTGCAGCTCGCGCTGGCGATCGGCACGGCGCTGCTCGCCGAGTACGTCGCGCTGCGCCTGCGCCGCCAGGACGTCCGGACCTATCTGACCGACGGCAGCGCGTTGATCACGGCCGTGCTGCTCGCGCTGTGCCTGCCGTCGCTGGCACCGTGGTGGCTCGTCGTGAGCGGCACGGCCTTCGGCGTTCTCATCGCGAAGCATCTGTACGGCGGGCTCGGCTCGAACCCATTCAATCCCGCGATGGTCGGTTACGCGGTGCTGCTCGTTTCCTTCCCCGTGCAGCTGACGCGCTGGCTCGCGCCGGACATCGGCGGCCTCGCGACCGCCGACATCGGGCTCGCGGACTCGCTCCATACGATCTTCGTCGGCGCGCTGCCAGCGCATCTCACGTGGGACGCGGTCACCTCGCCGACACCGCTCGACGCGGTGCGCACGGGCCTGCAAGCCGGCCTGACGCTGCAAGAGGCACAGGCGACCCCGATCTTCGGCATGCTGGGCGGGCGCGGCTGGGAATGGATCAATCTCGCCGTGCTCATCGGCGGCCTGTGGCTGCTCGCGCTCAGGATCATCCGCTGGCACATTCCCGCGGCCGTGCTGGCGGGCCTGGCCGTGCCCGCCGCGATCATGCATGCCGTGGATCCAGGCAGTTACGCCGGCCCGCTGTTCCATCTGACGTCGGGCGCGAGCATGCTCGGCGCGTTCTTCATCGCCACGGACCCGATCTCGGCGGCGACGAGCGATCGCGGTCGGCTCGTCTACGGGCTGGGTATCGGCTTGATCGCGTACACGATTCGCACGTGGGGCGGCTATCCGGACGGCATTGCATTCGCCGTGTTGCTGATGAACCTCGCCGTGCCGCTCATCGACCGCTACACGGTGCCGCGCATCTATGGCCGCGCCTCCTGACGTCCCAGGCCACCTGAAGCGCGAACGCGCCATCGGCGCGGTCGCGATCGTGCTCGTCGTCATCGCGGCCACGATCGGTCTGTCGCTGCTCGATCGGCTGACCGCGGCGCGCATCGAGCGCAATGCACGGGCATGGATTCTCGCGCGCCTCGACGCGCTCGTGCCGCCCTCGATGCACGATAACGACTTGCTCGGCGACGCCGTCGTCGCGCGCTCGCCCGATCTGCTCGGCATCGATCGACCGGTGACCATCTATCGCGCCCGCAAGGCCGGCCAGCCCGTCGCGGCGATCCTGCATACCGTGGCGCCCGATGGCTATCGCGGCCCCATCGAACTGCTCGTCGCGATCGACGTGAGCGGGCGCCTGATCGGTGTCACGGTCCTGCGCCACGACGAGACTCCCGGCCTGGGTGATGCGTTCGAGAATCGCAACGCCGACTGGCTGCCGAAATTCAGCGGGCGCTCGCTCTTGGATCCGCCGCAGCAGCGCTGGGCCGTGCGTCCCGATGGCGGCGACTTCGACGCCTTCACGGGCGCGACGATCACGCCGCGCGCGATCGTCAAAGCCGTGCGCCGCTCGCTCGAGTTCCAGCGGGCAAAGGGCGGCGCCTTGTACAGCGCCCCGAACGGTTCGGAGATCCATTGATGGCTGCGACAGACGAATCCGCCGCCGCGACCGGCGAACCCGCGTCCGACGTGCTCGCGCTGTTCGCGTTGTGTCCGTTGTTCGCGCTCAGCGACACGATCGCGAATGC
The DNA here is from genome assembly GCA_023428645.1 of Pseudomonadota bacterium. Lineage (GTDB taxonomy): Bacteria > Pseudomonadota > Gammaproteobacteria > Steroidobacterales > Steroidobacteraceae > Steroidobacter. Next base: position 9,756 of record JAEYXD010000026.1, read on the forward strand.
GTTCGCGGGCAGTCTCGCGATGCTCGTCGTCGCGATCGGCTCGACGCTGCTCGCGCGCATCCTGCCGCGCTGGCTCGACGCGGAGATCGGCTTCGCGGCGCTCGCGCTGATCGTGACCGCGGTCGTCGCCGCGATCTCGCTCGTGGCGCACGCGTGGCTGCCGGGTACGTACGAGGCGCTCGGCGTGTTCCTGCCGCTGATCGTCTCGAACGTGCTGCTGATGGTTCAGGCGACGCGCGCCACGCCGACGCGCGCGCTCGCGACCGCGACGCACACGGCGCTGTTCGTGCTCGCGACGATGCTGTTGCTCGGCATCGCGCGCGAGATCGTCGGACGCGGCTCGCTGTTGCGCGAGGCGGGCCGCATGTTCGGCGAGTGGGCGGAGCCGCTGCATCGGCAGCTGTTCCGCGAGGACATGGGCTTTTTGCTGGCGGTGCTGCCGCCGGGCGCGTTCATCGCGCTCGGCCTGCTGTTCGCGCTCGCGAACTGGTGGCGCCGGACAGGAGTCCAAGTGCCGCGAGTGCAGGAGCGCAGGAGCGGCCGCCAACAATGAATTCGCACAAGATCCGCACGATTTTCGAACGCTTCAAGGCGGCGAATCCGCACCCGACGACCGAGCTCGAATACTCGACGCCGTTCGAGCTGTTGATTGCCGTGATCCTGTCCGCCCAGGCGACCGACAAGGGCGTGAACCTGGCGACGCGCGTCCTGTTCAAGCACGCGAACACGCCGCAGGCGATTCATGCGCTCGGCGTCGAGGGCTTGTCGCGCTACATCCGTACCATTGGGCTGTTCAATTCCAAGGCCAAGAACATCATCGAGACGTGCCGGCTGCTGATCGAGCAGCACGGCGGGCGCGTGCCCGAATCGCGCGAAGCGCTGGAGGCGCTGCCGGGCGTCGGCCGCAAGACCGCGAACGTCATCCTGAATACGGCCTTCGGTCACCCGACGATGGCCGTCGACACGCACATCTTCCGTGTCTCGAATCGCACGAACATCGCGCCCGGCGCGACCGTGCGGGAAGTCGAGGATCGGCTGCTCAAGGTCGTACCGAAGGACTATCTGCACGACGCACATCACTGGCTGATTCTTCACGGCCGCTACGTGTGCGTGGCGCGCAAGCCGAAATGTCCCGAGTGCCTGATTCGCGACTTGTGCGAGTACCCGGCGAAGACGACGCCTGAAGAACTGCAACCGGGCGCGCGTCGGTCTGCGACGGACACCGCGGCGCACGGGAAACGCGCACGCGGTAAAGGGA
>JAEYXD010000072.1 GCA_023428645.1 Pseudomonadota bacterium
TCGAAGGAGCTGATCTTCAGGCTGTGAATGTGATCGTGGAAGCCACGGTCGAGTGACCGGCGCAACGCCCGAACGGAGCGCAGCACGACGACGAGCGCAAGCAGTGCAATGACCGTCGCGAGCATCGCTGCGGCGGTGGCGCGCGCGAGATATTCTGGCGTTCGCTCCGCACGATAGGTGGCGATGGCTTCGCGAATGCGAGCGGCGCGCACGGCAGCGACCACTGCGGCCGGCGCGCCTTCGAAGCGCGCGTCCGCATCGACGACGGAGACGACATGCCGTTCGCCCGCCATGACGTCGAAGCGAGCTTCGCGCGGCACGACGGTGAGGGTATCCACCCCGATGGCTCGATCACGAGCGACATCAATGATGCGGGTGTGGACGTCCGCCGCCCGCCGCGCGCTCGGCAGTGATGCTGCGCCGACCAGGCGAAACAGCTCGACGCCGTCGATCGTGACGGGCGAGGAATCTACCGCGGGCAGCGCGTCGGGAGGCTCCGTCTCGGCGGCTGCTGCTGCTTGCAGGCATGAATGCACGCACAGTAGCGCGGCCGCCAAGGCGCGAATCGACAGGCGCGGCCTCGTAGGAGCGGCTCGCCGCATCGACGCCGGCTCACGTATGCCGAGCGCATTCTCGTCGGCAGGGATGACGCAGCGCCGGCCGATCTAGCGACGCGGCGACGCGCCGATCGTTCGTGGGAGCCGATCTCGACGCCGGGGACGACCGCGGCGGGCGAGTGGCTTCGCAAGCGCAACGACGAGCCGCCTTTCGATGCGTCGCGGAGCATTCGCGCATGGTGGATGCGGCACTTTCAAATGAGCGGCAGAGACGAGTTCGTGGAGCTGACCTCAGAAGCGCCACTCGCCCGTCAGCCACACGACTTCGCTCTTGTCGACCTTCTCGACGTCGTACCTCTCGTACTCGAGCCTCGCGTTGATGTGTTCGAGGAACGTGACACCCGCGCCGACGCCGTAGACCCAGGCCTCGCTGCTTTCATCGGAGCCGAACACGTCGCCGTTACCCGGGCCGATGTTGTTCAGATCCACGTCGATCTTCAGGTCGTGCCAGTAGTAGCCGACCCGGCCCGAGAGCTCGAACATGCCGATCGGCAGCGTGCCGACCACATACGGCGCGAAGCCCGCGAGTTCGACGGTGTAGTCGCCGTCCGTTCCCGAGGCGCCGAAATCGCCGCGCGGCTTGCCCAGGTCGACGTAATCGGCTTCGATCGCCAGCCATTTCATGAAGCGCCAGCCGACGAATAGCTTCCAAGAGGTGTCGTCGATGTGGTCGAAGGTGTCGCGAACGGCATCCGTCACGCCCTCGAGGCGGTCGACCTTCGTGTCGAATTGCCCGACGCCGGCACCTATATAGAAGCCGGAGGGATTCTCGTCCGCATGAGCCGCCGTGACGTAGCCGGTCATGGAAAGCGCCGCGAGCAGCGTCGAAGTGCAGCAGTGACGGTTCTTGAACATGATGGCATTCCTATCGTTGGGCCTAGGTGGTGCGGCTGCCCACGCTGATCACGGCTGAGCGGCGGCCGGCACCGGATACTTCGCGAAGATGTCCGCGACGATCGAATCGATGGCAGGCGTCGGGTTGTGCATCATCTTTTCCGTGAGCCGCGCCTGCGCGATGCCTTGCCATACGAGCTGCTTCTTGGCGGCGTCGACGACGTCGATCGCGAGCGTGCCCTGCTTGTACTGGGTCGTGTACACGTCGGCCGGATAGCTCGACCACGCGCCATACATACCCGCGCGGTAGCCGTAAAAGCCCGTCGTCGGCGCACCATGCATCTCGGTGAGGCTCTCGACGTTCGTATTGAAGTTGACGAGCAGCTGCGGATCTCGCTCCACTTCCCGGTAGCCGCGCATCTGCAGCTGGCGGCGCGTCGCGTCCTTCAGGCGCGACGTGATCATCGTCGAGTACTGCGAGCGATTCGTCGCGAGGTCGTCGAAGAAGCCGAACGTCTTGTAGGCACTGAAATCCGCCGATGGGTCGGTGTCGGCCCGAATCTCGGGCTTGCTCGCGCATCCGGCGATGCCGGCCATCCACAGGGTGGCTGCAGCTACGGTTGCGATGCTCGTTGCGCGCATGCCGAGGGTCCCGCACGTTCGACGACGGGCCGCACTATGGGTGACGCTCTGCGGAACCCACCATACGGGGAAGGTGGAAGGAGGTCTGACCACCATGCATCGAGGGCGGGCCATTCGATAGGTAGGGAAGGCGCCGTCATCGCCCGGGGTGCGGATTGCGACGAAGCGGGGCGTGCAGGAAAACGTCGCCAGTGGGCTCGTGACGTAAGGACAGCAGGAGTTCGTTCCATGCGCCTCGGAAAATCACTGTGGTTGGGGTTTGCGCTCGCATGCGGCGTTTTCGTTGCAAGCGCGCAGACGGATGTCGATCGCTCGTTCACGACCGTCTCGAAGACCTGCGACGGAATTCGCTGGTCTGATCGTGCGCTGAGGATGTATCCGTCGATCGCCTCCGCGTGCCAGGCCGTCGAGGAGCGCAACGGCAAGACGTTCGTGAAATTCCAGGGCACGGTGCGCCAGAACGTCGATCGCGGCGAACAGCTCGTCATCAACTTCAAGGATGGCGGTGAGGTCACGGTGAGGCCGCCGGCCGAAACGCGCTTGTATATCGATGGCAAGCCGACGAAGGTCGCGGATCTGCGCCGGGG
>JAEYXD010000123.1 GCA_023428645.1 Pseudomonadota bacterium
CCTTAGCTGAGACCGCAGTGCCTTTCCATCAAGTCATTCAACGTCTGCTGCTCGTGGGAGTCCGCCTCGAGCCGCTCGCGGTGCCGCCGATTCCACCGGCCCCGCGGCGCCTGCAGCCGTTGATCGACTCGCTCATGAGTGCCCATCGCGAGTTCGATGCGCGCGCCATCCGCTACGGGCATCGCTATCGCAGCGGGTTCTGGGGCATTTATGTCCTGAGCGCCATGGCCGTGCTGTGCGCGATGATGCCGCTGGCGCTGGGCTGGGACAGCACGAGCAGCTTCATGCAGCCGTTCGCCGTCGCCTGGATCTTTGCCGAGATCATGGTCATCGGTGCCGTGGGCATGATCTATTGGCGCGGCCATCGCAGCGATTGGCAAGGGGAGTGGCTGCGCGCGCGCACCGTGGCCGAGCTGACCTCTTATCTTCCCTTGGTCGCGCCGCTGGTGGATTTCTCGACGGCGCATGGCGAGCACAGCTGGTATCTGCGCGTGCTCAATCTCGATCAGCGCACGAGCATCCCCCGTGAGGTGGCGGACCTGTGCCAGCGCAACGAACGCCGAGCGCGGGAGCTGCTCGAGCAAGCATGGTCGGACACCGAGTTCGTGTCAGCGTACGGTGAGTGGGCGACCGGTGTGCTGCGTTCCCAGCAGGCTTATCACACCGCGGTGGCCGCGCGATCACACGCGTTGCAGCACCGCATTCATCGTGTGACCGTCGGGCTCTTCGCGCTGACCGCCCTCGCCGCGCTTGCGCATCTCGTGATCCATTCGCGCTGGCTGTCGTTGATCACGACGGTGTTTCCAGCCGTCGCCGCTTCATTGCACGGCGCGCTGGCACAATCGGAGGCGTACCGCTTGCACGCCGCTTCAGAGCGGATTGCGCGCGAGCTGCAGACTGCGGTGGATGAGATACACGGTTGCATCAGCGCCGAGTCGCACGCCAGCCGTGCGGAGCCGCTCAAGACAGCGACAAGATCTGCAATCGCCCTGATTCTCGAAGAGCATCAGGATTGGCACATGCTGGTGAAGCCGCATCATCTGCCGCTCGCGTAGCTTCCCAAGCGACGTTGCCGATTGCCGACAAGATCGGCGCCCTACGCGCCTTCGCGTTCTCATCACTCGTATGCTGGTCTAGCAGATCAAGCGCGAGCGGGAGAAGGACCAAGTCCTCTGTATCGAGTGCATTGCTCATGGCTCCATAGCGGCATCTGCGCAAGCGACTTCGTCGGCACGCTGAATATCAGCGGACGCAGCAGATCGGAAATGAACGATCAGGGAAATCGCAGCGTCGGCCGCCGACTGACCCGTCGGCTCTCGCGCCTAGGAGTCCATGGAAGCCGAGCCGACGAGATGTGCCGACTTGATGAACAGCTCCGCCTTACTCTAAAGTAAGGACGTGTATTCAGGAGGCCAGACATGAGTACCGCGACAGTGACGAGTAAAGGCCAAATCACGATTCCGGCCGACGTGCGACAAGCGCTCCAGGTCGAGGCCGGAGACCGTGTGGAATTCCTCGAGGTTGAACCTGGCCGCTTCGAGGTTGTTGCCGCGACGCGCTCGGTCACGGAGTTGAAGGGAATGTTCGGTAAGGCAGGCAAGACCGTGTCGATCGAGGAGATGAACCGCACGATTGCAGCGCGCGGAGCTTCGGCCCGATGATTGGGATCGATACGAACGTGCTCGTTCGCTACATCATGCAGGACGATGCCAAGCAGTCATCCAAGGCCGCCAAGCTCATGGAGGCGTTGACGGTCGACGTCCCAGGGTTTGTGTCGCTGGTGTCCATCGTCGAGCTGGTATGGGTGCTCGGCGGCAATTACGAGTTGACTCGTCAGCAGGTCGCGCAGGCTTTGGACGCATTGCTGCGGACCAAGGAGGTCGTGGTCGATCGGGCGGAGCAAGTCATGAAGGCGCTCCGCGTTTTCAATCGAGGGTCGGCAGACTTCGCGGACTGCTTGATCGAAAGCACGGCTTCGAGTGCAGGTTGCGAGAAGACAGTGACGTTCGACGTGCGTGCGGCGAAGAGCGCGGGAATGACTCTAATATCCTAACGATCCAATTGACTCCCGCGAGCCCGGACTATCTTTGCACCACGAGTATTCGTTGGCGCGTGCGTGAACAAATTAGACTCAGTGGTCGGTCAGACGAGGATATTGCGGACCACAGCGATAAGTAGCACGCCAGCGACCGACTCGGCCTTGAGCGGTTGTGATCAACGACGTGCTAACAAGGCGTGTCGTTCAATGAAACCAGTGTCTTTCTTCGGATAACCCGCCGCACCTCCTGTGCCAATCGCAAAGCGGGGCCAGATCGAATCAGCAGGCGTAGAAAGTTGCGTGACGACGCCTCACTCGTGCCAGCAATCAATGGCCCGAATCACAGAGAAACTCGAAGAAGTCGGCGTCTGTCCAAATTGGTACTCCCCGTTCAAGAGTTGGGTCAAGAAGCGGGGGCCTGTCCAGACTGCTTGCCCTTGCGGTCGATGCAAGCGAGTGACCCGACCACATCAAGGCGCTTGAGCGTCCGGTCGAGACGGTGGCGCTGCGCGATCACGCAGGAGCTGCGGAGCAAGCCGGAATGTGCACGGTCAGTCATGCGTGGATTTGTAACCGACATCGACTGCTCGCAGCTCGCGAGTGACCGTTCTGGAACCTTCTCGTGCTCGCGAGATAACCTTTCATATAGCCATAAGCATTCGATATTCAGTGCGCGAGGGGTCGTCAGTACGATTCCGGCGCACACCGCGTGCATCCAAGGGGGGCGGACAGCCCATGCGCGACGTGATCACGACAGACGTGAACACAAGATGCGTCGCTCGCCAGCGAATGTCTCCTAAAGTCATCGACGACGGGCATTGCCCGCTAGACGCAGCCAGCAACCGGATTGCAACAGCAGCGAGCACCGCTTTGGGTGCTGCGCTCGCTGTTCGCGTGTTTGCGCGGGTCTGACTGATCCGAGCAACGCGCAGGAGGAGCGTCGCTGATCGAAGTGCCCATCGCGTGTGTGCAACGAATCTTGGAATCACTAGTACATTCGAATGAGGCTGACAATCGTGTCTTCGGCACCACCGCTTGGTTTGAGAACCCGCCACCAGCTCACCACGACACTTGCAGTGTTGACGCTTGCGGCCGGCTCAGGGGAATCGCACGCGCAACAGCAGGAGGTGCAAGAGGTCATCGTCACTGGCAGCCGCATCGCGCGCAGCGAGGGAGCTCAGGCCGCCCCGCTCGTCGCGCTGCCGTCCGAGGAGTTCGTGCGCTCGGGAACGTCCAACGTCGAAAGCATTCTGAATACGCTCCCGCAGCTCGTCCCCGGACTGACGTCGGCGTCCGGCTCGATCACGGAAGGCAATGGCACCGCCTCCGCCGATTTGCGCGGTCTCGGCGGCAACCGCACACTCGTCCTCGTGAATGGCCGGCGCTGGTTGTTCGCCGACGCACAGCAGCTCGCGGATCTCAACACGATTCCGCAAGCGCTCGTGAAGCGCGTCGAAGTGGTTACCGGCGGCTCGTCTGCAGTGTATGGCTCCGACGCGATCGCCGGCGTCGTGAACTTCGTGCTGGATGACAGTTTCGAGGGCTTCGAAGTCTCGGCGAAAACCGGTCAGACGTTTCGCGGCGACGGTGAAGAGCTCGACGTCAACGTGACCTCGGGTGGCGCCTTCGCCGAGGGGCGTGGACACGCGGTATTTGCGCTCAACTACTTCGATCGCGCCGGCGTGCGCGCTGGTGCGCGCAGCTACTCGCGTGATGAGCTGGCCGAGGTGATCGGGCCGGACGGACAAGCTCGCATCGTGCCGACCGGCGGCAATGCAACCGTGCCGCAGGGGCGCTTCTCCGGCTATCCCACCGGCGCGGCGCTCAACGCATATCCCGGGCTTGCAAACGCCTTGCAAGCTGCCGGGCTCGGCAGCTCCGGCACGACGGGATTCATCGTCGATGACGGCGTGCAGCGTCCCTTCACGCAGGACGATCTGTTCAACACGGCTCCGTACGCGAACATCGTGATTCCGCAAAGGCGCTGGTCGGCTTCCGCATTCACGAACTTCGAGCTGAACGATAGCGTCGAGGCTTACGCCGAAGGCGTCTTCAGCAACAACGTCGTCGATATGCCCATTGCGCCGGCGCTGATGAGCCAGACGGTCCAGATCCAAACGAACAATCCCTTCGTGACGCCGGAGCTGCGTGCCGTGTTCGCGCAGCTCGATGCGATCGACGATCAGCGGCCAGGGGGCGGCATTGCGAACGATGGTCTGGTGTCGTTGAGCATCGCGCGGCGCATGATGGAGCACGGCGATCGCAGCACGCGCACGGAGCGCAACGCGTTCAAGGTGACTACCGGTGTTCGCGGTGACATCGGTGATCTCTCGGCGGAGCTGCTTCAGGATCTGGTCTTCGATGCTTCGTTTGGCTATGGGCGGACGGCGAACACGCTCTCTCGCAGCGGCGTTCTGTCGCGCAGCCGCTTCAGCCAGGGCGTGCTCGTCACCGCCGATGGGTCCGCGTGCTTGAATCCCGCGGGCGGCTGTGTGCCCATCAATCCTTTCGGTGCGAATACGATCACCCCAGAGGGTGTCGATTACTTGTCCGTCGATGGTGCCGGTGGCACTTCGGTGTCCACGCTCAAGGTCGGCGCGGCGAGCTTGACGGGTACGCTGTTCGACTTGCCGGCTGGACCCTTCGGGTTCGTGTTTGGGGGTGAGTGGCGCCAATCGGCCGTGGAGTTCGTGCCCGACGAATTCACTGCGACCGGAGATGTGGCAGGCTTCAGTGCAGCGGCGCCGGCCACCGCGGGCGAGGTCACCGTCAAGGAGTTTTTCACGGAGCTGCGTGCACCGTTGCTGCGTGATCTACCACTCATCGACACACTCACCGCGAACGGTGCCGTGCGGTACTCCGATTACGACATCAGCGGCGTGGGTGAGGTGTGGACCTACTTCGGTGGCCTGGAATGGGGCATCAACGATTCGATCTCGCTGCGTGGCCAGTATCAGCGTGCGATCCGCGCGCCTTCGCTCCTGGAGTTGTTCGCGCCGGTGTCGACGGGCATCACCGTGATCCTCGATCCGTGCGCCACGCCGCGTGCGGCCACCGATGCCCGATTGCGCGCGACGTGCATAGGCAATGGGGTGCCGGAGGCGCTCGTCGGTGATCCTGGCGTACAGACGAGCACGACGCTGAACACGCTGATCGGCGGTAACGATGGTCTCGAACCGGAAGTCGCCGACACGTTTACGATCGGCGCCACTTTTCAACCGGCGTCGGTGCCGAATCTGCGGATCACGCTCGACTACTTCAACATCGAGCTGGAAGGCGCGATCGGTGCGCTTGCCGGTGGTGCAGCGAATACCGTGGATCTGTGCTTCAACATTCTGCAGGATCCATCGAGCGCCGCTTGCCGGGCGATTTCGCGCAATGCGCTCACGGGCAGCATCGGTGGTGATAATGGTCCCGGCATCGACGCGCGCAACGTCAACATCTCCAGCATCGAAGTCGCCGGTATCGATTTCGGGATTGCGTATCGCTGGAATCTCGATTGGGGCTGGTTCACGAATTCGAGCAGCCTCTCGTTCGCGTTCGATGGCTCCTGGCTCGAGCGCTATACGGTGACGCCCGTTCCGGACCTGCCTGATCAAAAGAATGAATGCGCCGGAACGTTCGGCACGATCTGCGGCGAGGTGAAGCCGAAGTTCAAGTCGACGAGCCGTATCAATTGGGATCAAGGTCCGCTTGGGCTGAGCTTGCGTTGGAGAATGATCGGCGCCGTCGAAGATGATCGTATCGCCGTCGGCGGTCTGGCGCGCGAGCGTTCGGGAGCCGCTGAGCTCTCGGCGCAGCATTACTTCGATGTGGTCGCGTCCTGGGATGCGACGGACCAGTTCGCAGTGGTTGCCGGTGTGAACAACGTGTTCGATCGAGAGCCGCCGCAATCGATGAACTTCGGGAACTCGAGATTCAACACCTACGACGGGCTCGGCTCACGTTACTTCGTCAATCTCACGGCAAGGTTCTAGGTCATGAAGCAGGCTCGACGTTTCAAATGGCGCGTCCCGATTGCGAGTGCGTTGCTGTTCCTCGCGGCATCGCCGGCATCCGCCGACGAACAGATCGTGGTCCAGAATCTTTACTACCCGAAGCCGGGCCTCGAGCAGGAGGTGCTCAAGACGCGGTTACAAGCATCTCAGGTGCGACGCGAATTGGGCCTGGAGGTGGGCCGTGTGTTGTTGCGCTCGAACGATGTCGATGGGCACGCGTATGTGATTTGGGAATGCGACTACCCGTCGCTCGAAGCGCGGGCGAAAGATGCAACGGCGGCGGAGGGCGCCCCGGCCTTCCGTGCCGTCCAGGAGAAGATGAGGGGCCTGCTCGCACGCTTCGAGCGAGTGGTCTGGAAGGTCGAGGAATTGCCGCAACGGTAAGCTCGGCCCGCATCGCAAGCCCGCTTCAGCATGCTGGCTGCTTGCAACGCATCACTCGCGCGTTGCAAGCAGCCGCTCGTCGCAGGGGTGTCACTGGGCGCGATTGTCAGCGAGGGCCACCGCCCAGTACGGCCGATGCTCCACCCGCGATCCAGAATCTCAGCTTCGCAGAGATCCCTATGACGTCACGCGCATCGATCAGGCGTGCTCATCTGGAGGAACTGCGACCGGCTGTACCGACCATTCTGGCGGATCGTCGTCCTTGTCGGCTTGATCGTCCTCGAAGGACTTGTGCACCTTACCGGCCTTGTGATGCACGGGCGCGTAGATCGCGTAGAGCTGCATCGGCTCATCGCCGATATTCGTGATGTTGTGCCATGTGCCCGCGGGCACGAGAACACAGTCACCGTCGCCAACTTCCCGCTCGAACGACAGGTTGTCCTTGGTCGGGCCCATCTGAACACGACCCCGTCCGCCATCGAGCCTCAAGAACTGATCCGTTTGTGGATGCGCCTCGAGCCCGATGTCCTTTCCGACTGGAATGGACATGAGCGTCACCTGAAGATGCTTACCGCTCCAAACGACGCTGCGATAGTTGCGATTCGCCAGCGTCTCACTTTCGAGATCGAACGATTGCGGCCGCGGGCCTATGTCCTTGATCGTCACGGGTGTCTCCCATGGGTTCATTACGCACGGAATGAATGACCGCAGACTGCGGCGAGTTCCGCACTGTAGAGAGAATGCTTTGGGCCTGCCAACTCATGACGCGGAATCCGCAGCAGTCGCAAGCGCTGCTCCAAGCTCGACGGCTGTTCGCTGCGCACGCTCGCGATTCACCTACACCGATCACCCGGCTCGCATGCGTAGTATCTCTTTGATATCGATCGCTTCCGGGTACCGGCGCCATTCGCTCTCGCGTCGATCGACCGCGTACATGGCCATGCGGTCAGCCAATTCGTTGCCCTCGATGCCGACGTGCGCGCTCACATGTTTGAGCTCGACTCGCCCGCCGATGCGGCCGTAGTCCGCGTAGATCTTCTTGATCAACTCGAGGTTCATGATCTCCCCGCCGGCGCGACGCCAGCCCTTGCGCTCCCATCCCGCGGCCCACTTGGTAATCGCGTTCAGCCCGTACGCGGAATCGCTGCGAATCGTGACGGTCCGCCCGGCTTCGAGTTCTTTCTCAGCAAGTACCAGCGCCTGGTGAAGCGCGTTGAGCTCTGCGATGTTGTTGGTACCGGCGGGGGTATAGAGGCCGTACCAAAGCTCGGACAGCGCATCGTCGCGGTAAACGGCCATGCCGGACCCCGCCTTTCCAGGATTCGGATCGCAGGCCCCATCGCAGAAGATCACGGTGTCCGTTTTCTCTTCCTTTTCTGAGCGGCGCTCGCTGGCGCCAACGCTTTGAGCCGTCTTACGCCGCGGCAGCGCGGTGGCGCCGGCACGGAAGGCGCTTTGCGCCTCCGTGAGGGTCGGGAACGATTTGTAACGTGCGCCCGGGTGTCCATCCACCAATGAGCGCGTCGTTTCCCAGTCGTCGAAGACGCCGGTCCGACGGCCCGACCAGACCACGTAGTATTTTTTGGCCATCGATCAGATTCGAGTGAAGCAAGCTGAGCGCGACACACTACTTGGCTTCGAACGCGATGTGAACTCGCCGTGATCGCGGCCAACGCGATAACACCAGCCGTTGGGCAATACTCCGCCACTACATCGCCGCTTTGAGCGCTTCGATAGTCGCGACGAAGGCCGCGCTTCGGTAGCGATGTCGATCGGCTCCAATCTATCTCCCGCTGCTGATGCGCGGATGCGGTGAGCTTTCATGCGCAGGCATTCAGCTCCCGATCTGCCGTGCGACGACGATAACCACGATCCGATGCGGCACCGCGCGCGGGTGGCGTCGAGACGCCTGGCTTAACGTCAGCTGGTTAACGGTGTCCCTGCAGAAGGTCGCCGATGGGCGCTGCAAAATGCTGCGCGGCCGAAAGTGTGCCTCTCCGCACGGCCGACCCATGCAATGCCCAAGGTGTGGAACCATCGAGTTGCTCGCCCATTCACAGCGTGCCGCAATGACCCGCATGCCGATGCTCGCAGTGCGCAGCGCGTGATTGGCGCCGGTGCCGGGCGTGCGCTCCAGCATGAATCACGATCGCTGCTCCGCGCAGCAGCGCATTCGCCGGGCGAGCTCCATGATGTCAGAGCAGCGAACGAGCCTGATGATGGCGACGAGCCTGTCGTGTCTCGCCGGCTTCAACGATGCCGTGGGCTTTCGCGTGCTCGGTGGCTACTTCGTTTCGTTCATGAGCGGCAATTCCACGCAGTTTGGCGTCAATCTCTCGCGTCCCGCCTGGTCGGTGTCGACCTTCCTGCCGCTCGGCCTCGTCGCGCTGTTTGTGTCGGGTGTGATCGCGGGTGCCGTTCTTCGGGAAATGATTCCTCGGGGCAAGCAGGTGAGTGTGTTGGTGCTGGTCACTGCAGTGCTGGGGATCTGCGCCGGCCTGACGGTGTCCGGTCAGGAGAAGCTCGCCGTTGCGTTGATTGCCGTGGCGATGGGCGCCTCCAACAATGTGTTCGTGAAGGAGGGTGAAGTGAGCGTGCCGGTCACGTACGTGACGGGCACGTTGGTAAAGCTGGGTCAGCGACTGGCGGGCCGCTTATGCGGCTCCACGAAGCCGTGGCATCCCAATCTGTTTCGGTGGCTCGCGCTCATTCTGGGCGCGGTCGCGGGCTCGCTTGCGTACTCATTCCTGAACTTGCAGTGCTTGTGGATCTCGGTCGGATTTTCCGCCGGGTTGATCTGCTTGGAGCTGGCCACGCAGCGTGATGCGGGGGTGAATGAGAAGTGAGTGCCGTGGCTCGGCTTAGCTTCAATGCATCTGCCTTCCCGCGGCGGCCGTGCGGGTCTCCATCGGGCGCATCCAGCTCGGCCAGACATCCGTCGGCCAATCCGCTCGACGATACAGGTCGTAGAGAATATTGAGCAGCTGTCTCAGCTTGCTCTCTTCCAGCGGGAGGTCCACTCGTCGAGCCGCGTCGCCATGGAAAGACAGCAGCACGTGCCGCGGCGCGAAGCTCACATCGACCGAGTGCGCGAGCCATTGCGCAGCCGCACTTCCTGCGCGTACGGGAGGCTGCGGCGTCGACATCGTTCTCGCGGCTTGTTGAGCGAAACGCTGCATCGCGCTGGCTCTCGGCGCATCTTCGCGTTCGACCCGCAGAGCGCTTTCGACGCGCTGCGTGAGTGCAGGCAACAATCGGTCGAGCAAGCGGCGAGTGATCCAGACGATCACGGCGTCGCCTGCGGGCGTCTGTCCTGCGAGCCGAATGCGATCCTCGCGCTCGACGTATTTGACGGTTATGCGGTCCAGGTTGCTGGCGTCAGTTCGTGTCATGAATCGAGGCGCCTTGAAGCTCATGGAAGCGCTGGCGGAGTTCCCTGACCGACGGAAGGCAACTACCTCAATACTTCGATGAGCGAAGCTGCCAACGCGGCGATCGCGAGTTGTTCGGCGTGGACCCTAACGCGCGTCACGTCCGCGCAGGCGTGCAGATGCGGACGCAGTCGACGCGCTCGAGCAGGCATCCGCTGTAGACCGTAGCCTAACGTGTGGCGCAGGAGACCGTCGGGGATAAAGATTCAATCTGGAGGAATGGTTGCGCGTGGCTCGGCGTGCCAGGTGGAAGGCCGGCGACACCGGCGACACCGCTGCAGTTGCGGCCCAACACCTGGCTTTGCGGTTTTGGTCACGAACAGCGCATCCGGCGCTATGGCCAGCGGAGCGTGACAACTGCTTGCGCGGGCAGATCGTAATTGGCCGACTGCCCCTGCCAGCGAATCGTGACAGGCGTCGGCTCGCTGCGCTGGTTCAGCAGCAGCAGCCCTTTGGAGCCGTCCGGATTGAGGAAGGCCACGCTGTCGATCGCTCCGTCGCTGTGCGAGCTCTCGATGCGGGAGGCGCCGGGCCGCGCGGCGAGGCTCGCGTGCCCGAGCGCATAGTATTCGCCGTTGTACGTGACGTTCCCCGTCGCCTGGTCGATCGTGACGACGCCTCGACAGTTCGTACAACCGCCATTCTGCGGCCCGGAGCTCTCATCGAGCGCGAGGTTCCACATGAGGACGGCGCTGGCCCAGTTGCGCATGCCGCCGATGAACAGGTTGCGCATCCACCAGTGCATGTCCGAGCCGAAGTCCGAGCCCATCGAGCCCGTACATTCGGTCAAGCGGATTTCCTTGTCCGGGTGCAGCTCATATACGCGGCTCTGGGCGGACACATCGCCCGCATAACAGTGAAACGCCGTGCCCGCCGCGAATTGCCGCGCGCCCGCATGATCGAGTACCTGGATGGGAAACTCCGGCCGATCCCAGTTGTGGTCGAAGACGAACACGCGCGTGTCCAGATCCGCCTGCAGCAGCGCGGGGCCGAGGTGATTGCCGATGAAGTCGGCTTGCTCGTGGGCTTCCATGCGCATGGAGGGATAGCTCGGCGACTCGTGGAGCGGCTCGTTCTGTACGGTCATGCTGTCGATCGGGACGCCTTCCTCGGCAAACGCCCGCAAGTAGTCCACGAGGTAGTTGGCGAAGGCGGCGTACATCTCGGGCCGCAGGGCACCGCCGTTGAGCGCGCCATTGGCCTTCATCCAGGCGGGCGCGCTCCACGGCGTCCCCATGATGCGCAAGTCAGGATTGAGGCTCAGCGCCTGTTTCATGAGCGGCAGCACGTAGCTGCGCTCGGCCTCGATCGTGAAGGGCGGCGGGGCATTCGTCGTGTGCTCCTCGCTCGATGCATCGCTGTACGTATAGCTCTTCAGCGAGAAGTCAGTGGCCCCGATGCCGTGACGCATCTGGCTCAACCCGATGCCTTCGTGCTCGTCGAAGAGCCTGGTCATCAGCGTGTCGCGTTGTTCCGGGCTCAAGCGCGTCCCGATCAGCCACGCTGACGACTCGGTCAAGGCGGCGCCGAAGCCCGCCATCGTCTGGAATGTTCGCGTCTCGTCGATATCGATGGTGATCGCGTCTGGCGCGCTCGCACTTTGCTGGGAGAACTCGATCGCCTGCTGCTTCGCAAGGCGTTGTGATCCGTCATAGGTCGAGAGCCACACGGTGGCGCGCACGGGTTCGGGCGCGGTCGCTGGGGCCGAGGCTGGAACATCGATGGAGCCCGACGGCGGCGTCGGTGCAGCGGCGGGCTGGCTGCTGCCGCCGCAGCCATGGACGAAGAAGGGCAGGAGCCAGACGAGTCTTTTCATCATGATCAGCGATCCAAAGCGCAGCGTGCGCGCGAGATACGGCGCACGCGTGGTCGAGCGAGGGACGATGTGGCGAACGTGGCAGCGTCTTCGCGTTGCTCTGGGAGAATTAGGCGGCCGCGGGCGGCCGGCGTTCGCCAGTCATCGCCTGCAGCAAGAAGGGGCGCTCATGCGTGTCGCGGCCGCCGCAGGACCCCGATGCGCGGATCAGGCGATCCCTGTCGGTGAGATGCCGCTGCTGCGATCAATCGCTGTAAGTGTCAGGGCGGCGCGAGGATGGTGCCGGGGATGCGAGAGGGTGGCGCCCCATACGTTGCAGGATCAACAGCGTAGACGTTTTTTTGTCAGCGACGCGGCTTTGCTGAAGGCTTCTTGTCGGCGCTGCCGCGAGTGCGTAACCGAATGCTTCGTCGGCGTAGTGCTTCACTCTCCCGCAAGGGCTGAGGCGCTTGCAGCCGTATAACGGGCACGACGATCGAGGAACCGGCCTCTTTAGCGCGTATTTGAAAGGCGTAGCCGAACCTTGCTCGAAGCAGTCGTCGTGAATCGGCGCGAAGCCCATCGGTGCCTGGCGCTTGCCGCCGGCGATTCCGAGCACTCTCGCTCGTGGCCCAGGAGGACGCACCATGCACCTCACTCCGAAGGAGTTCGACAAGTTGATGATCCACACGCTCGCCGGCGTGGCGAACAGGCGTAAAGAGAAAGGAATCAAACTCAACCATCCGGAGGCGGTCGCGGTGCTCAGCGCCTATGTACTCGACAGCGCGCGCGAAGGAAAAACGGTGGAGGAGGTCATGGACGGCGCGCACGACGTGCTGAAGGCGGCCGACGTCATGGAAGGCGTCCCCGAGTTGATGCCGCTGATTCAAGTCGAGGCCATCTTCACCGATGGCAGCCGCCTGGTGAGTCTCCACAGTCCCATCCGTTGAACAGTGCTCACTCGCGGTGCCCGGGGTCGTCACGATGCATGCAGGAGTTCGCCATGGCCAACACGCCCAAACAGCCCGCTAGCGCCAGCCCGCAGCCAGGGCACACGAACCTGGCCCACAAATTCGGCCGCCCGATCGGCGGCTACGTGCTCGCAAAGGATCCGATCGAGATCAATCCGGGTCGCCCGCGCACCAAGCTCAAGGTGCGCAACACGGGCGATCGGCCCATTCAAGTGGGCTCGCATTTCCATTTCTTCGAAACCAATCGATATCTGGAATTCGATCGCGCGGCCGCGTTCGGCCAGCGGCTCGATATTCCCGCGAACACCGCCGTGCGCTTCGAGCCGGGCGATGAGAAGGAGGTCACGTTGGTGCCGTACAGCGGCAAGCAGTTCGTTTATGGCTTCAACGATCTGGTGGATGGCTGGTCGGGGGACGGTCCGAACCCGGACTACAGGCCGAATCGCGAGCGAGCCATCCGTCGCGCCGCCAAGTTCGGCTTCAAGTCACAAGATCCCGGCGCGGCGCCGACTTCAGGTCAGGGCACCAAGGGTACACGTAAGTAGCCGCTGATCATCCTTGCCGTCGTCGCCGACATGCAAAGGGGCACGATCATGACGCAGATCTCTCGACAGCAGTACGCCGACCTGTACGGTCCGACACTGGGCGACAAGGTCAGGCTCGCCGACTCTAATTTATACGTGCAGATCGAGCGCGATCTGCGCGCGCGGTACGGCGACGAGCTTCAGTATGGCGGCGGCAAGACGCTGCGCGACGGCATGGGATCGGACAACATGCTGACGCAGGAGGCGGGCTGTCTCGATTTGGTCATCACGAACGTGACCGTCATCGACGCGATCGTGGGCGTCGTGAAGGCGGACGTCGGCATTCGCAACGGCAAGATCGTTGGACTCGGCAAGGCCGGCAATCCCGCCACGATGGAAGGCGTGACGCCCGGGCTCGCGACCGGCACCGCAACCGACGCCATCTCGGGTGAGCATTTGATTCTCACGGCCGCCGCGATGGATACGCACGTGCACTTCATCTCGCCGCAGCAGGTGTACGCGGCGCTGTCCAACGGCATTACGACGTTGTGGGGCGGCGGCGTCGGCCCGGTCGATGGCACGTGCGGCGTCACCACGACGAACGGACCATGGAACATCGAGATGATGATGCGCTCGTTCGAGGCGCTCCCCATCAATGTCGGTATCCAGGGCAAGGGCAATTGCTCCAGCCCGAAGCCGCTGATCGAGCAGCTCTTGAGCGGTGCGGCGGGCTTCAAGGTGCACGAGGATTACGGGACGACGCCCGCGGCGATACGCACATGTCTGACGGTCGCGGATGACTACGACGTGTCGGTCGCGGTGCATACGGACACGTTGAACGAGTCCGGCTATGTCGAGGACACGATCGCCGCATTCAACGGACGAACGATTCACACGTATCACAGCGAAGGTGCCGGCGGCGGTCATGCGCCCGATCTGCTGAAGGTCGTGGGGCAGAGCAACGTGCTGCCGAGCTCGACCAATCCGACGCTCCCCTGCGGACAGGACTCGGTGGCCGAGCTGTTCGACATGATCATGGTGTGCCACAACTTGAACCCGAAGATTCCTTCGGACGTCGCGTTCGCCGAGAGCCGCGTGCGCGCCGAGACGATCGTGGCGGAAAGCGTCCTGCACGACATGGGCGCGATCTCGATCATCGGCAGCGACTCGCAGGCCATGGGGCGTATCGGCGAAACATTCCTGCGCGCGATCCAAACGGCCTCCGCCATGAAGGAGGCGCGCGGCGCCTTGCCGGAAGACAGTCCCGACAACGACAACTTTCGCGTGTTGCGCTACATCGCGAAGGTCACGATCAATCCCGCCATCACCGCTGGCATTGCGGACGTCGTGGGCTCGGTCGAGCCCGGCAAGCTGGCGGACCTCGTGCTCTGGGAGCCCGGCTTCTTCGGCGTCAAGCCGAAGATGGTGTTGAAAGGGGGGCTGGTGGTGTGGGCCAACATGGGCGATCCCAACGCGTCCCTGCCCACGCCGCAACCGATGTACTACCGACCCATGTTCGCGGCGTTCGGCGACGCCTTGCACAAGACCTCGGTCACGTTCGTATCGCGTGCGGCCTACGACAACAACGTCGCACAGCGCTACGGATTGCGTCGAATCATCAAGCCAGTCCATACCACGCGCGTTCTCGGCAAGGCTCACATGGTCCGCAACGCCTACTTGCCGCGCATCGATGTGGATCCGCAAACCTTCGCGGTCAAGGTCGACGGCACGCACGCCACGGTCACGCCTCCGAAGACCATCGCGCTCAATCAAACCTATTTCTTCACTTGAGCCTGTGTCACTGGAGGACGAGCAATGATCATCGTCGAAAGCGTCGTCGGCAACTCGCAGGAAGCGCCGTGGCGCGAGCGCCTCGCGGCAGCCGATATCGACCGGCTGAGGCTCGATCAATGGGAGGCGCAAAAGAGTCGACTGCGCAAGGCGACCGATCAAGGCGTCGAGGTCGCGCTGGCGCTCGCGCGCAATACGCGGCTGCGCGACGGCGATATTCTGCTCTGGGACGAATCGCGGCGGCACGCCATCGTGGCGGACATCGACCTCAATGACGTGATGGTCATCGATCTGGCCGCGGTGACCGGCGGCAGCGCCGAGGCACTCGTGCGTACTGTGTTCGAGCTCGGACATGCGCTCGGCAACCAGCACTGGCCGGCCATCGTGAAGGACACGCGAGTCTTCGTACCGCTGACGGTCGATCTGAAAGTCATGGCGTCCGTGATGAAGACGCATGCCTTCCCCGGCGTGCGCTACGACTTCATGCCCGGCGCGGAAGTCATCCCGTACCTGGCACCTCACGAGTCCCGCCGCTTGTTCGGCGGCGCGGTGGCCCACTCGCACGGCTCGCAGCCTCACGCGCACGACGAGCCCATGCGTACAGCAGCGCCATGACGACCCGACCTCAGGAGGCGGACGCGGCCAGGATCATCGAGCTGACTCGCGCGTCGCATCTGCCGCGACTGCTGCACCTGCTGCAGTTCGGCGACTCGGCGTTGCCCATCGGCGGCTTTTCGTTCTCGAACGGTCTCGAAGCCGCGGTTCAGCGCGAGCTGGTCGACGATCCGGCCACGCTGCGTGAGTTCGTGCTGACGGCCATGCGCCAGAGCGCGCTTACCGATGGTATCGCGCTGTTGTGCGCCCACGATGCCGCGCGTGCCCAGGACACGGC
>JAEYXD010000243.1 GCA_023428645.1 Pseudomonadota bacterium
GGCGACGCACGCCGAATATGCCCAGCGGTTCGAGGCGGTGAACGAACAGCTGAAGCAGTCGATGGATCGCGCCTGGAAGATTTTCGGGCGCGTCGTCGCGCGCCAGGTGCTCGTCGAGCTCAGCAACGAGCTCGACGCCGTGCGCCGCAATTTCGTCGCCTGGACCACGATCGGCGATGCCTCGGCGATCGAAGCCCTGCTCGCGAGCGAGCAAGCATTCCAGCACAGACTGCGTGACAACGAACGCAGCCTCCAACGCTCGCAAGGCGAGGCCTGGACACGAACGCTGCAAGAAGGCTTCTCGCATATTCTCGCGGCGCGGCTCGCCATCGAGGACGCAGAAGTGCGCTGGCAGCGCGAGAAGCAGCGCTTCGCGACCGCCACGGCGAGTGCGCGAGCAGCCGCGCGACGTCTCGAGCGCGCGCCTCTGCCAGCGACGGTCGCCGTCGAGGCGCCCGCCGTTACGAGTGCCGCCGCGGCCGAGGTAGCGCCTCTCTCCCCCGCGGCAGCGTCACCGTCCGCAGCCGTCGACATCAGCGCACCCGACACGCGCGCGCGACGCGCTTTGCTCGCCGCGCTGACCGTCGCTGCCCTGGCCATCCTGCTGACGATCTCGATCTCGACGGTCCTCAGCATCGTTCGCCCGGTGCGAACCATGCTGCGAGCGACCGAGCAACTGGCGCGCGGCTCGATCGAGCCGCTCCAGGGCGGCGGCATCAAGGAGCTCGACACGCTGGCGCTCGCGTTCAATCGCATGGCGGCCGAGGTGACGGCGGCTCGCGAGCGCATGTCGCGGCATCATGCCGAGCTCGAACACCGCGTCGAGCAGCGCACTCGCCAGCTGCAGGTCCTGGCGGAGCAAGATCCGCTGACGCTGCTGCCGAATCGGCGCCAGTTCTCCGTCTCGCTCGAAGCCGCGATCGCCGCGGCGCGCGACACGGGCGCCGTGATCGGCGTGTACTTCCTGGACCTCGACAATTTCAAGAACATCAACGACTCGATGGGGCACGAGTTTGGCGACAGCGTCATCGTGGCCGTCGCCGATCGGCTGCGCACCCTGACGGCCGACATCGGCTTCGCCGCCCGTCTCGGCGGCGATGAATTCACGATCGTGGCGACGCGCGTCACCGACCCCGATGAAGTGCGCGCGATCGGCGAGCGCATCATCACGGCGTTCGAGGAGCCGCTGTGGATCGACAAGCGCGAGCTGATGGTGAGCGCGAGCGTCGGCGCGAGCATCTACCCGGATCACGAGATGACGCCGGCCTCCCTGCTGCGAGCGGCCGATGTCGCGTTGTTTCATGCCAAGGAGCTCGGCCGTACGCAGCTCGCGATGTTCTCGCCGCACTTGCTGCAAGCGGCCGCGACGAAGTTCGGGATCGAGCAAGGGCTGCGGCGCGCGCTCGACCGCGGCGAGTTCGAGCTGGCGTTTCAGCCCGAGCTGAGCGTCGAGACGCTCACCGTGGACCTCGCGGAGGCGTTGATCCGCTGGCGCACGCCGGACGGACGCGTCGCGAATCCCGGCGAGTTCCTCGCCGTCGCCGAAGAGTCCGGCCTCATCATCGAAATCGGCGAATGGGTATTGCGCACGGCGGTTGCGGCGGCCGCGCGGTTGCATCACGGCGACTGGCCGGACGTTCGCATCGCCGTCAACGTCTCGGCGCGACAGCTGCAAGGCAGCGGCTTCGTCGATCACCTCGACGGGCTGCTGGCTGAGTTCGAGCTGCCCCCGCGCTGCATCGAGCTCGAATTGACGGAGAGCGTCTTGCAGACCGGACGCCACGTCGCGGAAACGCTGCGTACGCTGCGCTCACGCGGGGTCGGCATCGCCCTGGACGATTTCGGCACCGGCTATTCGTCGCTGTCCTCGCTCGAGCAGCTGCCGCTGACGCGCATCAAGCTCGATCGCAGCCTGATCGACCGCATCGATTCGAACGAGCGCTCGGCCGCGATTGCGCGCGCCATCGTGTCGATGTGCCGCGGGCTCGGGCTGGAAGTCACGGCCGAGGGCATCGAGCGGCCGCAGCAGTTCGACATGCTGCTCGAACATCGGTCGATGTACCTGCAGGGCTACTTGATCAGCAAGCCCGTGCCCGAGTGCGAGTTGCTCGCCGAGCTCTCCGCGTGCGCGAGCCGAGCGCGATTGCTCGGGGATCGGCACGCGGATGACCTGTTGCAGGTCGCTACTGCGGCACGAATCTGAGCCGTGCCGACACGGTCACATTGTTCGTCGAGAACGGATAGCCTTCGATCGTGACCGCGCCCTGCTGAAGCGCGCCCGTGAACGTCGTGCCGCTACCCAGGATCGTGAAGCGCAGCCGGCCGTCCGACTCCGTGGTGAAATCACCCGCGAGCTGTTCGAACTGCTCGAGATTGCCGGACATCCTCGCCTCGGACCACACGATCCGCAGCGACCAGGTGCCATCGCCGTTCCCGTCGGCGTCCCACAGCGATAGCCGACCGGACCTGACGGTTTCGGGATTCTCCCAGGGTTCACGCGGCAGGCCTTCGTACGGCAACGACTCTCCGTTGAACTCGACGAGATCGAACGCGCACGGCCCGCCCGCGGTCGCCGGCGTGCACACACCGGATTGCACACGAATGTTCGACACGAGCGTCACCAGCTCACCTTGCAGCGTCGTGTACTCCGCGGAGACGGCGACTTCGTTGGGCTGCGGCGCGGTGGCCGGCGCCGTGTAGAGCGCAGAGCGATCGTCCTGGACGACAACGGTGCCGACCGTGCCATTGCCGCCCGGCGCGGCGTTGACCGACCAGTTCCGCACCAGGTTGCGAATCACTTCGCTCGTACGGCACTCCGCCACGAGCGGCGCGAGCAGATCGTCGGTCTGCACGCGCTCACAGAGCACGACCGACAGCGCAACCGTCTCGCCCGGCTTCACCGTAGCGGACTGTGGCGAAAGCAGCGCGCCGGTCACGAGCGACCAGTCGCTGAAGTGATTGGTATCGATCGACACCGTGCCCGCATCGGCATCGAGCGTCAGCGTTTCATGCAGCTCCCAGAAGCCGCCGCTGTTCTGGCTGGCCACGCGCAGCAGTCGCGGCGCCGTGCCGAGAATCTGCTCGGGCGAGAATTGGAACGTGAGGCGCACCGGGCGGGCAAACGCGACGCCCTCGGGGCCGAGCCGAAAGGCACCGCCGATTTTTCCGTGAGCATGATTCGAGATCGACTGAATGCTCACGGTCTGGTCCGACGCGAGTGCGCCTGCCGGGACCTCGATACGCAACGCGCCGTCGGCGGATTCGACAATGCCGCCCGCCGCACCGATGACTTGCGTCGCAGCTGTCGCGAGCGCAGTGCCGACCGCAGTTGGAGCCGCGGCGACAGGATCTTGCGGCGGCGGTGGTGGTGGCGGTTGTTCCTGCCCTGGCGGCGGCTCGTTGCGCGGTCGATCGCTCGAACTCGAACCGCATCCGGCAAGCAGAGCGGCCACGCCCGCGAGGATGATCCCAAGGCTGCGATGTGGAGACTTCTTTCCCGCCGTCTCGGAGCGGTGCGTCTGGCGATGTGTCATCCGAATAGCATCGCGAGCGCCCGCTCGCCTGTCTTGGACTCAGGCGAACCGATGCGGCACGGAGCGAACGACTGGTACGAAGGTACGTAGC
Organism: Pseudomonadota bacterium; assembly: GCA_023428645.1. Classification (GTDB taxonomy): domain Bacteria; phylum Pseudomonadota; class Gammaproteobacteria; order Steroidobacterales; family Steroidobacteraceae; genus Steroidobacter. The sequence continues at coordinate 3,625 of JAEYXD010000243.1, forward strand.
TCGGCGCTGACGGCGAGATGTCAGCGCAGGCGCTTGCGGAGCGATTCCGCGCGGACACCCGATGGGGTCACGCCATACCGGCGGCGAAACGCGCGATTGAAGTTCGACAGATCGGCGAATCCGCATTCGTAGGCGATCTCGGCGATGCTGATTCGGTCGGGGCCTTCGAGCCTGCGATACGCCAGGGCCAGGCGGCTGTCACGCACGAAGTTCGTAAACGTCGTCCCGTCGCGCTCGAACAGCTGCTGCACGTAGCGCGGCGTCACGCCTTGGCGGCTGGCCACGGAGCCGACGGTGAGCGACGGATCGCGAACGCGATCGAGAACGTCCTTCTTGATCAGCTCGAGCCGTGCGGCGCGGATACCGCGCTCGTTGCGTTCCGTACCTCCCTGTACGAAATCATCGAGCACGAGCGCCAGCAGATCATGGATATGGTTCGCGGCAGTCTGGCGAGCCGCGTCGCCCTGCGGAGGGGCTTGCCGCAGAAGATTCGCGTAACCCACGAACCAGGAGGCCCCCTGGGCGCTGCTGGGAATGCAATAGAACGGCTCGAGGTCGAGACGCGGCACGCGCGCGGCAAGCTGGGACCAGCCGAGCGAGACGACTTCGACCGTTGCGGCCCGGGGATGCCGGACTTCGAAGCACGTCGCTTCGTTGACCAGCATGAGGTCGCCGCCTTTCACGGTGAAACCGCGCCGCCCGTCGACGGCAATCTCGTGGTCCTCGGAGACGATCGCGAGCGTGTAGTTGTCGCGTCCGTCGCTCAGCAGATCGCGCGGGCGGCTGCCGACGATCGGTGGATAGTGCGCACGCGCGATGCCCACGGCATCCGGCAGATCGAACACTGAAATGTCGATGCGCAGATCTGCCGCCGTGGCCAGCGGGGCGAAACGCATGCCCGCCCAATGACGCGCGATGAAATCGTGGACGTACGCGAGCCGCTCCCGTTCGGGCACGTTTTCCGTGGACACTCTCTGCATCGACTTATGTCACTCGACCGAATCACCGCGGGCGTTCTCGGCGCGGAGAGTACAGCGAGCGAGACGTGACGTGCAGTGCAGGGCTCGCGCTATTCCGAGCGTGAATTCATTACATTCCCGACGCCCTCACCCGCTGCGCGACCGGCAGCGTCCAGCGCCCGCTGGCGAACCTTTTAAAGAGATGCGAGTCGGCAAGCCTCGGCAACCACCCACCAAGGCAGCGCCTGAGCGTCTCGCCCAGGCGCCCGCCTTGATCGACCATCATTCCTGCAGCTTCACCCCGCGCTCCGCCGCGCGCTTTTCCATCGCCTTGCGATGCTCGGCGCGCGCTTGCTCGCGTGCCGCGGGGTCTCGGATCGAAAACAGCAGCGAGCGATATCCCGCGACCTCGGTCTCGCTCATCAGCTCGAAGCCGACGATGCGCTTGCCTTCACGGTCGAGCGCGCGCGGATTCTCGGTGGCCGCCGGGGCGCTCGGCGCCGTCAAGGACGCCGCCGGCTCTTCCGCGCGTGCCGGAGCCGTCGCGAGCGTCAACAAGACTGTCCCAGCGCATACCGCTGCAGAGATGCGGACCAGGCTCTTCATCGTATCCCCCGGAAAATCGTGTCACCACGAATCGTGGCGCTGCAATTCCAATCCGAGGGACGTGCGCCATCACTGCGGGATTCCCCTTGCGGCCTCAGGAACTCCGCGCATGCGATCGGTCAACGGCGGCTCTCCCACCCCGCGGGTCATTGCGTGACGGACTGAACGATCGGTTCCAGGAATGGTATGAGCACCGCATAGTCGCCGTTCCAATCCGAATCGTTCCAGACTCGTCCGGCGCTCGCCTCGGTCGCTTGCGGCCCCGCGCGAGCGATCACGAGGTCCAGACTCGGAATGACGACGATGAGGCTATCGCCGAGACCCCACGCCCAATAGGCATCGCGCGGCACGTTCGGCATCTGTCCCGTCTCGTTCGTCCACCACAACAAGCCGTAATCGAGCGTGGCGCCGGGAAACTCCGTGGCATTGGGATTGGCCGCCGCCGCGGTCTCCGCTCGCGGGGTCTGCGTCATATCGATGAACGCCTCTGACAGAACCCGTTGGCCGCCCCACATGCCACGCCGCAGGAACAGGAGACCGACGCGCGCCATCGCGTTGACGTTCGCGATGATTCCGGAGGCCAACTCGCGATGCTCGATGCCGTCGGCGCTCGGCGTTGGCCGATAGCCGCTCGCCATCGAGCGCCACACGACGTCGTCGGCATTCACGCCCAGCACGGGCCAGACGCGCTCGGCCATGAGCGCGTCGAGATCACGGGCGAATACGCCCGTCAGCAGATCGGCGAGCCAATTGAGACCCGAGTCAGAATAGAACCAGGTCGTGCCAGGCTGAAACAGCAGCTCCTGATAATCGCCGGGCTTGTCGAATCCAGCGGTGTGTGTCGCCAACTGCAGCACCGTGATCTCAGGAACCCATCCCGTCTGCGCATTGGTATCGGGCGGCACTCCGATGCTCGACAGATGAGCGTCGGCTCGGTCCGTCACCGTCAACAGCAGATCGTCCATCGCCATGCCGAGCGCCATGCCGCCGACCGATTTGGTCGTCGACTTGAGGTCGTAGCGCAGGTCAATATCACCCCACGAATGCACCAGGCGGCCGCGTCGCACGATCATTCCCGCCCCCGCTCCCGATGGTGCCGATGAGGCGTACGCGGCGGCTTGATCGAGCAACGCTTGATTCATACCGACATCGGCGGCCGCCGCACGTACCCAACCGTTGTCGGGTTGCGTGTCATCGTCGGCGCTCGGGTAGACGGCGGGCTCCGCCGTCACGACGAGCGCATCGGATCCTGATTCGGCGCCGTCGCTCACCGTCAGCGTCACGGTGTACGCCCCCGCCGCTGGAATCCTCGCTTCGGTGCTCGCCGCGTTCGGCGTCGTGAACGTGACGCCAGCGGGCTCCGCGCTCCACGAATAGACGAGCGACTCCGCGGGGCCGTCGTCCGTGGCGGATCCCGCGAGCACCACGACGGCCGGCGCCTCGATCGATCGATCGTCACCGGCCGACACCACCGGCGGCGCCGCATTCGCGATCGATGCACCGAAGATGACGCCGAGCGCGAGCATCAGCGCCGCGAGCGGCAGCGTCGTGTGAGAAGGAGTGGCCGCGCAGATCGTCGGATCCGAAATTGCCGTTCGCATGATGCTGGTCCCCATTGCCGATGCCACTCAGCCGAGCAAACGAACGCGCCCTGGCAAAGATCCTTGTGCATTGAACAGGTTGCGGCCCTGTGCGCGAACGCCATTCGCGCCGTCCGCGCAAATCGTATGAAGCACGTGAGTGATTTCGACACGCTTGTCCGTGCTCGATTGACGAGTTCGATTGCCGCCTCACACAATGCAGCCCGCTCGGTCGGAGCATCCACGTCCGCGGAAAGGGCTGCGCCCACGACACTCGATTCGGGCTCCTTATTCATGTCCCTTTTCTGTCTGAGGCGGACGCAGGCATCTGAAAGGGGATCGTCATGACTGACCGCAACGAGCGGATGCCCTCGGCGTTTCGACTCAATCTCGAACAACAGAAGCATCGCGCCAAGGAGCTGCTGCGCGCCGCGAAAGCGGGCGATCGCGACTCCTTGGCACGCATCCGGGCTGCGCGCGAGCCCGCGAGGATGGCGAACCCGCCCACCGCTGCCTTGAAGCTTGCCGACGCGCAATTCGCCATCGCGCGCGAGCTGCGCTTCACGAGCTGGACACACTTGAAGGCACACATCGCTTCGATGGACCACGAGCGGACGGCCATGGCGCAAGGAAGATCCGCGCTCGACGGCGAGATGAAGACGCTGCACGTACGCTGCGGCCACGACATTCAGCACGCGCTGCGCCTTGCCGGATTCACCGGCGACTTCCACGCGCACATCACGCCCTATTGTCAGGGGCCGGTCACGAACGGACCCGACCGACATGAGCGCATGGCTCAGTTCATCGTCAACGGCTTCCGGGATGTTCTGGGGGACTCCCAGCCGCTCGATCATGAGAGCGTCCTTGCGAACGAGCTGCGACAGGACGAAGTGCTCGAGCACACCGCGGACACCTACGAACGCGTCGTCCTCTGGATGGAGTACGACACCTATGATCAGCTCGCGCTCGCCCGCCTGCTCGCGCACTACGCGAACGGCAGACGGCCCCGAGTGCTCGAATGCGTTCTCGCCAATGATTTTCCGGGCGGCGACCGCTTCATTGGCGTCGGACAGCTGCCGCCGGAAGCACTGCGCATGCTGTGGTCCACGCGCAAGTCAGTGACCGACGCGCAGCTCACGCTCGGTCGCGACGTCTGGAACGCCTTCACGTCACCGGACCCAGGACGGCTGGCGCGGATCGCACGATCCGGCTCTCCCGCGCTGCCCATGATGGCGCCAGCGCTATTGCGTCAGCTGCGCGAGCTTCCCGACACTCGCGACGGCACGAGTCTCACCGAGCGCTCGATCCTGCGGATTATTGGCGAGGCCAACGGCATCACGCTGAATGCGCTCTTTCACACCTTGATGAAGCGCGAGCCCCTGTTCTTCATCGGCGATGCCGGCGTCGCTCGCGTCGTGCGAGAAATGGAACGCGCCGCGGAGCCCGCGGTGCTGCGCACGGTCGGGGCTGCGGGCGAACGATCGTTCGACAACAGGCTCACACTGACGCAGGCGGGCCGCGGTGTGTCGAGCGGAACGCGCGACTGGCATTCGTTGCGACCACCGCCGCGCTGGGTCGGCGGCGTTCATATCGTGCCTGGCCTGCCCGGCTGGCGCTGGGATGAAGCACAGGGAGAGCCGACATGGCATGAGCCATGAAGGAGCGGCGCGGCAACTCGCTGCGCATGGCGATGCCGCCGGGCCCTGCAGTCGAAAAGCGATCTAGGTCGCGACCGCCGCTTTCGCTCCGAAGCGCGCGCGATACGCCAACGGGCTCAACGCAACCTTGCGCCGAAAATGATGGCGCAGCGTCGCGCTCACGCCGAATCCAGAGTGCCGCGCGATTTCATCGACACTGAGATCCGTGCTCTCGAGCAATTCGCGGGCGCGCTCGATGCGGGCGTCGATCAACCATTCGGCCGGTGACCGTCCGGTCGCATCGCGGAAGCGGCGCATGAACGTGCGCGGGCTCATCGCCGCGGCGCGCGCCATCGAGGCGATCGTGAATGGCTCGTGGATACGCTCGCCGAGCTGCGCGATCACTCGGGAAAGGCGATCGTCGGCGCGCGCTTGCAGCGGACGCTCGATGAACTGCGCCTGCCCGCCATTGCGATGCGGCGCCATCACGAGGCGCCGCGCGACCTGATTCGCGATGCGCGGCCCGAAGTCGCGGCGCACGAGATGCAGGCATAAATCGAGCCCCGCGGCGCTGCCTGCCGAGGTGAGGATCTGGCCGGCATCCACGTACAACACGTTCGGGTCCACGTTCAGGCGCGGATATTTCGCTTGCAGCGTGTCCGCGTAGCGCCAGTGCGTCGTCACGGTTTCATTCGTCAGCACACCCGCGGCGGCGAGCACGAACACGCCGGAGCAGATCGTGACGAGGCGCGCGCCCGCGGCATGCGCTGCCTGCAACGCTGCAATGAGCTCATCGGACGGCAGCGCCTCGGCGCCGCGCCACCCGGGAATGATGACGGTGCCGGCGCGTGCGAGCAGCGAAAGATCCGCTTCCGCCGTGACCTGCACCCCACCGACGGCGCGCATCGGACCGGGATCCGCGGCGCATGTCACGAACGAGTACCACTGGTCGCCGAACTCCGGGCGCGGCAGCCCGAAGACCTCGACGGCGCAGCCGAATTCGAAGCTGCAGAGCTGGTCGTACACGAGTGTCGCGACGAGCCGATTCGAAGGCGCGGCGGATGTTGGCAGGATGTTCACGGAATTTGGCATGGTTGCGAATGGCCGGAGAGCGACTGCAACGGCGAGACTGATTCGGCCCCGCTTCCGCTCATTAGGAGACAGTTCGCCATGCCGAATGCCGTTACGCAAGTTCCCGCCGCATCGTCCGAGCTCGCCATTGCACATTTCGCCGCGTCGTTCACCTTCGAAACCGATTGCTGGGACGTGCACGAGGCGATGCAGTCAGGGTCGCCGGGATTCGTGCTCGTCGACGTCCGCAGTCACGACTTGTACGCGCGGGGCCACCTGCCGGGCGCGATCAGCATCCCGCACGGCAAGCTGACCGCCTCTCGACTGAACAACTATCCCGCCGACACGCTGTTCGTCGTGTATTGCGCCGGCCCTCATTGCAACGGAGCTGCGCGCGGCGCGTTGCGCCTCGCGCAGCTCGGTCGCCCCGTCAAGCTGATGACCGGCGGAGTCATGGGCTGGATGGATGAGGGCTTCCTGTTCGAGCGGGACGGAGACGTTCCTTGAAAAAACTAGCGCTCGCGTTCGAGACGCTTCGCCAACGACTGCCGCGCGGCGCGCGCGTACCGCTGACAGGCCGCCGCATCGATGAGCTTCTCGCGGTCGCCCGTGCCGTTCGCATCGATGATCGACCACAGACTCGTGAACTCGGGATGCGGCGTGAGCAGCACATCGCACGGCAAGCGTTCCAGCGCTGCGATACCTGCTTCGAGGTCCTTGCGGGCATTCGGGTATCGGGCATCGCCCGAGTACTTGAATTCGTCATCCGACACGGGATTCAAGCTGTCGCTGTAAACGACGTTCAGGCAGCGCGCGTTCTCGCAGGACTGCCATGTCCATGAGGTGCCTCCCGGCGTGTGGCCCGGCGTGTGAATGACCGACACTCGCAACGGACCCACGCTGACGGTCTTCTGGTCGCCGAGCTGCTGGACGTTGCGCACCGGGTCGAGCGGCGGCAGCAGCCCGAACTGCGGGTCCATCGCCGAGACTTTGCCGCTCGTGAGCACGGCGGCTGCAATATCGCTCGCGATGACCTGCGCGCCGCTGCGTCTTTGCAGCTCGGCGATGCCGCCCGCGTGATCGAAGTGCACGTGCGAATTGAGAATGACTTTGACGTCCGTCAGCTTGAAGCCGAGCTTGTCGATGTGATCCGCAATGAGCGGCGCGGATTGAGGCAGCGCGCCGTCGATGAGCACATGGCCCTGCGGCGAAGTGATCAACACGGCGCCCAACCCATGCGTACCCACGTAGTAGGTGTTGCCGAACACCTGGAATGGCGCCTGATCGCGATTCCATGCTCCGCATTGCTGGCAATCGATATCCGTCCCGAGCGCGGGCGCGGCCATCGCGAGAGCGAGCACCGCACAGTTGAGCTTCAGCATCAGCGACTCCTTGTTGTTAGAGGTGTCGCGCAACGATACCCGCGGATGCAGGAGAAATCGTGATCAATTGTGGCGAACGGGTGGCTTGCCTCCCGGTCGATGGAGACTGCGCTGCGGCGAGGATGCCGCCATCTCGACCGTTCGCTTCAGGGTTGCACGACGAAGGTGCCGTCGATCGTGTTCCAGGAATCGTTCGCGCCGTCACCCGAGAAAATGAGCGTGAACGAGCGGCCGTTGTCGCGAAACCATTTGGGTGCGAAGTTCCACTGAAAGACGCTGCGCTCGATCGTCGCTGGCGCGAAGACGTCCTTGAAGAACACCTGCCAGGGCCCCCACGGCGTGGGCGCTTCGGCCAACGTCAAGCGGGACCCTCTCGCATCGACGCCGCTGCCTTCGCCGTATTCATTGGAGTACACCCAGCGATCGAGCCCGGGCACATAGCTCATCTGCGGAAACGGGCCGACGCCGCCGGCGTCTTCGTAGATCGGCACCTGCGCGCTCGCGTGCGGCGACCATGTCGGCTGGCCGGTGGCATCCATCCCCGCGAAGAACTCGTACGTGCCGCGATCCTCGAGCGTCGCGGCGGGCGCGCGCAGCAGCGCGATCTTGCCGGGGCGCTGCACGATCTGCAGCGAAACGGTGTTCGTCACGACGGGCGCGATCGTGTAGACGTAGGCGTCGCGCGCCGCGGTGTTGTCCTTGCCGGCCTGCACGAAACCGCCATAGCTGATGCCGTCATTCGACAACACGAACGCGACGTCGCGCCTGGTCCACGTGCAGCCCTTGTCGAGACTCCTGTACAGGTCGAAGCGATGGTAGCCGTTCGCATCCGAGCGCGGCGTCACCCACGCGTACAGAACGCCTGCGACGCTGATGGGTGCGCCATGCGATTTGCCATCGATACTCGCGGGGCACTCGGCGTCCGTGCCGCCGTAGCGATTCACGCCTACATAGTTCGCGCTATCGCCTTGGATGCGCGCGACCCCGAAGCTCACGCGGCCCTCCGTGTTGTCCCCGCCGAATCCGCCGCCATCGCCCCAGATCGCGTACTGCTGATCGTCGTCGGACCAGGTCGCGGGCCAGTTGTCGCTGCCTGGCGCGGCACGTCGGTGGGAGCTCGTATCGAACGTCACACCGGTGATCACGGTGATCGGTGGCGCAGTGCCACCGGGCGTGAGCGTGGCATCTCCGGCTGGAGGAGAAACGGCAGGCACAGGTTCAGGCGCGGGTGCGGGTGCGGGTGCGGGTGCGGGGGCACCGCCATCGCCGGATCCGCACCCCACGAGTGCGACAGCTGTGGCGAGTATTGCTGCAGGGGCCCAGTGACATCGTGGCTCGCTCATCCTGCGTCAACCGTCAGTGCGAGGGAGTGTTCCCCGCGACGAGCTCACGATTTTTCGATCGTCTTGTGCCGCATCGCGTCCAGACGCACGACGATATCCGCGCGCGCCGGCATTTCGCGGAGGATGTGCCGCGTCAATCGCTCGTAATGGTCGATGAAACGCCGCAACTGCGCATCCGTCATCAATCGCGATGCGTCGCGCCCCTGCGCTGCGACCGTGCGGCGCAGCTGCGTCTCCTGCTCCAGGCGCCAGCGATAAACGACCTCGAAGCTGGGCGCCGCGAGCAGGACGAGCAGATCCAACTTCGCGAACAGCGCTCGATACTCGTTCGCCAGCGCGTCGTTCGAATAGCGACGCCAGATGCTTGCCGCGTCCTCGTTGCGCTCGAGCTCGTTGATCGGCGCCCGCAACGCCGCTTCGGCTTCCGGCATCGCACCGACGCACCACCCCTCGAAGATCACGATGTCGACGGGTGCCTGCACGTGCGGCCACTGCTCGGCCGGACGCCGATCGTCGCTCGCCTTGTCGAACTGCGGCAGCGCCACGACACCGGTGCCGCGCAAATCCTCGAGCACACGCGTTGCGAGCGCGACATCGTGAGTGCCGGGCACGCCGCGCGTCTTGAAGAGCGGATGGACGGTACGGGAGAGCGCTTCGCGCGCGTGCAGCGGCAGATACACATCGTCGAGTGACAACTGCGCGACCTTGAAGCCGCGGTCGCTCAACTGCGACTGCAGCGCCGCGGCGAGCGTCGATTTGCCGCTGCCCTGTGCGCCGCAGAGTCCGACGACCAGCGTATCGCCGCGCGTTTTCGAATGTTGCGCGCGCTCGGCAAGAAGTTCGGCGAGCGGCGATTCTTCTCGTTCTGGGCTGAGCGGCTGCAAGCGATCACTCCGTTTCACGGGGGCGCTCATGCTACGCGAAATGCGTACAGCGACGCGCCTGCCGCGGTGCTGGGGTCCACTGTGAGCTCGGCCTCGCGCACGTGGGAGCGACGCTTCGTTGAGGTTGATTCGACCGCGGCGGGGAGCCGATCCCGTTCCCGCTTTACGGATGGTCCGCGCCGCCGGCTCCTGCTCGACTCGACCCCGTAACAAGTGCACCGCCCTCGAGCCCATGAACGTTCATACACTCCCGTCTGCCTTGATGCGCCCGGCGCTGGAGCGCAACTGGTGGCTGCTGCTCATCCGCGGCTTGATCGCGATCCTGTTTGGCATTCTCGCGATGGTGTGGCCCGGTCTCACGTTGATCGCACTGGTGCTGCTCTACGGCGCCTACGCGCTCGCTGACGGGCTGGTCGCGCTGTTCGCGGCGATCAAGGGCGGCAACGTGGCGCCGCGCTGGTGGCTCGTGCTCGCCGGCTTGTCGGGCATCCTGTTCGGTGCGCTGACCTTGCTGTGGCCGCAGATCACGGGGCTCGTATTACTCTGGTTCATTGCGGGCTGGTCGATCGTGGTCGGCATCATGCAGATCGCCGGCGCGATTCGCCTGCGCAGGGAGATCAGCAACGAATGGATGCTGATTGCCGGCGGCATCCTCGCGGTGCTGTTCGGCCTCGTGCTGTTCCTGCGGCCCGGGCCCGGCGCCCTTGGCGTCGCCTTCGCGATCGGTGCGTTCGCGATCGCTTACGGCATTCTGTTCGTCTCGTTCTCGCTGAAGCTGCGTAAGGAGCAGCTGCAGCACCCGCTGGCATGATTCACCGCGCGGATTCACCGCGCGGGCGCTGCCGTATTCGTTTCCAGCTCGGCCTTGCGCAGCGGCAACGAGAAATAGAACGACGCGCCCGCGTCGGGCTTCGCCTCGGCCCAGGTGCGCCCGCCATGGCGCTGCACGATGCGCCGCACGTTCGCGAGCCCGACGCCGGTGCCCTCGAACTCCTTTTCCGAATGCAGGCGTTGAAACACGCCGAACAGGCGGTCCGCATACGCGGGATCGAAGCCCACGCCGTTGTCGCTGACGTTGAAGATGACTTCGTCGTCCTGCGTGACCGCGCCGACCTCGATCCGCGCCTCCTCGCGCGGCCGCGTGTACTTGACCGCGTTCGCGAGCAGGTTCGCCCACACCTGCCGCATGAGGTTCACATCGCCGCTCACGGTCGGCAGCGGGCCGATGCTCCACAGGATGCGGCGGTCCTTGATGTCGGTCTGCATCTCCGCGATCAACTGTTGCACGATTGCGCGGGTGTCGATCCGCCCTTTCGACACCTCGACGCGCCCGATGCGCGAGAAAGCCAGCAGGTCGTCGATGAGCTGCCCCATGCGCCGCGCCGCGTCGCGGATCACCTTGAACTGACGCCGCTCCTCGTCCGACAGCTTCGACGTCGCGGAATCCTCGAGCATGCTGATGTACGCGTGGATGTGCCGCAGCGGCATGCGCAGATCGTGCGACACCGAATGCCCGAATGCCTCCAGATCGCTGTTGGCCGCGATGAGGTCCTCGTTGCGCTGCTCGAGTGCCATGTTGAGCTTGGCGATCTCGGCCGCGATGCGTGATCGCTCGCCGATCTCCTGATGCAGCTTCTCGCGAGCGATCGCCAATTCGACGAACACTTCGACCTTCGCGCGCAGGATGCCCGACACGACGGGCTTCATGAGGTAGTCGACCGCGCCGGTGGAATAGCCCTTGAAGATCATCTCCGACGTCTTCACGACGCCCGTCAAGAAGATGATCGGCGTCGAACGCGAGCGCTCCCGCTCGCGGATCAGCGCCGCCGTCTCGATCCCGCTCAGGTCTGGCATCTGCACGTCGAGCAGGATCACGGCGTAGTCACGATCCAGCACGCAGCGCAGCGCCTCCGTACCGGAACTGGCGCGGTAGAGCCGCTGATTCAACGGCTCCAGGATGGCTTCGAGCGCCTCCAGATTCGAGGGCTCGTCATCCACCATCAGAATATTGACCTTGTGATCGCCTGCGATCTGAACGTCGCTCATTCACTCCACTCCAACAGTTGCTCTGCAATCGTCGCCACGGTTCCCACCATGGGCCGCCGCAATACGGCGAGCGCCGCATCCGGCATGTCGCGGCATAGCGCCTCGGCGGGCGTTTGCACGCAGACGCGTCCGCCGCTCGCTTCGATCAATGCCGCGCCTTGCGCGCCGTCGCTGCCGCCGCCCGTCAACACGACGCCGACCGCGCGGCGGCCCAGGGCGGCGGCGGATTCGAACAGCACGTCGATCGATGGCCGCGCGAATCTCACGGGCTCGTCGACCGACAACGCGAGGCGCTTGCCGTCGATCAGCAAGTGATAATCCGGGGGCGCGACATAGACGCACCCGGGCTCGATCACCTGCTTGTCTACCGCCTCGTACACCTTGAGCATGCTGGCCCGCTGCAACGTCTCGATCAGCGCGAGATCCGAATCGCGATGGCGGTGCAGCGCCACCGCGATCGACGTCGGCAGCGAAGCGCGCAGTCGCCCGAGCAGCACCTGCAGCGCCTGCATGCCCCCGACCGATGCGCCCACGACGATCATGCGATCTTGCGATAGAGCCGGTTGCGCGCACTGACGGTTTGGTAGCGCGCTTCATGCGGCGTGAACCGGATCGTCTCGCCGCGCCCGAGCCCCAGATAGCCGAACATCGCCAGGCTGTCGTACAACAGCCGATGCACGTGATCCTGCAGCGACGCGTTGAAATAGATCATCACGTTGCGGCAGAAGATGACGTGAAACTCGTTGAACGAGCCGTCGGTCACGAGGTTGTGCAGCCCGAAGACCAGATTCGTCTTCAGGAACGGGCGGAAGATCGCTCCCTGCGCATCGGCCGTGTAGTAATCCGAGAACGCGGCGCGGCCGCCCGCGGCCTGATAGTTGCGGGTGTAGTCCTGCATCAAGGCGACGGGATAGATGCCCGCGCGCGCACCATCGAGCTCGCGCTTCTGCACGTCGGTGGCGTAGATGCGCGCGCGGTCGAGCAAGCCTTCCTCGTGCAGCACGATCGCAAGCGAGTACACCTCCTGACCCGTCGAGCAACCGGCGACCCACAGGCGCAGGTAAGGATGCGTGCGCAACAACGGCACGACCTCGCGGCGGAATTCCGCATGGAACTGCGGATCGCGAAACATCGCCGTCACCGGCAGCGTGAGCTTGCCGAGCAGCCGCGTCAGCGCGGCCGTATCGTCGCGCACCCGATCCACGAGCTCGGCGATCGATGCGACGCCCTCCTCCGCTGCCGCAAGACGCACGCGACGACGTACGGAGGCGAACGCGTAGTTGCGGAAGTCCATGCCGGTGAGCTCGAACACGAGCTCGATCACCGTGCGCACAGCCGCGTCTTGTGTCGGGTCGAAGGCGGCGTCGCCGTCCGTCTCGTCGAGCTTCGTTGCGCCCATGGCTCAGCGATACAGCCACACGCGCAGCAACGAGCGCAGCTGATCCATGTCGACGGGCTTCGTGATGTAGTCCGACGCACCCGCCGCGAGGCATTTCTCGCGATCGCCCTTCATTGCTTTCGCCGTCACCATGATGATGGGCAATTGCTTGAAGCGCTCGATGCGCCGGATGCGTTGCGTTGCCTCGAAGCCGTCCATCTCCGGCATCATCACGTCCATCAATACCGCATCGACGTCGGGCGTCGCCTCGAGCAACTCGAGGCCCGCGCGGCCGCTCTCGGCATAGATGACCTGCATGCGATAGCTCTCGAGCGCGGTCGTGATCGCGAAAATGTTGCGCACGTCGTCGTCGACGACCAGCACCTTGCGGCCGGACAGCACGGAGTCGTCGCGCTGAACCTGCTCGAGCATCTTGCGTTTCGGCTCCGGCAGCTGCGACTGCACGCGATGCAGGAACAGCGCAGTCTCGTCCAGCAGCCGCTCCGGCGAGCGCGCGTCCTTGAGGATGATCGCCTCCGACAGACGCCGCAGCTCGGTCTCTTCCTGGCGGCTGAGCGCCTTCGCGGTGTAGACGATGATCGGCGGCGTCGCCGCGCGCAGGCGGTGATGAATCGCCTGAATGAGCTCCGTGCCGCTGCCGTCAGGAAGCACGAGATCCACCACGATGCAGTCGAAGACCATCGCATCGAGCTGCTCGAGCGCCGCCGCGGCGCTCGCCACGGCCACCGCATTCACGTCGCCGCCCGCGACCAGCTCGATGAGCGCATGCCGCTGGACCGCGTCGTCCTCGACGATCAGCAGGTTTCTCATCGGCCGCTGCACGAACTCGACCGTGCGCGCGAGCGCCGCCTCGATCGCATCCTTCGTCACGGGCTTCTGCAGGAACGACACCGCGCCGGCGCGCAGCATCCGCTCGCGCGCTTCATCGACCGAGATCACGTGCACAGGAATGTGCCGCGTCGCCGGATCGTGCTTCAGGAAGTCGAGCACCATGCGGCCGTCGGCGTCGGGTAACCGCAGATCGAGCGTGATCGCCGTCGGCCGCATGCGGCGCGCGAGCGCCAGCCCGCCGCCAGCGGTCTGGGCGAGCAGCACCTTGAAACCCTTCTCGCGCGCGAACTCGGCGAGGACCTGAGCGAAGTGCACGTCGTCCTCGATCGCGAGCAGCGTCAGATCGCCCGGCTGGATGGCATCGCGATCGTCGGGCAGCGCGGGCTGCTCGACATCCGGCAGCTCGGCGACCCGACGCGGTTCGGGAACGGTCGCGCGCGGCGTCGCGGCCGTCGTCGCGGCTTCATTGCCGAACTGGCCGGCGACGTAGGCGAGCTGCGCGCCCGTCACCTCGCGCGGCAGGTACAGCGTGAACACGCTGCCCTTGCCAACCTCGCTCTCGACCGTGAGGACACCGCCCAGGCGCTGTGCGAGCTCGCGGCTGATCGACAGACCGAGCCCGGTCCCACCGTACTTGCGCGCGGTGCCGGCCTCGCCCTGCTGGAAGGCTTCGAAGATCTGCTGCCGCCGATCCTCCGGAATGCCGATGCCCGTATCTCGCACCTCGAACGCGAGCACCGTGCTCGCCGCGTCGAGCAGCTCCGCCTTGTCGCTCCACTCGCGCCCGGCCGGGCGAATCGTGAGCGTCACGGCGCCTCGATGCGTGAATTTGAGCGCGTTCGAGAGCAGGTTCTTGACGATCTGCTGCAAGCGCCGCAGATCCGTCGTCATGACGTCGCCGAGCGCGGGATCGAGATCGATGCGCAGCTGCAGCTGCTTCTGTTCGGCGATCGGCCGGAAGGTGTTCTCGACGAACTCGGCGAAGGCTTCGAGACGGAACTCCTCGACGTCCAGATCGACCGCGCCCGCCTCGATCTTCGACAGATCCAGCACTTCGTTGATGAGCTCGAGCAGATCGTTGCCGGCCGCATGAATCGTGTTCGCGTGCCGAACCTGCTTGGGCGTGAGATTGCCGTCGTGATTCTCGGCGAGCACCTTGGAAAGAATCAGCAGACTGTTGAGCGGCGTACGCAGCTCGTGCGACATGTTCGCCAGGAATTGCGACTTGTACTTCGAGGTCTGAGCAAGCTGCGCGGACTGCCGCTCGAGCGCCCGCCGCGCCTCTTCGACGTCGCGATTGGAGCGCTCCAGGCCGAGCTTCTGCTCGGCGAGCAGCGCCGCCCGCTCTTCCATCTCGACATTCGCCTGGTGCAGCTCCTCGTTCGCCTGCTCGAGCTCCTCGTTCGTCTGTCTGAGCTCTTCCTGCTGCTCCTTCAGCTGCTGCTCGGATTCGAGGAGCTTCTCGGACTGCTGCTTCAATTCCGCACTCATTGCTTCCGCATTGATCAACAGCTGCGTCGTGCGGTCGCCCGCTTGAATCGTCGTGACGACGAGCCCGAGGCTCTCCGCGAGCCGGTCCAGGAACGTGAGTTGCAGCTCGGTGCAAGGCTGCAGGAAGGCGAGCTCGACGACGGCCTTGACCTCGCCCGCGACCAACGCGGGCACGATCGCCAGCGCGCGCGGCCGCGTCTGACCGAGCGCCGAGCCGATGCGCACGTAATCCTCGGGCACCTCGCTCAGCACGATGCGCTGCCGGTCCCGCAACGACTGCCCGAGCAGCCCTTCGCCGGGCGCGATGCGCTGGAGCGCGCCGCTCGCGGCATAAGCCGCGAGCAGTTCGAGATCTCCCTCCTCGGTGACGAGATACATGACACCGTGCTGTGCCTCGAGCAATTGCGCGAGCTCTCCCAGCAGGCGCTCGCCGAGGCGATCCAACCGCCGCTCGCCTTCGAACAAGGACGACATGCGCCTGAGCCCGGATTGGAGCCAATTGTCGGCGGCCGTCAGCTTCCGCCGCGCTTCTATTTGCGCCGCCATGTCATTGAAGGCGATGGCCAGCTGGCCGAGCTCGTCACGGCTCACCACGGGCACACGCTCGGCGTAATCACCGGACGCCAAGCGTTTGGCGCCGCCGACGAGACTGTTGAGCTGCCCGCGGATACTGCGCGTCAGCAGCACACTTCCCGCAATGACGAAGACGAGCGCGCCCAAGGTTCCGTACAGGAGCGTCGCCGTCGTCAACGTGCGCGCGCCCGCGGACTGAGCCTTGCGCGCTTGAAGCAAGCGGCGCTCCGCCGAATCGATCTCACCATGAAGCTCGTCTATGCCACGGCTGAGCTGTGTTCCCTGCAGGACGAGTGACGACAGGTCGGACGGTATCGCGGCGGCATTCGCGGCGCCGGTCTCCATCAGAGCGCGCGCGGAGCGGATGCGGTCCTCCAACATCGGCTCGAGCGTGTCCAGCCGCCGCTGCTGTTCAGCGTTGTCCCGCGTCAGCTGGCGAATCAGGCGGAACGCCTCGCGCAGGTCCTCGACCGAGGCCTCGAACCGTTGCGGGGCGGTCGGCTCGCCGGAGAGCACGTACCCGCGCGCGATGTTCTGCATTTCGAACACGCGCATGCCGAGCTCCTGATTCTGCTGCAGCACCGTGTACGTGTGCTCGACCGACTGAACGTCTTGTTCGAGGCTCGCGAGGTTGCGGTAGACGACGGCTCCTATGGTGAGGAGCGCAACCAGTGAAATGGAAAACCCGAGAACGATTCTCGAACTGATCGATAGATTCATAGCCCTGCGCAGCGAGGCTGCTTCGCCGTCGAACGTTGTTGTTGTGAATCAGTTGCTGCCATTCGTTGAGCGGCATGCGACCAGCAGGTGCAATCGATCGGTCGATCTCGCCGGGGCAACGGGCTATTTGGGCACGGATACTGGCAGTTTTTTCCGCACTGCCGCACCCTGGGGTTTCTACTAGCTTTGGTTGACTGACCTCTCGATTCGGGATTCCCCCGAACCGCGGAGGTCCTCAGGCCATGTTCTTTACGTCATTGGGTCATCGAGAGCCTCGAATGAAGTGGGCAATAATGCGAACATCGCCTGCGTTTGCACCGTCCTGCACCCTCGCAGACCATTGCGCCCTGAAGCCGAGCGCGCGCCCGCACGGGCGACTTAACAAGCGGGCTGCAGTCGTACCGCACACCGAAGTCACTGGCACTTGGGGGCCCGTTTGACCACGCAGACGATGCCGACGGCATTCGCAGAATCTCCCTTTGCCGGCGGCGGTGAGCTCGGCGCGCTGATGAGCGCTCACGACTGGACCGCCACTTCGCTCGGGCCGCCCGCACTATGGCCGAAGAGCCTGCGGTCGTACGTCAAGATGATGCTGACCTCGCGTTATCAGATGTGGCTCGGCTGGGGCTCCGAGCTCGCGTTCCTGTACAACGACGCGTATCGACCGACCCTCGGCGTCAAGCATCCCTGGGCGATCGGCCGGCCGGCCGCGGCCGTGTGGAAGGAGGCCTGGCATTCCCTCTCGCATCTCGCGGACGAGGTGCTCGCGACCGGGCGCGCGACCTACAGCGAAGGGCTACTGCTGCTGCTGGAGCGCAGCGGTTTTCCTGAAGAGACGTATCACACCTTCTCCTACAGCCCGCTCTTCGACGACGACGGCAAGATCGCCGGCATGTTGTGCGTCGTGCTGGAAGAGAGCGAGCGAATCATCAACGATCGCCGTTTAAGGACCTTGCGCCGGCTGGCGTCCGCGACGGCCCCGCTCAATGCTGAGGCGGAGCTGTTTCGAGAAGTGAGCCGACAGCTCGCGGAGAACCCGCACGACCTGCCCTTCAGCTTGTGCTATCTCCTCGAGGCCGACGGCATCGCGCGGTTGGCCGCGAACTCGGGCATCGAGGCGGGGCATGCCGCGGCCCCAGCAACGCTCAACATGAGCGCCAGCCCCTGGCCCGTCGCGAACCTGGACGGCCGCACGCAAGCATTCGTCGTCGACGACCTGGCCAGCCGCTTCGATGCCCTGCCCTCGGGCGCGTGGGACAAGCCTCCCAACGAGGCGCTGATCGTGCCGATCATTCGCCAGGACCATGGACAGTCGGTGACCGGCTTCTTCATCGCCGGCATCAACCCGTATCGACGCCTCGACACCCAATATCGCGGCTTCGCGGATCTCATTGCCGGCCAGATCAGCGCCGCGCTCGCGCGCTCCCGCGCCTATGAAGAGGAGCGCAAACGCGCCGAGGCACTCGCGGAGATCGACCGTGCCAAGACGACGTTCTTTTCGAACGTCAGCCACGAGTTCCGCACGCCGCTCACGTTGCTGCTGGGCCCTATTCAGGACTTGCTCGCGGCCCGCGAGATCGATCCGGCGGACCTGCGCAGCAAGCTCGACCTGGCGCAGCGCAATGGCGAGCGATTGTTGCGCCTCGTGAACGCGCTGCTCGACTTCTCGCGTATCGAGGCCGGCCGAATGCGCGCGCACTACGCGCCGACGGATCTCGGGATGCTCAGCGCCGAGATCGCATCGAGCTTTCGATCCGCGATCGAAAAGGCCGGCATGCAGCTGCGCGTGGCGACGGCGCCGCTCGCTCAGCCGGTCTTCGTCGATCAGGACATGTGGGAAAAGATCCTGCTCAACCTGCTCTCGAACGCATTCAAGTTCACGCTCGAAGGGGAGATCCGGTTGTCCGTGCGAACTTCGGACGACGGCAAATTCGCGCAGGTCGAAGTCGCCGACACGGGCATCGGCATTCCCGCGGACGCGCTGCCGCGCCTGTTCGAGCGCTTCTATCGCGTCGACGGCGCGCGCGGCCGCAGCTTCGAAGGCAGCGGCATCGGCCTCGCGCTCGTCCATGAGCTCATCCGGTTGCACGGCGGCTCGATCGAGGCGCGCAGCACGCTCGGACGTGGCACGACGTTCACGATTCGTATTCCGTTCGGCCGCGAACATCTGCCTGCGGAGCACGTCACACCGGCCGCCCCGGGCGAAGGCCCCAGCCATGCGCGCGCCTACATCGGCGAGGCACTGCGCTGGCTGCCCGACATCACCGGCGAGGCTGAAATCCTCACGAAGGGCAGCGACCTCGCGCCCGATCACAGCGACGACGGGCTCGCCGGCAAGCACGTGCTGCTCGCGGACGACAATCGCGACATGCGCGAGTACGTGCGTCGGCTGCTCGAGTCGCACGGTTACAAGGTGACCGCCGTTGCCGACGGCGAGCAGGCGCTCGAAGCAGCGCGCGCCGCTGTACCTGATCTCGTGCTGACCGACGTCATGATGCCGCGTCTCGACGGTTTCGGCCTGCTGCGAGCGCTGCGTGAAGACACGCGCCTGGCGGGCGTGCCGATCGTGATGCTCTCGGCGCGCGCGGGCGACGAGGCGAAGATCGAAGGCCTCGATGCCGGGGCGGATGACTATCTCATCAAGCCATTCGGCGCGCGCGAGCTGCTGGCGCGCGTCAAAAGCCACATTCAGATCGCGATCGTACGGCGCGAAGCGGCGCGCGCGGTCATGCAAAGCGAGCAGCGTTACCTCATGACGCAGGAACGACTGTCGCTCGCCCTCTCGACCGGCCGCGTGGGCGTGTACGACTGGGATGTCGACACCGACCGCCTGAGCATCCAAGGTCCATTGGCCGAGTTCTTCGGCGTGACGCTCGACGATGCGTCGCAGGGCCTGCCCTTGCAAACGTTCATGCAGGCGATCCATCCCGATGACCGCGAGCGTACCGGCGCGCTCGTGGCGCGCACCGTCGCGACGGGCGAGCCGTTCGAAACCGAATATCGCACGCTCGGCGCGGGCGCCGTTCGGACCGTGCTCTCGCGCGGAAGGATGCAGATGAAGCCGTCCGGCGAACGCTTCTTTTCCGGCGTGCTCATCGATCTCACCGAGCTGAAGCAGGCCGAGGCCGAGCTGCAAGCGAGCCATGCATCGCTCGAAGAGCGCGTTCGCACGGAAGTCGCGTCGCGTCTCAAGACGGAAGAAGCCTTGCGCCAGGCCCAGAAGATGGAAGCGATCGGCCAGCTCACCGGCGGCGTCGCGCACGACTTCAACAACCTGCTCACCGCGATCATCGGCGGTCTCGATACGATCCGCCGCTCGCGTCCCGATGACGCCGCACGCATCCAACGGGCGACGACCATGGCACTGCAGGGCGCGCAGCGCGCGGCGAACCTGACCGGCCGGTTGCTCGCCTTCTCGCGGCGTCAGCCGCTCGATCCGAAGTCGCTCGACATCAACACGCTCGTGCGCGACATGACCGACCTGCTCCATCGCACGATCGGCGAGCAGATCGAGCTCGAGGGCGTCCTCGCACCGCGGCTGTGGCGAGCGGAGATCGATCAGAACCAGCTCGAGAGCGCGATCCTGAATCTTGCGGTCAATGCCCGCGACGCGATGCCCGACGGCGGCAAGCTCACGATCGAAACCGCGAACACGGCGCTCGACGAGGGCTACTCGGCGACCGACGTCGAAGTGATCCCGGGTCAATATGTGATGGTGGCCGTCAGCGACACCGGTCATGGCATGTCGAAGGACGTTCTCGCGCGGGCGTTCGAGCCCTTCTTCACGACGAAGGAGGCGGGCCGCGGCACCGGCCTCGGCCTGAGCATGGTGTACGGATTCGTGAAGCAGTCGGGCGGCCACGTCACGATCTACAGCGAGCCCGGCCATGGCTCGACCGTGAAGATGTACTTCCCCCGTTTCATCGGCGTGGCCGACGAAACCGCGCAGCGCGCGCAAGGCGCGGTGCCTCGCGCCTTCGAGGGCGAAACGATCCTGGTCGTCGAGGACAACGAAGACGTGCGCAACTACAGCGCAATGATTCTGCGCGAGCTGGGCTACAACGTCATGGAAGCGCAGGACGCCGAGTCGGCATTGCAGCTGATGGAACGCGCCGAGCGCATCGATCTACTGTTCACGGACGTGATCCTGCCCGGCAAGAACGGTCGCGCGCTCGCCGACATCGCGAAGGCGCAGCGGCCCGAGCTGCGCGTGCTCTACACGACGGGGTACTCGCGCAACGCGATCGTGCACCACGGCCGGCTCGATGCCGGCGTGCAGCTCATCAGCAAGCCGTTCACGTACGAGCAGCTCGCGGGACGCGTGCGCGACGTGCTCGATCGCGCCGGCTAGGCCCCGCGAGCCCGGCTCGCGGCGCAGTCCTACACGGTCAAGCAGGGGCTCGAGCCGGACAGCGTCCGCGCATCGGCGATCGTCGCCGGGGCCGTTGGCGCGCGCACCGTCAGCGACACGCCTTGCATCTGGCTCTTGTTTCGCACCGACGAAACGGTGCGGCGCAGCCGCTTCGCAATGATCTCCACCGGGCAGCCTTGTGCGGCAAGCTCGCGCAACAGGCGCAGGTCGTGACGGGTCCAGCTCGCGGCTCGAGACGGAAGAAACGTGTTGGAAACAGTAGCTCTCTTCATAACCCGCCGAACGGAACGAAATGGATGACGGACTCGCCGGCCGATCTCACGGCCTGCATGAATGATTCTGGGAATTCCCGCGAACGGTTGCGCGCACACTCGCCGCTCGCGGACGAGTGTGCGCTGCCGTCAACCGGGCCGCGTCGCCTGCCGATGCACCGCTTGCGACCTGAACTCTTTCACCTGCTCGGCGGTGACCTGGTCTGAGAACTGATTGCCGTAGCTGGTGCGGATGTAGTTCGTCACCGCCGCGATCTGCTCGTCGGTGAGCTCGGGGAACGAGGGCATGGACTTCAGCCCCTGCAGAATCACGAGCACTGGATAGACCGAGGCCACGAGCTTCGCGTTGCCGGAGAGCGCGGGATACGCGCCGGCGCCGCTGGCGCCCTTCGCGTCCGGCATGTGACAGCCCTGACAGATGTTCTCGTAAACCTCCTTGCCGCTCTTGAAGTCATACGGTCCTTCTGCGCTCACGGTCGCACTGAACCCACACGCGCCGACGATGCCGCACGCGACGAAGCCGATACCGAAGATTCGCTTGCTCATGGTCTGTTCAACTCTGCACGATGCGTTGATGGAGACGGCTGATTGCATCCAGCGACGAGAGCACGGCTCCCTCCTGCCATGCGGTGATGCGCGACGCGTGCTCGCCCGCGAGCACGATGCGGCCGTCGATGGCGCAGAGGTTCTTGTACGTTTCCTCGTTGCCATTGCGGCCCCAGTTGTAGGCCGCGCAGCCGAGCGTCCACGGCACCCGGTGCCATGCAATGCTGATGCCGTTCTCGAACTCCGTGCGATATTGAGGATGGATTTTCGCGCCCTGCTCGACCGCGATCTTGACGCGCTGCTCGGGCGGCATGGACGTGAACTTCACCGCATCCGGGCCGAACATGTAGGCGCCCAGCAGCACGCCCTTGCCTGACTTGAAGTAATCCGTGCTGGGGTAGCCGATGCGATTGATCGCCAGATCGGTGTACGTGATGCCGCCGAAGATCGCGTCGTCCTCTTCCCAGAAGCGACGTTTCATCTGCAGCCCGACCTTGACGGACGAGAGATACGGAATCGAATTGATGGCCGCCTGCAGCGGCGCGCCGACGTTCATTGGAATCTGGCTCAACACCGTCGCCGGAATCGCGCAGACACACCAGTCGGCGCGCGCCGTCTGGGGCGCCCCGCCCTTCACCGTGTCGACGAACGTCGCCGTGACGCCGCTCGCGTCCTGACGAATGTCCGTGACCTTCGCGTTGTAGCGGATCACGCCTTCCAGCGCCTTGCCGAACGCGCGGCCGATCATGCCCATGCCGCCGACCGGCTGGAACATCGTCTGTTGATCGTCGAACACGTTCGACGCGGACAGCTCGGCCCAGAGGCGCGATTTCAGAATGTCGGAGAGCGCGATCGGATCGCTCGGTAACGGCGCGCCGGACGGACCGCCACCCGCCGGCAGCTCGAACCCGCGGCGACGACTCGCGGTCAGGCCTCTTTTGTATTTGAAATCCGGGTCGAGCGCGCCCCAGGAACGCAACGATTCGAGCAGGATCTCCTGGTCTTCCTTGCTGACCGCCTGATCGAGCTTCTGCTGCTGTACCGCCTTCGCGAGCAGCTCCGCTACATAACCTTCGTAATCGGCCTTGATCTCGCGGAAGCGCTGCGGTTTGCCGCCGAAGGCTTTCGCCGAATGCAGATACGCCGCGTAGTTGATCTCGATGAAGGGCTCCATCGCGACGCCGAGCGTCTTCGCATAGTGCAGGATGCCGCGATGGTGATGCGGAATGCGCCACGGACCTGGATTGAGATACAGCCCCTTGTCGAACTCCACCTTCTGCGTGAAGCCGCCGAGCTCGGTGTACGAATCGCCGCCATACAACGACCAGTTACGACCGCCGGCCCGATTCTGGTACTCCAGGACCTGAACCTTGTAGCCCGCCTTGCGCAGCTCATACGCCGCGATCATGCCGGCCAGGCCAGCGCCCAGGATCAATACCGAGGCGCCGGCCGGCGCGCCGCGTAGATCAGTCGGTTTCTTGAATGTCGAATCCGCGGCGAAGGCCAGCGACGTCATCGCCTGGTACATCGCTGCGGATCCGGCGACTTTGCCGATCAATGTCAGCAGGTCGCGCCGAGTCATCGACGAAGGTGCAGTAGCGCTCAAGACCCCACTCCTCTTTCTTCATATTGCCCCCGACGCTCTTCGGCACATTCTTGTTATGGTCTAGCGATCTTCTTCTCGTGCAACGATCTTTCGATTCATTCAGCGATCTTCTTTTCCTTTCGCGATCTTTCTTGTCGATTCGCGATCCTCAGGTGTTCTTGCGATCCATCGACGACGCGCTATTTCGGCGCCTTCGCGGCAGTCACCTCGATCTCGACGAGATACAGCGGGTTCGCGAGGGCTGACACCTGCACGGTCGAGCGCGCGACGACGTTCGGATTCTCGGCCGTGCCGAAGAACATGCGATACGCCGCGTTCATACCCTGGAAGTCCATGCGGCCGTCCTTGTTCTTCGGGTCGGCGGTCAGGTACACCGTCATGCGCACGACATCCGACATCTTGTAACCGCGTCGTTCAAGGTTCGCCTTGATTTGATTCAGCACGCTAATCGTTTGGGTCTTCGTGTCGCCGAAATCCTCGAGCGTGGCCCGCTTGGCCGGGTCGATCGGCTGGGGGACCACACCCGACAGCGCGAGCACATCGGCATTGGCCGGGATCGTAACGCTTTCGAGAATGTTGTGCGGGCCCGGTCCGTTCGTGTGACGCATGATATCCGCGGCGGGCACGCTGTTGACAGCGCCGAGACCGACGGCAATGGCGAGCGTATTCCAAACGAGTTGACGCATCATTGACTCCTCAAACACTCAGACGAGATGAAACCCGGCACCGTTATGGTGCGACAGCGCCGGGCGCATGCACGATCAGAAGTCAAAGCTGGCGCGTGCGTAATAGAACGCGCCGTTGATGCCGATCGGCGAAGCACTAGGATAGCGATTGCCCGCCACGGTCGCATCTGTGAACGAATACCAGTTCGAGGTCGGTGTCGGCGCCGGGCCGTTCAAGCCGATCGCGCGCCGATTCTTGTCCGGATAGTTATCGAAGATGTTCTCGCCGCCCACCGCCAAGCGAATGCTGTCGGTGACCTGATAGGCGAGCTCCATATCGAACGTGACCTCCGAACCGAAAGTCTTGTCGCCGCCGTCGACCGGCTCCGCGAAGTCCGCCCAATGATCGGCGAACGCGGCGCGAGTGAGCACGGTGAAATCGTTCAGCGTCCACACTTCGCTCAAGTTCACCCGGATCTTCGGGTTCATGTTCTCGATGTTGCCGATGCGCTCGCGCGACAGGATGCCAGGATCGGCGCTCAACACTTCGTTCGCGTTGTAATTTCCGGCGAGCGTCGTCTGAAAGCGGCCGAACGCCGTTGACATGTTGTGGTTGAGCACGACGTCGAGACCGCGGGTTTCGGTCGCGAAGCCGTTCGTGAAGTACTGCACCCTGCCGAGCGCCTGCGCACCCGGCACGCCAAGCGCGGCCAGCGCGTCCTTGTCCGCCTGCGTGAGCGTGAAGTACTGCGTGAAGCCGATGCGATCCGTGACCTTGATCTGATACGCATCGACGGTCAGCGTGAGCGGCATCGACGTCGGCGTGAGCACGAAGCCGACGCTGTAGTTCGTCGATTCCTCCGGCTGAAGCGACACCCCGCCAAAGTAGCGGGCCGCCGTATGCGTCGGCGGCAAGCTCGCGGTTTCGATGGGGTCCGCGCCGGAGAAGCCGGTGGACACGATGCTCGTGTACAGCTGTCCCGGTGTCGGCGCGCGGAAGCCGGTGCTGGCCGCGCCGCGCAACGCCAACGTCTCGTTGACTTCGAAGCGCAGTGTCGCCTTGTAGTTCGTCGTCGTGCCGAAGTCGCTGAAGTCCTCGTGACGGATGGCGGCGCTCGCCGTCAGGCGCTCGACGAGATCCGCTTCCGTGTCGAGGTAGATCGCCCAGCTGTCGCGGTCGTTGTCGACGATGGAGTTCGGACCAAACCCTGGGAAGCCGTTCGAGCCCGTGCTCTGCGACACACGCCGCGGCTGACTCGGGTTCGCGGGATCGGGAACGTTCAATACCTGGTAGTAGTAGCGGCCGATACGATAGGAATCCGGCTCGCCCGCGGAGATCTCGTAACCTTCCGTGCGGTGCTCGCCGCCGAACGCGATCGTCAGCGGTGACGCCAACCCGGCATCCACACGGAACGAGAAGTCCGCGTTCAAGTTGCGCTCGGTCTGCGTCAGCGCGCCGGCCTTGAAGCTCGTCGGGCTGTCCGGCCCCATCGACGGATTCATCGTGTTGCCGACCGTGTACTCGATCGAGTTCTGACCGTAGCCGGCGCTGAAATCGAAGTTGAGATCGAATCCCGTCTTGCCCTTGTATCCGGCCACGATCGACTTGTCTTCGATGTCGCCCTTGAATTGCGGCGCAAAGCCGCCCGGATACATCGAGGCGAAATTGAACGTGCGCCCGGCCGCATCCCACCTGCCGTCCGGCAGCTGATCCAGATAGATGTCGTTGAACTGGCCCGCGCGGGAATACGTCGTGGAGTTGCCGTTGCCCAGCTTGTCGGGTCCGAGCAACGTGACCGGCTGGCGCCAGTTGAACGCGATCTCGGATTCCGAAACACCGTAGTTGCCGAACACATACGCTTCGCCGCTGTCGCCGATCGGCAAACCGGCGTTAATGAAGCCGCGCGTCGCGCTGATCTTCGGATCGCCAATGGAGTTCGCCGGATTTTCGATCCTGAGGTCCGGGCGCTGCTGGGAAAGCAAGTGCGCGCCCACGCGCTGCCCGCCCGGCGCGGTCTTCTCCTGGCCGTAATGATCGACGCTCACGTTGACGAAGCCGCCTTGCCCGAGCGGCAGGCCGATGTTGCCGGCGATCTGCAGATTCTCGCCGTCGCCGCGGGCGTATTCGCCATAACGAGTGGTGATGCGCATGCCGTCGCTCCCGCGCTTGAGCGAGTAATTGATCACGCCCGCGATCGCGTCGGAGCCGTACTGAGCGGCAGCGCCGTCGCGCAGAACTTCGATGCGATCGACGGCTATCGTCGGAATCTGCGCAAGGTCGGGCCCTTGCGCGCCCGACGCGAGCGAGCCGCCGAAGATCTGCACCAGCGCGGCTCGGTGGCGGCGCTTGCCGTTGATAAGCACGAGAATTTCATCGGGCGGCAGACCGCGCAGGTTCGGCGGACGAATGAACGAGGAGCCATCGCTCAAGGGGAACTGCGCGACATTGAACGAGGGCACGAGATTCCGCAGCACGTTGTTCATGTCCGCAGGCGCCTGCGTGTTCAAGACGCTGGAGTCGAATACATCTACCGGCACGGACGTCTCCGTCACCGTGCGGCCTTCCGCGCGGCTGCCGATGACGACGACTTCTTGCAGCAGATCTTCGCTCCGCGCCGGCGTAGTTTGCTGAGCGGCCTGCGCGAATGCCGCTGACTGCACGACGATGGGCGATACGAGCAGCGCCGTGACGGACAGCGCGAAATGAGAAACGTCTGATGCGCTCTTCATGACAACGATCTCCCCCTGGATTCGATTCTTATGGACACCACCGTTCACGAACCAACGTTCGTGAATCTCTCGAACTTGTTGTTTTCCGCGCGCAGGATACGTCGCCTCTTTTCCGGGCGGGTGTGCTTTTTTGTACAAACGGCTCTGCGCACTCTCCCCGCCGTCGTTGTTTTCTCAACGGCGGGCTGAATTTACCGTGATTATCGGCTTGTCGTACGGCACGGGCGGGAGCTGGCTAGCGATTTCCCGGCGACGCCGTGCGTGGGAAGTGCGTCCAAACAACAGGCGATGGCGCACGCGGTGATGCGATTCCGCGTCAGTGTCGAAATGAATTAGTGCGCAGACGCGCCGCGCACGCCGCGGCGGGTCGTGAGCGCGTGTGCGGACGTGCACATCCGAAATGCGGATTTGTGGATGAGGGAACCGCGCTTCGGCCGATCGCGACGGTCGCCGCGGGGTCAGGCCGAGAAGCGGCTGGGCTCCGGCTCGCGCGAATCGAACGGTCCGACGACCGCGAACGGAGATAGACCCCACGGGCAGAATTTCTCGCGTGAAGCCGCGACCGCCTCGGCGATGTGCCGTCTCACCGCGGTGACGCGGTGAGATCGATGGGTGTCGGGATGCGAGATCAGCCAGTAGCTGCGCACGAACTGGAAGCTCGGCAGGATCCGCTGCAGCTTCGGCTGCTCGATCGCCGCGTAGTCGTGCAGGATCGCGACCCCGCAGCCCGCCCGCACCGCTTCCATCTGCCCCACTGCCGTACCGCATTCGAATCGACACGGCATGTTCGAGGCCAATTCGCGCCCGTAGTCGAGGGCCGGCGTATACAGCAAATCATCCACGTACGTGATGAAGGGATGCGGCAGCAGATCCTCGACCTGCTTGATCGGCCCGACCTTCGCGATGAAGTCGTCTGAGGCGTAGAAGCTCAGCGTGTAGTCGGTCAGCTTTTGAATGACGAGATTGCCGTGCATGGGCCGGTCGAGCGCGATGACGATGTCGGCTTCGCGTCGCGAAAGCGAGAAGCTGCGAGGCATCGGCAGGAGCTGCACCAGCAAATCCGCGTTCCTTGCGGCCAACTCGGCCAGCCGCGGCGCCAGAAAATAATTGCCGAGGCCGTCCGGCGCGCCGATGCGCACGGTGCCGCGGATCGTTCCGGTGAGCCCCGACTCGAACTGCAGGAATTCCGATTCGACGCGTTCCGCGGTCGCCAGCATGGCTTCGCCGGCCGGCGTCAGGGTGCAGCCGTTCACGTGCCGCTCGATCAGCTTGCACTGCAGCTCCTCCTCCAGCGCGGCCACTTGACGACCGACCGTCGCGTGGTTCAACCCCAGGTTGCGGGCGGCCGCCAGCATCTGACCGCTACGCGCCACGGCCAAGAACACACGAATTCGTTCCCAATTCATGCAAGGGCACCTTTTTGCACACTGAAAGCGCAATTGGCAGCGGCGCTGCCGCTTCTTGTGCACCGAGTATGTGCAAAAACTGGCCGCGACAACAGATGCTGGGCAAAGACCGGGTGCTCGCACCGATATGCAAACAACGAGCGACGGCAACGTGACAGTTGATATCGCAATCGATCTCCTGCCTCGGCAGATCTTGCGCGTGGGAGAGCGTGCGCGGCCGCCGCGCAAAGACGCGTCACGCTGCCGCGAGCGCTCGCCCTGTCGCTGTCAACGCTCATCGAACACTGTCGATGGCGCGAACGCCACCGATCCCGACCCGTTACGAGCGTTTCGCGCGCCGCTTCGACGTGTTCAGCTCGACGGCGGCGCGAATGAGCGCCTTCAACGCCTTCTCGTCGATTGCATCGCCTTCGTGAAAATCGATCGCGCGCCGCGTATTGCCTTCGAGGCTGGCGTTGAAGAGCGCCGCGGGGTCCGGAAGGGAAGCACCCTTCGCGAACGTCATTTTCACCGTGCTCTTGTACGTTTCGCCGGTGCAGATGATGCCGTCATGGGACCACACTGGAACACCTCGCCACTTCAACTCCTCGATGGCGTCGGGATCGGCCTCCAGGATGAGCGCGCGGATACGCGCCAGCCTGTCGGCCCGCCAGTCGCTCGTGGGCACAGGCTTTGGCTTTGGTGTTGGCTTTGGCTTTGGTGTTGGCTTTGGTGTTGGTGTTGGCTTCGTCGAACGAGCGGCAGCCGCGCCGCTTCGCGTTTTGGACGCGCCGGTGCGCGCCTTCGTCGTGGCCTGCTTCATGACTGTCGTTCCCCTCGTGGCAGGCGGCGCCCACCCGCCAGCTACAATCGTTCGCCCGGTAGGTCACTCGCCTGCCGCACCCAAGCGCTGAACTGCGCTTCATCGAACTCGCCCTCGCGAATATCGAGATAGCGCACTTCCTTGTGTTTGGACTCGCCCGGCGGTACCGGGCGCAATGAGGTGCCGCGAAAGAACGTCACCTTGAGGTACTTCGTGAAGGCATGCAGCGACAGGAACCAGCTATTGTCTTCCCGGCCGTAGAACGGCGAATTCCATTTGACCGCCTTGCGCACGCCGGGCACGAGATGCTCGATGAGCGCATCCAGCCGACGCCCGACCTCCTGCTTCCAGCCGGGCAGCGCCGCGAGGTACGCCTGCACCGGCGCGTCGCCATAACCCTTCGCGATTTGCGGATTACCTCCCGACAGCAGCACCGGCTCGCCGGGTTTCGCCGCATGCGCGTTCGTAGTCGAACGCGTCTGCGCCGACTTCGCAGCGGCGTGCCTCGGGGTGCGCTGCTGCTTAGCCTTGGCGGATTTCGCCGTGGGCCCCTTCGCGGCCTTGGCCGCCTTCGCGACGGTCTTCATCGCGCTCCCGCGACGTGCGCCGCGCGCCGCTTCGCCGCGTACGGCAGCACGAACAAGTACACGCCCGTGAGCAGGAGCGGAACGAAAGGCAGCAGCGCCAACAAGCCGATCCACGCGGCGGATTGCTCGCTCAGCAGCGCGATGATGTTGACGATGATGGCCACGGTGAAAGCAACCGACAACCAGCGATGAACCTGGCGAATCCCCGTATTCCACTTCATACGACCTCCTGCGAAGTTGATTCATCTTGCGAGCCGGACTTTGCGCCAGGCTCGGCCTGCCTCATCGCGACGTCAATCGATGCGCGCGAGTAGTTGCTCCAGCTTGCCGAAGAAAGCCTGCCAGCCCACCTTCGCGCCGCCAAATGCCTGCTTCTGGTCGCGTCGGAATCCCGACTGCTCCATCCGCAAATGCGTGCCGATGTTCGTGCGCGTGAGGGTCATGGTCACGACGCTCTGCATGTCGTACGCAGGATTCTCGTGCACGTAATTCCAGGTGTACGACAGTGTCTTGTGCGGCTCGATCGTGAGGACTTCGCAATCCAGCACGCCGCCCCACTCGCCGCGCAACTGGAAACGATGCCCGAGCGCCGGCTGGAAATCGTTCTTCATCAACCATTCTTCGATGAGGTGCGGCTGCGTCAGCGCGCGCCATACTTTCTCGGGCGGAAAGGGCAGCTCACGCTCCACGATGACAGCGAGCGTTTCGGTCGCGGATTCGTTCATTGGTCCATCCGTCTGAGCAGGTCTTCGAGCTTATCGAAGCGGCTCTCCCAAAAACCGGTGAGCTGCTTCGTCCAGTCGATCAGCGGCGCCAGGGCGCTCAGCTGCGCGGTGTAGTGCGTCTGGCGGCCTTCGTGGCGATCACGCACGAGACCGGCCTGCCGCAACACGCCGAGATGTTTCGATACGGCGGGTTGTGAGATGCCCGCGTGAGCGGTCAGCGCCGCAACCGTCTGCTCTCCTTCGCGACACAAGCGCTCGAAGATCGCGCGCCGCGTCGGATCGGCGAGCGTCCGGAAGAGCACATCGTGTGTACGTGACATGAGCGATAGATAACCAACCGGCTATGGGTCATATATATAACCGGCTGGCTATGCGTTCGTCAATCGGGGCGTTTTTGCTCGACCTTGCGGTGCCGCGCATCAGCGCGCCACATCTGTCTTGCGTGCCTCAGCGCGGCACGTCCGTCTTCGCCAGCATCTCGACGGCAGCACGGGCGATCGGTACGAGCCCGTCACCACCGCTGGCAACGTAGCGAACGATCTCTCGGCGCATGCGCGGATCCCAATAGCGCCGCAAGTGCCCGGCAACGCCCTCGGCAGGCTCTCCCGCATCGCTCGCCGCGGCGAAGAACGCGGCGATGTCGTTCGCCATCCTGACCAGTTGCTCTGTACCCATCGCGCTCAGTCCCGCAAGCGATGCGGATGACTATAAATGACGTGCCGATCCGCTCGCGCGAAGCCGACGAGCGTCACGCCTGCCTGGTCCGCCACGTCGATCGCCAGCGCCGTCGGCGCGGACACCGCGGCGACGATCGAAACACCGACCATCGCCGCCTTCTGCACCATCTCGAAGCTCGCGCGGCTGGTGATGATGAAATACCCCTCGCTGCAATCGCGGCCGGCACGCACGAGCGCGCCGATCACCTTGTCGAGCGCATTGTGACGGCCGACGTCTTCGCGCACGACCTGAATGCCCTTGCCCGGCAACGCCCACGCAGCGGCGTGCACGCTGCCGGTCGCGCGATTCAGCGGCTGATGCGCCTCGAGGTTCGCGAGCTGCGCATGCAGCTCCTTGCAGCCGATGCGCACGTCGTCGCGCACGGGCGCCGGATGGCGAAATGCGTCCTCGACGGTCTCGACGCCGCACAGACCGCAACCGGTGCGGCCCGTGAGGTTGCGCTGCCGCCTGAGCAATGCCGAGAACGGTGCCGCCGCGAGGTGCAGATTGACGGCGAGTTCGCCGCCCTTGTCGACGCGCTCGACCGCACGAATCTCGTTGGGCGTCGCGATGGCTTCGCTCACGGTGAAGCCGACGCCGAGATCCTCGAGATCCGCGGGCGACGCCAGCATCACGACATGAGATATGCCCTGGTAGAGCAGCGCGACAGGCCGCTCTTCCGCGACGAAATCCAGCACGTGCTCGCTCGTCGCGCCCCGCGCTCGCTGCACGCGAACCTCGCGACACGTCGGCGCGGCCGAGCATGACGAGACCGCGGAATCAGGTTTCGCTGACATTCCCCTCCCGTACGACCCGCCGCTGGCGCGCGGCGATTTCACGGAAGCGCTGCTGCCACAGCGAAGGTTCCGTGACACGGATCACCTGCACCGCCGTCACCTTGTACTCGGGGCAATTCGTTGCCCAATCGGAATTCTCCGTCGTGACGACATTCGCCCCGGACTCGGGGAAATGGAACGTCGTGTAGACGACGCCCGGCTGGACGCGATCGGTGACCAGCGCGCGCAACACAGTATCGCCGGCGCGACTCGCGATGCCGACCCAATCGCCGCTCGCGATGCCGCGCGTCTCGGCATCGTCGGGATGAATCTCCAGACGATCCTCGTCGTGCCACACGACGTTGTCCGTGCGCCGCGTCTGGGCGCCGACGTTGTACTGCGTGAGCACGCGGCCGGTCGTGAGAATGAGCGGGAAGCGGCTCGACGTGCGCTCGCTCGTCGGCACGTACTCGGTCACGAAGAACTTGCCCTTGCCGCGCACGAACCGCTCGATGTGCATCGTCGGCGTGCCGGACGGCGCCGCACCATTGCAAGGCCATTGAATGCTGCCGAGCTCGTCGATCTTGTCGAACGTCACGCCCACGAACGTCGGCGTGAGCGCGGCGATCTCGTCCATGATCTCGGACGGATGCGCATAGCTCATCGGATAGCCGAGCGCATTCGACAAGCGCTGCGTGACTTCCCAATCCTGCAGGCCGCCCAAGGGCTGCATCACCTGGCGCACGCGCGAGATGCGTCGCTCGGCGTTCGTGAACGTGCCGTCCTTTTCCAGGAACGACGAACCAGGCAGGAACACATGGGCGTATTTCGCGGTCTCGTTCAAGAACAAATCCTGCACGACGACGCATTCCATCGCGGAGAACGCGGCGATCACGTGCTGCGTATTCGGGTCGGACTGCGCCATGTCCTCGCCCTGGATGTACATGCCCTTGAACGTCCCTTCGAGCGCCGACTCGAACATGTTCGGAATGCGTAGGCCCGGCTCGGGCTCGAGCGTCACGTTCCAGGCGGCTTCGAACAGCGCCCGCGTGGCGTCGTCGGAAATGTGGCGATAGCCGGAGAGCTCGTGCGGGAACGAGCCCATGTCGCACGAGCCCTGCACGTTGTTCTGGCCGCGCAGCGGATTCACACCGACGCCCTCGCGGCCCAGGTTGCCGGTCGCCATCGCCAGATTCGCGATGCACATGACCATCGTCGTCCCTTGGCTGTGCTCGGTCACGCCGAGGCCGTAGTAGATCGCCGCGTTACCCGCACTCGCGTACATGCGCGCCGCCGCGCGCACGGCGTCGGCGGGAACGCCGGTGATCTCGGCCGTGGCTTCCGGCGAGCGCTCCGGGTGCGCGACGAACGCCTTCCATTTCTCATAGGAAGGCAACTCGCAGCGCTCGGCGACGAAGTCGTCGCGGGTCAGGCCTTCGGTGACGATGACGTGCGCGAGCGCGTTCATCATCGCGACGTTCGTGCCGGGACGCAGCTGCAAGTGATAGTCGGCGCGCACGTGCGGCGAGCGCACCAGGGAAATCGCGCGCGGATCGACGATGATCAGCTTCGCGCCTTGCCGCAAGCGGCGCTTCAGCTGCGATGCGAACACCGGATGGCCTTCGGTCGGATTCGCACCGATCAGCAGCACGCAATCGGTCTTCATCACCGAGGTGAAGGCCTGCGTGCCGGCGGATTCGCCCAAGGTGTGCTTGAGACCGTAGCCCGTCGGCGAATGGCACACGCGCGCGCACGTATCGACGTTGTTGTTGCCGAAGGCGGCGCGGACGAGCTTCTGGACCAGATACGCTTCCTCATTCGTGCAGCGCGAGGACGTGATGCCGCCGACCGAGCCGCGCCCGTACCGCGCCTGAATGCGCTTGAACTCGCTGGCGGCGTAGTCGATCGCCTCGTCCCACGTCACCTCGCGCCACGGATCGGATATCTTCGCGCGGATCATCGGCTTCAGGACGCGATCGCGGTGAGTCGCGTAGCCGTACGCGAAGCGGCCCTTCACGCAGGCGTGACCGTGATTCGCGTGTCCCGCGCGGTTCGGCACCATGCGCACGACGGTCTCGCCTCGCACTTCCGCCTTGAAGGAGCAGCCGACGCCACAGTACGCGCAGGTCGTCGTCACGGCGCGCTCGGGCGGCGGCCCCGCGATGAGACTCTTCTCCTGCAACGCCGTCGTCGGGCACGCCTCGACGCACGCGCCGCAGGACACACATTCGGACTCGACGAACGGCTCGGCCTGGCTTGCCGCGACCCGCGAGTCGAAGCCGCGGCCTTCGATCGTGAGCGCGAACGTGCCCTGCACTTCGTCGCAGGCGCGCACGCAGCGCGAGCACACGATGCAGGCACTCGGATCGAACCTGAAATAGGGATTGCTGTCGTCGCACACGCTGTCCGTATGGCGCTTGCCCGCGGCGCCGTAGCGGTTCTCGGTAACGCCGATGCGCGCCGCCATCGTCTTGAGCTCAGTGCGCACGGGCCGCTGATCGCTCACGTACTCCGTCGGGTGATCGGACAGATACAGCTCCATGACGCCGCGCCGCAGCTTCGTCAGCGCAGCGCTTTCCGTCTTGATCTTCATGCCCGCCGCGACTTGCGTCGTGCACGACGCGGGATAGCCCTTGCGACCCTCGATCTCGACGAGACACAGCCGGCAGGAGCCGAACGCTTGCAGCGTATCCGTCGCGCAGAGCTTGGGAATCTGCTTGCGCATCATCGCCGCAGCGCGCATCACGGACGTGCCCGCTGGAACAGTGACGGACTGGCCGTCGATTTCGAGCGTCACGCTCTCGCTGCTGTCGCTCGCCGGCGTGCCGAGATCGAAATGATCGAGCGAGTACATGGAATCACCTCGCGGGGGTTCGCAAAAAGTCGTCGCGGAAGTAACGCAGCGCGCTTCTGACCGGAAACGGCGTCATGCCGCCGAGACCGCAGAGCGACCCTTCCGCCATCGTGTCACACAGATCTTCGAGCAACCGCAGGTTTTGCTCGCGATCCACGCCGTAGAGGATTCGATCGATCACCTCGACGCCGCGCGTCGAGCCGATG
Organism: Pseudomonadota bacterium; assembly: GCA_023428645.1. Taxonomy (GTDB): domain Bacteria; phylum Pseudomonadota; class Gammaproteobacteria; order Steroidobacterales; family Steroidobacteraceae; genus Steroidobacter. The sequence continues at coordinate 38,411 of JAEYXD010000243.1, forward strand.
CGGCACGGCGTGCATTTGCCGCAGGATTCGACCGCGCAGAACTCCATCGCGTACCGCGCCATGCGCGCCATGTCCACGGTGTCGTCGAACGCGACGATGCCGCCGTGACCGAGCAAGGCGCCGATGCCGGCCAGGCTTTCGTAATCGATGATCGTGTCGAACTGCGAAGCCGGCACATACGCGCCCAACGGCCCGCCGATCTGCACGGCGCGCAGCGGCCGGCCAGAGGCGGAGCCGCCGCCGTAGTCGTACAGCAGCTCGCGCAAGCTGAGACCGAACGCGCGCTCCACCAAACCGCCGCGCTTGATGTTGCCGGCAAGTTGAATCGGCACCGTGCCGCGCGAACGGCCGATCCCGAAATCGCGATAGAACGCCGCCCCCCGCGTGAGAATGACCGGCACGCTGGCGAGCGAGATCACGTTGTTCACGATCGTCGGCTGCCCGAACAATCCCTTGATCGCAGGCAACGGCGGACGTACGCGCACCTCGCCACGCCGGCCTTCGAGGCTCTCGAGCATCGACGTCTCTTCGCCGCAGATGTAGGCGCCCGCACCGAGGCGAACCTCGAGATCGAAGCGACGGCCCGAGCCGAGGACGCCTGTCCCCAAACAGCCGGCGCCATACGCGACTTCGATCGCCTCGTTCAGCGCTCGATGCGCGTGTGGGTATTCGGCGCGCAAATAGATGAAGCCGCTCGTCGCCCCGACCGCAAGGGCGGCGATCGTCATGCCTTCGATCAACAGGAACGGGTCGCCCTCCATCAGCATGCGATCGGCGAACGTGCCTGAATCGCCTTCATCGGCATTGCACGTCACGTACTTCTGCGCAGCCGGCGTTTCCAGCACGGTCTTCCACTTGATGCCGGTAGGAAACGCCGCGCCGCCGCGGCCGCGCAGCCCGGAATCCGTGACCGCTTGCACAATCTCCTCCGGCTTCATACCCACGGCGAGGCGCAACCCCTCGTAGCCGCCGTGAGCCACGTACTCTTCCAAGCTCGTGGGCTCGATGACGCCAACACGAGCGAACGTCAGTCTTTGTTGGCTGCTCCAATAAGGAATGCGCGTGACGGGACCGAGTTGCAGCGGGTGAGCGCCGTTGCGCAGGAAATCCGCGGCGAACAAGCCAGGCACGTCCGCCGCCTGCACGGGACCGAAGGCGCACCGCTCGCCGTCGACGACCACTTCGACCAGAGGCTCGAGCCAGCACATGCCGCGCGTGCCGTTGCGCTTGAGCGTGACCTCGATGCCGCGCGCCCGGGCCTCGCGGGCGATCGCGCGCGCAACACCTTCAGCGCCGACCGACAGCGCGGCCGCATCGCGCGAAACATAGACGATGGCGCTCATGCCTCGTCCTCGCGCGCGGCGATGAGCGCATCGAAGCGCTCCGCGGAGACGCGTCCGTGAAGCTCGGTGTCGATCATGATCGCAGGGGAGCACGCGCAATTGCCCAGGCAATACACGGGCTCGAGAGAGAACAGCCCATCCGCCGTCGTCTCATGAAAGCCGATGCGCAAGCGTTGCTGCGCATGCGCGGCGAGGCTGTCAGCATTCATCGCCTTGCATGACTCGGCGCGACACACGCGGACCACATGCTTGCCGCACGGAGCTCGCCGAAAGTAGTGGTAGAAGCTGATCACGCCGTGCACCTCGGCGCGTGAGAGATTCAATGCCTCCGCGATCAGCGGCACGGCTTCATCGGGTATGTAGCCAAGCTCGTCTTGCACTGCGTGCAGGACGAGCAACAGCGGTCCCGGCCGTTCCGCGAAGTCCCGAAGAATGAGCTCGATCCGACCTTTCACCGCAATCACTCTGCTGATTCTCGGCGACGAACGTTTCGCTCACGTTGCACCGAGTATGCCTCGGCTTTTAACTCACTTTCCGCGTCGCATCCAGTGCGTCATGCACCGAGACGCGCGAGCTCGGAACGCTGCCGCGAATCACCGACGCATGAGCGCGACTCCAGCGAGAGACGACGGAAGCGCTATGTAGCGCCACAGCGGTTAGCCGCCTCTGTTGGCCGGCGCGTGCAAGGTCCTCTCACAGCATTGCGCTGCACGTTTCTGCCGCCGTGACCCGTAGGCGGGACCTCGCAAATCCCTTCTCAAGCATCGAGGCGCTGCAGGCCCGCGCGCACGACGTCGATGAGCCGTCCGATCACGACTCGCGCGCCCACGTGCTGTTTGCCGTATCGCCTCGCTTCGGCAATTGCGTGCTCGGCCCCTGCCTTGACCTGCTCCAACAGCTGCGCGGCGCCCTTCTCCGTCTTTCCGGTGACGTGACGCACGAACCGGATCAGTCCGTCGCGCCGCGGAAACTCCTTCGACTCCTGCATCGTCAGCGCAAGCGAATCCCGCGGCAGATAGACTTGCGTGGCCACGAGATCATAGGCAGGCGCAAGCTCGACGACGTCCTCGGCGTGCCGATACAGCACGCTGAAGTTCTTGAGGTGCGCATCGCCGTTGCCGATCGTGCACGCATACACGACGGTGAGCGCGTACTGCTGTCGCGCCGCGGCGAGCGCGCGCGGCGCGACGAAGTCGGTGATTCGTCGCGCGATCCGCTCGTACGAGCCGTCGTACCGACCGTGCGCATGCCGGCCGTCGAGCACGCAGAAATCCTCGAGGCCCAGCGGACTGCCATCGCTCGCGAGATCGAAGCGCTCGACGATGAGCAAGCGACCATTCGCGGCCAGCCGCATGCTCGCCGTGCGAATGCCCGCGGCTGACGCGCCGGCCGTGCAGATGAATTCATTCGCGGCGAGCTCCGGATACTCTCCGGCGTCGAAGGCTTTCACGATGTGCGTGGCGCCTGGATGAGCCCGCTTCTCCGCCGCGCCGCCTGCGCGCACGAGCACCTTCGGCTGCAAGCCGGACACGCCGGAATAGGTTGCAAAGCGCTCGAGCAGGTGCGCGAAGAAGTCCGTCGACCCGGTGTACGTGAGAATCTCGTCCAAGTCCTGCTCGGGCACGGCCGGGTCGATTCGCTCGTCCGGCGAGAACCGCAGGCGGCCGATTTGCGAGCTGCCCACGATCCGCAGCAGGTCCAAGTCGTCGAACTCTGGAATCGCCTTCGCGAACTTCGAGCGCAGCCGCTCCCTGAGCGCGCCTTCAGGAAGATTCATTTCGAAGATGGGCAGCCCGGCGATCGCGGCGTACTGGTCCGCGCGGATCGGCATGGTCAGCGACACGGCGTTCGCGGGCGCGATTGCTTCCCGATAGCCGAAGAGCACCGCGGCCTCGTCGACCTCCGAGCGAGCGAGCCGGCCGACAGGCGCGTCGCCCGCGAAGACATTGAGCGGCGGCTTCGTCATCGAAGTCGGCGTTCGTTGCGCAGCTCATCCAACGTCGGCCGCCTGGAGCGCGCGACCGCCGTGAGCTCCAGGCCGACCATGTCCAACAGCGCCGCCAGTTTCGCGAAGCCGATCTCATCGCATCGGCCGCTTTCGATCGCCGAAATCGTCGCGCGACTCATGCCGAGCGGCGCGGCAAGCGCCTGCTGCGACAGGTTCGCCCGCTTCCGCGCCTCTTTGAGGACCGGCCCCAGATCCGCTAATTGCATTGCCACGTCCACGCGTTAGAAATGCATTCTATATACGTCATACGACTCTTCGGCTCCATGAATGCATCACAAATGCTGCACCGGTTTCCATCCGGCGCACAACGGTGACTGCTTTACACAGCGGGGCGATCGGGCGTGGCGTGACTGAACTTGGGCCCACGTATCGAAGGCGATGCCGCACACGGTGAGTACGGCTTCTTCTCATG
>JAEYXD010000037.1 GCA_023428645.1 Pseudomonadota bacterium
CCTCATCAATCCCTTCTATCCGAAGGACCCTCGCGCCAGCTATGGAAAGCACGTGCTGACGCCGACGCTCGCGCTCACGAGCATTGCCGGCGCGACGCCCGGTGATTGGGAAGTGCGTTACTGGGACGAGAACTTGCTCCAGGGTCCGCCGCCGTGCGAGCCGTTGCCGCAAGTGGTGGGCATCACCGTGCATCTCACGTTCGCGAAGCGAGCGTACGAGCTGGCGCGCTGGTACCGGGCTCAGGGCTCGATCGTGATTCTGGGCGGGCTGCACGTGCTGTCGTGCCCGGAGGAGGCGTCGGCTCATGCGGATGCGATTGCACTCGGCGATGGCGTGCAGCTCTGGCCGCGGGTGCTCGACGATGTCGATCGCGGTTGCTTGCAGCCGCGCTACACCGCAACGTTCGCGCGCCAGTACGCGCTCGATCCGCCGCCTCGTCGCAGCGTGTTGCCGCGGGCGTCGTTTCTCACGACGACGAGCATGATCGCGACCCGAGGCTGTCACAACCGCTGCGGCTTTTGTTATCTCGCGACCGATGGTTTGCACATGCCGTATCGCATGCGCGAGGTCGAGCAAGTCGTCTCGGAAATCGTTGCAGACGGGCAGGCGTACACGGTGTTCGTCGACAACAATCTCGGCTCGCGGCCGGAGTATTTGCGCCGCCTGTGCGCGGCGTTACGGCCGCTCGGAATCATCTGGAGCGCGGCGGTCACGATCGATGTGACGGACGATCCCGCGCTCGTGCGTGACATGGCGCTGTCCGGGTGCACGGGCGTTTTCGTGGGTTTCGAATCGCTCAATGCCGGAAATCTGATCGACGCGAACAAGCGCACACCGGCGCCGGAGGACTATGCGCGTCGCGTCGCGCTGTTGCATCGCTTCGGCATTCAGGTGAATGGCAGCTTCGTATTCGGCTTCGATCACGATCGAGCGGATGTCTTCGAGCGGACGGTCGAGTGGATCGAGACGAATCGACTCGAGTGCGCGACGTTCCACATCTTGACGCCGTATCCGGGGACTCCGCTCTTCCGGCAGCTCGATGCGGAAGGACGCCTCCTGCACCGCGATTGGGATCTGTACGACACCGCGCACGTGGTCTTCCAGCCGCGGCACATGAGCTGCGAAGAACTCGATCGCGGTTATGCGTGGTGCTATGACAGAGTGTTCTCCCACGCGTCGATCTGGAAGCGACGTCCCGCGGATCACGGCGCGGTGCTGGCGTACCTTGCGATGAGCTACTTGTACAAGCGCTTGAATCGCTTCTGGCATTTGCTGATCAAGCATCGCCTGACAGCAGCTGTGTGGCGACCGCTCATCGAGCACTCCAGGCGTCGTCATCTGCAACAGCGGCCGCGCTTGGCCGCGACGACCTTGGATGTGAGTGCGCCACCTTCGCGTGCGAGTCACTGCATCAGTCCTGGTGTTTGAGGGATCGGCTGCAGGACGCGCGACGCGCGGAGGGATCTGGAGTTGGCCGGGGCGCGTTCCCTCAGCAACGCACAGCCAGGAGAATGCGCCATGACGCACCGCCGAATTTCCACTGCACTCACAACGCTCGTCGCCATCGCGTCGGCAACGATGGCAATGGCCCAGACCCAGCCCGCGCCTCAGCAGCAAGAGGATACGTCGCCGAAGAATGCGTCCAGCCCGCATCAACGGGAAACGACAGGAACGGGCGCCCAGGAAGCACCTACAAGCGCGGATACTTCGCCGTCGGCGGCTTCCACCACCCATCAGCAAGAATCGACGCACAAGGATTCGCAGAAGATGGCGCACAAGGACAAAGGAGACCGCGAACGCATGATGAACGATTGCATGAAGAAGGAGCAGGCGCGGAATTCGGCGTTGACTGCCGCCGACGCGAAGAAGTCCTGCATGGATCAGATGAAGGCACGTGGACACGACACGATGCAGCAAAGATAAGAAGAATGCAGCAGTGAGAGTCCGGCGGCGCCGCAACGAGCTGCGTCGCCGTGGCTTCGTCAAGAGGTCGCCGAGCTGCGCCCTGGTTGACGCCCCGACATCCTGCGGTTGCTGGGACAGCCGCAGGATCGGTTGATTCGGTCGAGCGGCGGGCGCTGCCTCGGCCCCGCCTTTCGATCTGCATCGAGCAGATCGCCCCCCGCTAGCCGCATCGATGCCCCGTCGAGCTGCGCAGCTGCTTGCGGTCGAGTGCCTTGGCGCACGAAGCCATCTGTCGAACTCGTGTGCAACGATGCGAGTCCCGAATCGCATAGCGAGCGCGATGCGCTGCGGGACTTCGCATCTCGATACGTCGTAGACTGCCGCGCGGCGTGCACTTTGTCGGCAAATACCAATTCTTCATGCCGAGCGATCCGGGGAGATCAAAGATGACCGAACGCAAATGGCTTTCGCGACGCGCGCTGCTCGCGGCGGGTTCGCTCGCGGCGACCGGCGCGCCCGCGCTCGGGGCGGAGCCGCAGGGGCGGCGTCTCGGAGAGGGCCGCCGGTTCTACGGCGAACGCTCGCCGTTCGAAACTTCGGCGCGTTCGTTCGGCGCCTCGACACTGCCCGTGCCCACCGGCGCAAGTCGCACGCCCCTCCAGGACCTGTTCGGCATCATTACGCCGTCGGCACTGCACTTCGAGCGGCATCATTCCGGTGTGCCGGCGATCGATCCCGCTGCGCATGCGCTCGTCATTCACGGACTCGTCGAGTGGCCGCTACGGTTGTCGATGAGCGATCTACGACGTTTTCCATCCGTATCTCGCATTCATTTCATCGAGTGCGCGGGCAATGGCGGACGGGAACATCGCGGCGATCCCGGCGCGACGGCGGCGCTCAGCCATGGCTTGCTGAGCTGCAGCGAATGGAGCGGCATTCTCCTGCGCACGCTGTTGCAAGAAGTCGGCGCGCGGCCCACGGCGCGATGGATCATCGCCGAGGGCGCGGACGCGTCCCGTCACGTGCGCAGCATTCCGATCGAGAAGGCGCTCGACGATACGATCATCGCCTATGGCCAGAACGGCGAAGCACTCCGCCCGGAGCAAGGCTATCCGCTGCGGCTCGTCGTTCCCGGCTGGGAGGGCAATGTGAGCGTGAAGTGGCTGCAGCGCCTGCAGGTCGCGGAGGAGCCGGCGATGGCCCGCGACGAGGCGGCGGTCTACACCGACTTCATGCCGAACGGCAGATCGCTGCATTTCACCTTCGAGCAGGAAGCGAATTCGGTGATCACGCGTCCCTCGGGCGGACAGCATCTCGAACGGCGTGGGTTCCATGAGATCAGCGGGCTTGCGTGGTCGGGCCGCGGTCGTATCGCGAAGGTGGAAGTCTCCACCGATCAAGGTCGAACGTGGCATGCGGCGGAGCTGCAAGGTCCTGTGTTCACGAAAGCGCTGACTCGATTTCGACTGCCGTGGCGCTGGAGCGGTGGCGAGACGACGCTCGAATCGCGCGCCACCGATGAGACGGGCTACGTGCAGCCGACTCGCGAGGCGCTCGTTGCGAAGCGCGGCCTGACGCCAGGGCCCGACGGCTTTCTGCACTATCACGGCATCAAGCGCTGGTTCGTGAAGGCGTCCGGTGAGGTGTCGCATGTCTAAGCGCGTCGTGCTCGCTGCGCTCATCGCGCTTGCTTCGCTCGCGCACGCCGACGAGCGGCTGTCCGATCGCGGCCTCGGCATCGGCGAGGCGATTGCCGAGCGCGAAGCGGCACAGCACGGCAGCTCCGTTCTGCCCTCCGGCGCGGGACTTCCAGAGGGACGCGGGCGGGCGGACGAGGGGCGCACGATCTACCTCGCGAAGTGCGCGTCATGTCACGGCGATGAGGGTGAAGGTCGCCCCGGCTATCTGCCGCTCGTCGGCGGTCAAGGATCGTTGACCTCCGGCAAGCCGCGCTTCACCGTCGGCAGCTATTGGCCGACGGCCACGACGCTCTTCGATTACCTCTGGCGTGCGATGCCTTACGAGGCGCCCGGCAGCTTGAGCGCGAACGAAGTCTATGCACTGACCGCATGGATCTTGAGCGCGAACAAGATCACGGCGTCGCGGCAGATCATGGATCGCGCGGCGCTGTTGAAGGTAAAAATGCCAAACGCGAATGGCTTCGAGCGGCCAATTTCCCCGCGGCATCTGACGCGCGGGACGCCCGAGTCCGTCGGCGTGTCCTCGGAGAGGCTGCGTGAGGCGACCGCGCTGCTCGAGCGGTTCGTGGGGAACAGAAGACCGCGGGCGCGGTGGCCGCGGTCGCGCGGCGAGGCACGCTCGTGTATCTGCAATCGGTCGGCGTGCAGGATCTCGCGACGAAGGCACCGATGACGGAGCGCTCCATGTTCCGCATCTATTCCATGACACGTGCCGTGGCGTCGGTCGCGGTCATGATGCTGCACGAAGAGGGCCGCTTCGAGCTGGACGATCCGATCGCCAGATTCATTCCGGAATTTTCACAGTCGAAGGTCGCGCTCTCCGACGGCGCGACGCGGGCGCCGACGCGCGGCATCACGGTTCGCGATTTGTTGGTGCATACCTCCGGTCTCAGTCCACGCACGGCCGAGCTCTATCGGCGCGAGAAGGTGCGCGCTCGCGAGCTGACGATGGATCAATTCATCGCGAACCTGGTCCGTGTGCCGTTGATGGAGGACCCCGGTACGCGCTTTCGTTATAGCGAGGGCACGAGCGTGCTCGGGCGCTTGGTGGAGGTGTGGTCGGGAAAGCCGTTCGAGATCTTCGTCGAAGAGCGCATCTTTCAACCGCTGCGGATGGTCGATACACGCTTCTGGGCGGAGACGCCCGAGCAGCGTGCGCGGCTCACGACGGTGTACACGCCGGCCGCGAACGGTGGGCTCGCGCCGATCGAGCTCGAGACCGTGTCGTTCACGCAGCGCCCGACGTTGATCGAAGGCGCGGTCGGGCTGCTCTCGACCGTTCCCGACTATGTTCGCTTCAGTCAAATGCTGCTGAACAGGGGCGAGCTCGACGGCGTACGCCTGCTCGGGGAGGACACCGTCGAGTCGATGACGCGCAACGGCTTGTCGGACGCCGTGCAGCAGACCCGAGGGGGCGTGATGGGCTGGGGTCTCGGCAACGTCAACGTGCGGCTGCAGCCCGACGCGTCAGGGAAGGCGAGCGTTGGTGAGTACGGCTGGGATGGCACGGCCGGAACGATCTTCTGGGTCGACCCGCGCAGGCAAACCGTGATCGTTCTCATGACGCAGAATTCACCGGCCGATCCGGATCAATTGCGCGCCCGCTTCAAGGCGATCGTCGAGCAGGCATTCGAGGACTGAGCACCGCGATGAGCATGAAGCCTAGCGCCTGCAACAGTGCGGTGCTGGCGAGAACGCCCGCCACATACGTCGGTGCCGTCACGGTGTCGGACAGAGCCGCGCCGTGCGCTTGCCCGTGGAACCAACCAAACACGCCACTGATGGAATTGAGTCCGCGAGAGAAAGACAAGTTGCTGTTGTTCACGGCCGCGCTGCTCGCCGAGCGTCGCAAGGCGCGCGGCGTCAAGCTCAACTACCCCGAAGCGGTCGCGCTCATTTCGGCCGCCATCCTGGAAGGTGCGCGGGCGGCAAGACGGTGGGAGCTCATGAGCTACGGCGCACGCTGCTGACGCGAGACGACGTCATGGAAGGCATTCCGGAGCTCATTCCGGAAGTGCAGATCGAAGCGACCTTCCCCGGACGGCACGAAGCTCGTGACCGTGCATCAGCGCATTCCCTGAGCGCTCATCATGATTCCAGGGCAAGTCTTCACCGCAGACGTTGAGATCGAGTTGACCGCCGGGCGCGCGACCGTGACGGTTCGCGTGGCGAACGTCGGCGATCGGCCCATTCAGGTCGGCTCGCATTATCACTTCGCCGAAACGAACGGCGCGCTGCGTTTCGACCGGGCGGCCCCGCGCGGCTTCCGCCTGAACATTCCGGCGGGCACGGCCGTGCGGTCAGGAGCGCGACGTGGAGTTGGTCGCCTACGCGGGTGATCGCTGGTGTATGGCTTCAACGCCGACGTGATGGGCAAGCTATGAAGATCAGCCGGCAGGCGTATGCCGAGATGTATGGCCCGACGACCGGCGATCGTGTGCGGCTCGGCGACACGGCGCTCGTGATTCGTATCGAGCGCGATGTCACCAGTTACGGCGATGAGGTGAAACGAGGCTGCCGTACTGCAATGGAGCCGAGAATCAGGCGCTGGCCGCCGTGAAGCTGATTCCACTGGGACAAACGGCGGGACAACGGCTGCTCTTGGAGTTGAGCCAGCGCATTCCAGGCTGGGTCGAGCACGCAACGACCGTCGGCGATGACGACATCGCCGTGTCGACGCCGACGCTGCTGCTGTTCAGCGCGCTGCACGAGACGCAATACACGCGCTTGTTCCGCTCGTAACGAACTTCCTAGCCGTTCGTCCGCCCCATCAACGCCAGGCCCTGCGCGACCGACGAGAATTCATCGCCTCCGACCAAACGCTCCGCGCCGAACTTCCGCGCGAAGGCCGCTCGCACCGCGGGCACCAACGCGCTGCCGCCGGTCATGAAGACGCGAGTGATCTCGTGGGCGGCAACGCCGGCAATCCGCAGCGCCTCGTCCGCCGATGCCGTGATCTTCGCGAGGTCGTCGGCGATCCACTGCTCGAACTCGAGCCGCGAAATCGTCCGATCGATCGTGACCGGCCCGGCTTGGAACGTGAGGCGCGCCGACGGCTGCGAGGTCAGCGTCTGTTTGACGCGCGACACCGCTTGAAACAACGAGAATCCCGCCTCGTTGCGAATGACGTGCACGAGCCCCTCGAACGCCTGCTCATCGACGGCGGTGCGCAGAATGTCGGTGATGAGCCGCAGGTTCTGCCGATTGTTCATCATCGACAGCTGGTGCCAGCTTGCGAAGTTCGAATAGATCCACAACGGAATCGGCAACCGCTTCGTCTCGGGCTGAAATTCCGTTCCCATGCCGAGTGCGGGGCACACCGCGTTGTAGACGATGCCGTAGTCGAAGCGATCGCCCGCGATGCCGATACCTGTCTGCGCGAGCGGCGCGAGGCGTGGCGTCGCCTGATCGGCGGTCACCTCGACGACAGAGAAATCGCTCGTGCCGCCGCCCAGGTCGGCGACGAGAACGAGATGCTTGTCCGTCGCGCGCTTCGCAAAGGCATAGGCCGCGGCCTCGGGCTCCAGGCCGACGCGCGCTGGGCGCGGTCCGGCACGCTCGAACGCATCGAGCAAGCGCGACTGCGCCAGTGCGTCGTCGGGAGACGCGCCGGCGAATTGAATCGGCCGGCCGACGACCAGCGGCGCTTGCGTGATGAGCTCGCGAGCCGCTGCCGAGTCGTACAAGTGAGTCAGCAGCACGCCGATGAGCTCTTCGAGCGAATACAGATGTGAGAAGACGCGGGTATCGACGAAGCTCCGGCTGCCGAGGAACGACTTCATCGATTGAATGAGACGCGCGGCGCCGCCGCGTGCGAGGTAATCGGCGATCGCGTCCGTGCCCGCGCTGCTGATGGGCCGTTCGCGCGGATTCGTGTCGTTCGGGCGAAAGCAGAGCAGCGAGGGCAGGACCTGCGAGGCGCCCGCGCGGGTTGCGATGGACAGAATCGACGCTCGGCCGCTCTCGTCGACCGCCGCGAGGACCGTGTTGCTGGTGCCGAAATCGACACCCATGGATACAGGACGCATGACCGAATGCCCGGACTCAAAGGCCGCGCAAAGTAGCGGCAAGGACGCTGAGGGTCAAATCGTCCGTCGCGCGCGCGGCTGGCAGCGGCCGCTGCCCTGACGAATGCGGCGAATGCCTACGACTGTCGGCGCCGCGTGCACCGGCGTGCTCGATAAGGGGAAGACGGCGCGCCCAAAATTGCGGGACCCGGCGGGTTGAACGCGGCGTTGCTGCGGTGATGAAGCTCAAGACGTTCGCTGCGAGAAGCCGATCGAGCTCGTCCGAGTATCCGCGCGGGCTGTCTCAGCCGCATACGCACGCTGATCGTTCGGCACATGAGAATCCGCAAGACGAGCTGCCGAGCATCGAAATCGAA
>JAEYXD010000048.1 GCA_023428645.1 Pseudomonadota bacterium
GTCTTCGACCGCGAGGCGCTCGTCTTCACGATGGCCGAGACCGCCTCCCTGATCGGCTTGCCGATCGGCGCGATCGCCCTGCTGCTGTCGTGGCGGCGGCCGCGCTTCGCCGGCATCGCGGCGGTGCTGCTGGTGCTCGCGGGCATCGCCGCCGCGCTGACCAGTTACGCGCCCGATGGGTTCGCGCTCGGACGCCGCAATTGGGAGATTGCCGCGCACATCGTGCTGTCCACATTTGCCTATGCCCTGCTGACGATCGCGGCAGCGATGTCGATCGCGCTGGCGCTGCTCGATGCGCGGCTGCGCAGCCGCAAGCCGCTCGGCAAGCTGGCGCTGCTGCCTTCGGTCGAGGCGCTCGAATCGGCCACGTTCTACGCGCTCGGCGCCGGCTTCGCGGTGCTGACGCTCGCGCTGTTCAGCGGCTTCATCTTCGTGGACGACCTGTTCGCGCAGGACTTGAGCCGCAAGACGATCCTGTCGTGCCTCGCATGGGTCGTGTTCGCAATCCTGCTGTTCGGACGCTGGCAATTCGGCTGGCGCGGACGCACCGCGACGCGCTGGACGCTCAGCGGCTTCGGCTTGTTGGGGCTCGCGTATTTCGGCTCGAAGGTCGTGCTCGAATCGATTCTCGGCCGTCACTGGGGCTAAGGATTGGACGACATCGTTCCCGCATCGCCGCTACGGGCCCTGTGCGCCCTGGCGATCCTCATCCTGATCGGAGCGCTGCTCGCGAGCACCGAAGCGGCCTTCCTCAGCATCAACCGCTATCGCCTGCGGCATCAATCGCGGCTCGGCCATCGCGGCGCCCGCCTCGCCGAAGCCCTGCTCGCCGAACCGGAGCGGCTGTTCGGCATGATCCTCGTCTGCAAGACGCTCGTGCTGCTGGCCACCGCGGCGCTCACGGCGCTCATCGCCCTGCGCCACGGTGGCGAGTGGGAGTTCCTCATCGCGATGTGCGCGCTCGCGGTCGTCGTGCTCGTGCTCGGAGAGGTCGTCCCGAAGTCGCTCGCGGTTCGCTATGCCGAGCAGATCGCGCTGCCCGCGGCCTGGATGCTGACAGCGCTCGAGCGCCTGCTGCATCCGGTCATGTGGCTCGCAGCCCGCATCTCGCAGGCATTGCTCAGCGCGCTCGGCGGCGACCGCGAACTGAAGGTTCGCTCGGAAGATTTGCGCACGGCAGCAAGCACGGTCATTCCGTACTCGCAGCAACGCATGCTCGGCACGCTGCTCGATCTGGAGAGCGCGACCGTCGAAGACATCATGATTCCTCGCAACGAGATCGCGAGCATCGACCTCGGCGACGATTGGGACACCATCCTCGAAGTGCTGCGCACGACGCCGCACACGCGCCTGCCGGTGTGCATGGACAACCTCGACAACATCGTCGGGATTCTGCACATGAAGAAAGTCGCGCATGCGCTTGCGCATGGCGGGCTCACGCGCGATTCGCTGAGCGAGCTCGCGCGCGAGCGCGAAGCCTACTTCGTGCCCGAGGGCACGACGCTCAGCATGCAGCTGCACAACTTCCAGCGCGACCGGCGGCGAATCGCCCTCGTCGTCGATGAATATGGCGACATTCGCGGGCTCGTGACGCTCGAGGACATCCTCGAGGAAGTCGTCGGCGAATTCACGAGCGACCCGGGCACGCTGCACAAGGACATCCATCGCGACACGGACGGCAGCTACGTCGTGAATGGCGCCGCCAATGTGCGCGTGCTGAATCGGACGCTCGGCTGGAGCTTGCCGACGGACGGACCCCGCACGCTGAACGGCCTGATCCTGGAGATGCTGGAAACGATTCCACAGCCGGGCACCGGGCTGCGCATCGACGGCATCAGCGTCGAGATCCTGCAGGTCGCCGACAACGCGGTGAAGACCGCGCGCATGCGGCCGATCGAGACCGGTCTAGCGAAAGGCGTGGCGTAGCGCGTCACTCAGGCGATCGACGCCGATCACTTCGATGCCCTCGAGCGCGCGACGCGGGGCGTTCGCACTCGGCACGATCGCGCGCTCGAACCCGTGCTTCGCGGCCTCGCGCAGGCGCTCCTCGCCATACGGTACTGGACGCACTTCGCCAGCGAGCCCGAGCTCGCCGAAACACACGACCTTGCCCGCCAACGGCTCGTCGCGAACGCTCGACACCGTCGCGAGCACGGCGGGCAGATCGCCGCCGGTTTCCGAAATCCGCACGCCGCCGACGACGTTCAGGAACACATCGCGCCCCGCCGTCGAGATGCCGCCGTGCCGATGCAGCACGGCCAGCAACAAGGCCAATCGATTCGATTCCAGGCCGACCGCGACGCGGCGTGGATTCATGCCCTGCGCTTCGTCCGTGAGTGCTTGAACTTCGATCAGCATGGGCCGGCTGCCCTCGCGCGCGATCATGACCGCGCTGCCCGCGACCGGCTCGGGATGATGCGAAAGAAAGATCGCGGACGGATTCTTCACCTCTTTGAGGCCCTGCTCCGTCATCGCGAACACGCCGACTTCGTTCGCGGCGCCGAAGCGATTCTTCACCGCGCGAATCATGCGATAACGACTGCCCGCATCGCTCTCGAAATACAGCACCGTGTCGACCATGTGCTCGAGGATGCGCGGCCCGGCGATCACGCCTTCCTTCGTGACGTGACCGATGATGAGCACCGAGACGCCCGTCGACTTCGCGAACCGCACGAGCGCCGCGGCCGTCTCGCGCACCTGCGTCGCGGAGCCGGGCGAGGATTCGACCTGGGCATCGTGCATCGTCTGGATCGAATCGATGATCAGCACGCGAGCGCCGCTCGACTGCGCGTGCTCGACGATGCGCTCGATGCTCGTCTCGGCGAGCAGCTGCAACGTGTCGCCAACGACGTCGAGCCGGCGTGCCCGCAGGCTCACCTGGCGCAGCGATTCCTCGCCCGTCACGTACAGCGTCGCCGTCGCGCGGCTGAGCGCATCGCCGGCCTGCAGCAGCATCGTCGATTTGCCGATGCCCGGATCGCCGCCGAGCAGCGTCACGGAGCCGAGCACGAGGCCGCCGCCCAGGACGCGATCGAGCTCATCGAGGCCGGTACGAATACGCGGCTCGTCCGTTTCTGTGACTTCCGACAACTTCTGCGGTGCGTCGGTGTGAGCCGCGAACGATTTCCGCTCCGGCCGGCCTTTGGAAACGCTCATTGCTTTCAACGAGTCCCCGGCGCCGCAAGCGGGGCATATCCCCTGCCATTGCAGACTTTCATTGCCGCACTGATCGCACACGAAGATCTGACGTGACTTGGCCATGGGGCGCGAGCTTACAAGGTGCGCCGCGATTCGCCCAAAGCTGCCGATGTGACGGCGCCAACAATTTGGCTGAAACGCCTTCGCTATACTTCGCCGACATCGGCACGGATTCAAACGTTTGGCTTCCAAATTGGCGCGCTTCTCCTGGCTTCCCGGCGGTCTTGCTGCGACCGTCGTGTTCGCCATTGGCCGCCTGGTCGCTCCCGAGTCCGGCGCCGCGATCGAATCGACGCTGTACGACCGCGTGCAACGCTCCGGCACGGTCGCCGCCTCTTCCGACATCGTGGTCGTGAACATCGATGCGGAGAGCATCGCGAGGCTGGGCGATTGGCCGTGGGCACGCGATGTGCACACCACGCTGATCGAACGGCTGCGAGCCGATCACGCGAGCGTCATCGGCTGGACCGTGCCTTTCGGTGCCGTTCTACAAACGGCCGGCGGTGTCGATCCAGACGCGCACCTGGCCGAGGCGATGCGTGCGCACGGCAAAGTCGTGCTGCCGATCGAATTGCGTCTGACGCGCGATGCCACGTCGGGCAGCGGCCTGCCCCAGTCGCTGCTCATCGGCACGAACAGCAGCTCGAGCACGCTCGGTGGCACGCAGCTGCGCGCGCCGAAAGATACGTTGATCCGGGCGGCAAGCGCCGTGGGACATGTCAGTTTTGCTGCCGATGCCGACGGTGTCGTGCGCTCCGATGCCGTGGCGGTGCAGGTCGGCACCGATCACCTGCCCTCGCTGGCCGTCGCGATCGCCGCGCAGGCATCCGGCGTCGCCACGAGCAACATCGCCGCGCGCACGGAGGCGATCCGCATCGGTACGCGCACGATTCCCCTCGACGGCGCGCAGCGCATGCTGCCGCAATACTTCACGGGCGCATCGTTCAAGGAATTGCCTTACTGGCGTGTCTGGGCGGGCGAAGTCCCGAGCGCCGAGCTTGAAGGCAAGATCGTCCTGGTCGGCTTTCGCGACGCGAATTCGGCCGAGACAAACACGCTCGCGACGCCGGTCAGCACGCAGTTGCCGGCGGTCACGGCCATCGCGAGCGCGGCCTCCAGCATTCTCGATGGCACCGTTTACACGCGACCGATGCTCGCGACGATCATCGAGTGGTCGGCGATCATCGGCGTCGTGCTCGCGGCGGCGTTCCTCCTTCCCGCGGCGGGCATGGCGATCGGCGCGATCGCGACGGCCGTCGTCGTCGCGATCCTCGCAGTCACGGAAATCGGCCTGTTGAGCTCGACGCGGACGTGGACGCAATTGGCACTGCCGTGCATCGCGATGCTCGCGGGCTATGCGCTGTATGCCGTCGGTGAGCTCGTGCGGCGAGCGAACGAACGCGCCGGCGGTCCCGCGAAGGACTCGACCGCGAGCCTGCGCACGCTCGGTCAGACGTTTCAGAAACAAGGACAGCTCGATCTCGCGTTCGAAACGTATCGCCGCTGTCCGCTCGATGCACCGACGATGGAGCTGCTCTATTACCTCGGCATGGACTTCGAGCGCCGCCGGCAGAATCAGAAGGCCGCCGCGGTGTACGGATACATCGCATCGCGCGATCCGAACTACCGCGACCTGCGCGCCCGCCGCGCGCGCGTCAAAGAGGACGTGGCACCGAAGGAGCCGGCGCCGGTCGCCGACGCACCACGCACGCCGACTGCTGCCGCCCAGCATCGTCCCATGACGCGGCCCGCCGCCGCGCCCAGACCTGGCGCGCGAACGCTGGGCCGTTACGAAATCGAGCGCGAGCTGGGCAAGGGCGCGATGGGCGTCGTCTATCTGGGCCGCGATCCGAAGATCAATCGCGTGGTCGCGATCAAGGCGATCCCGCTGGCCGAGGAGTTCGAAGAGGACGATCTCGAAGAGGCACGGGCACGCTTCTTCCGCGAGGCGGAGATGGCCGGACGACTCAATCATCCGTCGATCGTCACGGTGCATGACGCGGGCGAGGATCAGGGTTTGGCCTACATCGCGATGGAATATTTGCGCGGCCAGCACTTGAGCCATTACGCAGACCCGTCGCGACTGATGCCGCCCGGCAAAGTGCTCTCGCTGATCGCTCGAGTAGCCGATGCCTTGCACTATGCGCACCGGCAGAACGTGGTTCATCGCGATATCAAACCGGCTAATATAATGTTCAATTCCGACACCGATGAGTTGAAGATCACTGACTTCGGAATTGCGCGCCTGACCGATACAAGCCGAACTAAAACCGGAATAGTGCTGGGCACCCCGTCATTCATGTCGCCAGAGCAATTGGAAGGTCGCAGTCTCGACGGGCGGTCGGACCAATTCGCTCTCGCCATCAGCCTGTATCAGCTGCTGTGTGGTCAACTGCCCTTCCGCGCCGAGTCGATGCCGCGGCTCATGCAGAAGATCGCGACCGAAGATCATTCGCCGATCCGTTCCGTGCGTCCCGAGCTTCCCGAGAGCATCGAGCCGATCCTCGATCGTGCCCTGGCGAAGTCCGCGGACGACCGCTACCCGACGTGCGCCGAGTTCGCCGTCGCGTTGCGCGCGTGCGCACAACAGTTCGCCCCCCCGAAACCGGCTCAAACCGAACACGAATGGTTGCTCCCATGACCTCCCGCGATCCGCTTTGCGAACGGAGTAAGCGCTAGTGCGAGGCAAGATCCGTTCAGTGGGTTTGAGCGACGTCGGGCGAGTGCGCGAGCACAACGAAGACACGATTGGCGTCGATGCCGATATCGGCCTGCTCGTCCTTGCCGATGGCATGGGCGGCTATAACGCCGGCGAAGTCGCGAGCGGCATCGCGGTCAAGACGATCATGAGCCTCGTCAAGGAGGCCGTCGAGCATCAGGACATGACGGCCGCGGACCCCGAAACCGGCCTCGCCCGCCCGAGCATCGTGCTTCGAGATGCGATCGCCCGCGCGAACCGCATCATCTATCAGACCGCGAAGACGCAGCCGCAATGCGAAGGCATGGGCACGACGATCGTCGCCTGCCTGTTCTTCGACAACCGCGTGGCCATCGCGCACGTGGGCGATTCGCGCCTCTATCGCCTGCGGGCGAACCGCTTCGAGCAGATGACGCTCGATCATTCCTTGCTGCAGGAGCTCGTCGATCGAGGCTTCTACTCTCAGGCCGAGGCACAGCGGGCGACGAACAAGAACTACGTCACACGCGCCCTGGGCGTCGAGCCGACCGTCGAGGTCGAGCTGCACGAGCAACCGGTGGAGAAAGGCGACTTCTACGTCCTGTGCTCGGATGGCTTGTCCGACATGGTCGAGGACGACGACATTCACTTAACTATAAGCACCTTTAGTGCTAGCCTTGAAACCGTCGCTAAGCAATTGATTCAGTTATCGAACGACAATGGCGGGCGCGACAACGTCTCGATAATTCTTGCGCAAGTTGTCGACTCGTTCGCAGCAAAGAAAGGCGTAGTCGACAA
This sequence comes from Pseudomonadota bacterium, assembly GCA_023428645.1. Lineage (GTDB taxonomy): Bacteria > Pseudomonadota > Gammaproteobacteria > Steroidobacterales > Steroidobacteraceae > Steroidobacter. Next base: position 6,674 of record JAEYXD010000048.1, read on the forward strand.
AATCTTGCGCTGGTTCGGCTAACGGGTTGGACTCCCTGGGGACGTGGCAATGGCAAGGTTGATCCTAAGCCTGGACGGTCAAGTGCTGGCCGAATACAACATGAACAAGGAGCGTTACACGATCGGGCGTCTGCCGGACAACGACATCCGCATCGACAACCCTGCCGTCAGCGGCCACCACTCGCTCATCATCAACATCCTGAACGATTCGTTTCTCGAGGACCTCAACAGCACGAACGGCACTTACGTCAACGGCAAGCTCATCAAGAAGCATGCCTTGCAGCACGGCGATGTCGTTACGGTCGGTCACCACCAGCTGCGCTTCGTCGAAACGCAGAGCGACGACGGTGAGCAAGACGAATTCGAGAAGACGATGATCATCACGCCGGGCTCTGCCGTTGCGGCGGCCGCGGCGAAAAAGGCTTCCGCGATGAGCGCCGGCCAGACAGCAGCACCGGCACCGAAGGCCGCGCCGGCCCCGAGCGGACGTCCGGCAGCCTCGGCGAGCGCGAACGGCGAGCAGCCGACGGCACTGCCGAAAGCGAAGCTGCAGGTTCTGAGCGGCGCCTTCGCCGGCCGCGAACTCGAGCTGAACAAGGCGCTGACGACGCTCGGGCGGCCCGGCGTCCAGGTCGCCGCCATCACGCGCCGCGCCGACGGCTACTTCATCGTGCACGTCGACAGCGGCAAGCCGCACGACTACCCCTTGGTGAACGGCACGGCGACGGGCGAGCAGGCGCGCAAGCTGAACGACAACGACGTCATTCTGCTCGCGGGCGTGAAGATGGGTTTCTTCGAGAGCTGAGCAAACGCTCGTCAGGATCTCGACGATCCTGGCGCCGCCCACTCCAGGGCGACGCGCTGACTGATTCCACACACGAGCTCATACGGGATCGCGTCCGCGAACGGCGCGACGCGCTCGATCGGCAGTCCTTCGCCCCACAGCGTCACTCGATCGCCGACGCGTACCTCGAGACCCGTGACGTCGATCGCGGTCATGTCCATCGAGACCCGGCCGACGACCTGCGTTTCCTGGCCGTTCACGAGCACCGGCGCGCCCGACCGCATGTTGCGCAGATAACCATCGCCATAGCCGACCGCCGCGATGCCGATGACTGCGTCGCGCGGCGCACGCCACATCCCGTTGTAACCGACCGTCTCTCCGGCTGGCACCGTGCGCACCGCAATGAGCTGCGTCGCGAGTGTCATGGCCGGACGCAAGCCGAGTTCGGCGGCGGTGACGTTAGGGATCGGCGAAATGCCATACAACATCAGACCGGGCCGGACCCAGTCCGCGCGCGCTTGCGCGCTTTGAATCAGCCCCGCGGAATTCGCGATGCTGCGCTCGATGCCAGGATCGGTCGGCAGCGCCTCGAAACGGGCGAGCTGCTCCGCGGTCATCGGGCCGTCCGCGATTTCGGAGGCGGCCAGATGCGTCATCAGCCGCAGTTGCTTCGGGGCGAGCTGTCGCACGCGCGCCCAGACAGCCGGGAACTCCTCGACCCGAAAGCCGAGGCGGTTCATGCCCGTGTCGACCTTGCACCAGAGCTCGAGCTCGCGCGCGAACCCGCTGCGCTCGAGCAGCTCGATCTGCTCGACGTTGTGCACGACGATCTGCATCGCGGCGCGGCGCGCCCGCGTCAGCTCGGTTGAGTTGAACACGCCTTCGAGCAGTACGATCGGCGCGGCAAAGCCCGCCTCGCATAGCGCGAGCCCTTCTTCGAGCCGAGCGACACCGAATGCATCAGCGGCGGCCGCGCCCCTGCGCCCGCCCCGCTCGAGCTCCTGCCCGTCCGCGCTCGACAATGCCTGCGCGACGCCGACGAGCCCGTGCCCGTAGGCGTTCGCCTTGATGATCGCCATGACCTTCGAGGCAGGCGCGAACCGGCGCACCGCGGCGAGGTTGTGTCGCAGCGCGCTTGCGTCGATCGTCGCCTTGGGAAATCTCACCGGAAGCCAGCGTCCCCGTACGCGGACTCGGGCACGTAGTTCTCGAACTTCGTGTACTTGCCGAGGAAGGTGAGCTGGATCTCGCCGATCTCGCCGTTACGCTGCTTCGTGATGATGATGTCGGCGATGCCCTTGCGCGTGGAGTTCTTGTCGTACACCTCCTCGCGGTAGATCATCATGATCAGGTCGGCGTCCTGTTCGATGGCGCCCGACTCGCGCAGGTCCGAGCTGACGGGCTTCTTGTCCGTACGCTGCTCCACTGAGCGATTGAGCTGCGACAACGCGATGACCGGCACCGCCAGCTCCTTCGCGAGCGCCTTCAGCGAGCGCGAGATCTCGGAAATTTCCGTCGCGCGGTTCTCCTTCATCCCGGGGACCTGCATCAGCTGCAGGTAGTCGAGCACGATGAGATCGAGGCCGTGCTCGCGCTTCAAACGCCGCGCGCGCGCGCGCACTTCGGTCGGCGACAGCGCACCGGTGTCGTCGATGTGAATGTTCGAGCTCTTCATCATCTCGATCGCGCCGGTGATGCGTGTCCATTCCTCATCGCCGACGTTACCGATACGCAAATGCGTCTGATCGACGCGCCCGAGCGACGACACCATGCGGAAGGCGAGCTGCTCGCGCGACATTTCCATGCTGAACACGCCGACCTTGGCCTTCTTCGGCCCGAACGCCGCGTTCTCGGCGATGTTCAACGCGAATGTCGTCTTGCCCATCGAGGGGCGGCCGGCGACGACGATGAGATCGCCCTTCTGCAAGCCGGCCGTCATCTCGTCCAGGCGCGTGAAGCCGGTGCTCAGGCCGGTGAGCTGGCCCTTGTTCTGGGCGAGCATGTCGAGGCGGTCGATGACCGCGCCCAGCTCGTTGCGCAGCGGCACGAAGCCCGAGCCGGTCTTGTTGCGGCTTTCGGCGATCTCGAGCACGCGCCGCTCGGCGGAGTCGAGAATTTCGCCGGCTTCGCGACCTTCTGGATCGTACGCGCTGGCCGCGATCTCACCGCCGACGCTGATGAGCTGCCGCAGCGTCGAGCGCTCGCGGACGATGTCCGCATACGCACGGACGTTCGCGGCGCTCGGCGTGTCGCGAACGAGCCCCGCCAGGTACGCAAGACCGCCGGTTTGTTCGGCGAGTCCCTTGCGCTCGAGCCATTCGGAGAGGGTAACGGCATCCGAGGGCTCGCTTTTCGCGGCCAGCTCGGCGATGCCTTCGAAGATGAGTTGATGATCGCGGCGGTAGAAATCGCTCGCCATCAAGCGGTCGGCAATCGCGTCCCAGGTGCGATTGTCGAGCATGAGACCACCGAGTACCGCCTGCTCCGCTTCGATGGAGTGCGGCGGTACTCGTATATCGTCCACCGCTGCCTTGTCGCGGGCGCGTCGTGCGCCCGCGAATGAAACCTTCGAATCGGCTTCAGGCATCGGTATTGCCCACCTCGAGCGTTACTCTTCCCCGACGATCACGACGGGCAGATCGACCGTCACGTCGGTATGCAGGTGCACCTGCACGACGTGCTCGCCGGCGACGCGAATCGGGCCGTTCGGCAAGCGCACTTCCGAGCGCTCGATCTCGTAGCCGGCCTTCTTCACGCCGTCCGCGATGTCGGACGTGCCGACCGAGCCGAACAACTTGCCTTCGCCGCCGGCCTTCGCCGTGAGCGTGAGCTTGAAGCCTTCGAGCTTCTGGGCGCGCGCTTGCGCGCTCTCGAGCTCGGCACGCGCGGTCTTTTCGAACTCGGCGCGGCGGGCTTCGAACTTCGCGACGTTCTCTGGCGTCGCGAGCGTGGCCTTGCCTTTCGGCAGCAGGAAGTTGCGGCCGTAGCCGGACTTCACCTTGACGCGATCGCCGATGTTGCCGAGGTTGGCAACCTTCTGCAGCAGAATGATTTCCATGATGGGTCCTTAAGTTCTGGAGCGCTTCACGTCGATCAGTGCTGATCGGTGTACGGCAGCAACGCGAGGAAGCGCGCGCGCTTCACGGCGACGGCGAGCTGGCGCTGATAGTGCGACTTCGTGCCGGTGATGCGGCTCGGCACGATCTTGCCGGTTTCGGTGATGTAGCTCTTCAGCATGCCGAGATCTTTGTAGTCGATCTGCTCGATGCCTTCGGCGGTGAAACGGCAGAACTTGCGGCGGCGGAAAAAACGGGCCATGTGAGTATTCCTTCGAAGGTGGGTTTAGCGATCAGCCGACGCGGACGGCGCATCATCGCCGTCGTCATCGAAGCTCTCGCGCGCGTTCTCGTCGCTCGCCTTCGCCATCGGCGAAGGTTCGGTGACCGCGGCGTCCATCTTGATCACGAGATGACGGAGCACCGCATCGCTGAAGCGGAAAGCGCCGGTCAGTTCGCTCAAGGTCTTGGCATCGCACTCGATGTTCAGCAGAACGTAGTGCGCCTTGTGGACTTTCGCGATCGGGAACGTGAGCTGACGGCGGCCCCAATCCTCGAGGCGATGAATCGTGCCGTTACCGGCGGCGATCATGCTCTTGTAGCGTTCCAGCATCGCCGGAACCTGCTCGCTCTGGTCGGGATGGACCAGGAAAACTATCTCGTAATGTCGCATTGCTGCTCCTCATGGGTTTGCCGCCCGCTTCGAGGTCGGTGCGGCAAGGAGTGATCGAAGGGTGATCCGCCTGGCCCTGTGGAGGCCAAACGGGCCGCGGATACTACTGGAAAGGCCCCGCGACCGCCAGCGACCCCTCCCGCGTAGCGAGCGATCCCCCCACGTTGCGGGGAGACGGCCAGCGATCCCCTCCCCCGCATAGCGGGGGAGGGTCAGGGAGGGGGCCTCTCGGGAATATGAATGCGCGATCCGCAGAGCCCCCATCCCGGCCTTCCCCCCGCTTCGCGGGAAAGGGGCGAAGTCATCGGCGCTGGCGCAGGGCTTCGTAAAGCACGACCCCCGTCGCGACCGAGACATTCAGGCTTTCGACGGTCCCGAGCATGGGGATTTTCGTCAGCACGTCACAGTTTTCCTTCGTCAGGCGACGCAACCCCGGCCCCTCGGCGCCGAGAACGATCGCCAGCGGACCCTTCAGATCGAGGTCGTACACCGTCTTGTCGGCCTCGTCGTCGGTGCCCACGACCCAGATGTTGCGCTCCTTCAGCTGCTTCAGCGTGCGCGCGAGATTCACGATCTGAAACAGCGGCACTGTCTCTGCGGCGCCAGAGGCCACCTTCCTCACGATCGGCGTCAATCCGGCGGCGCGGTCGCGCGGCACGATCACAGCCGTGACGCCGGCCGCATCGGCCGTACGCAGGCACGCCCCGAGATTGTGAGGATCCTGGACGCCGTCGAGGACGAGCAGGAACGGCGGTTCGGTGAGCTTGTCGAGCAGATCGTCGAGCGCGCCTTCCCCGAGCACGCCGGCCGGCTTCACATAGAGGCACGCCCCTTGATGCCGCTCCGCGCCCGCAAGCCGATCGAGATCCTTGCCCTCGCGCGCTTCGATCGGCAAGTGAGCGGCCCGCGCCAGCTTCAGCAGCTCGGTTACGCGCGCGTCGTCCCTGCCCTTCTGCACGATCAGGCGGATCGCGCGGTCCGGCCGTTGCGTCAGCAGCGAGCGCACCGCATGCAGACCGAAAATGATGCTGTCCTCGCTCATCGGCGCCCCCGGCGTCGCGCCCACGGGCCGCGTATCAAGCGCTCTTCGGCGCGCACCTCCGCGAGCTCGAAATCGATCTTGCGCTCGTCGATGACGACGTTCACGAGCCGCACGCGCAAATGATCTCCAAGCCTGAACGTGCGTCCGCTGCGCGCGCCGACGATGCGGAAACCGCTGCGATCGCGCGAGAAATAGTCGGCGCCGAGCGAGCTCACGTGCACGAGGCCGTCGATCTGCAGGCCTTTCACCTGGACGAACAGACCGAAGTCGACCACACCCGTGACGAGCGCATCGAACTCCTCGCCGATCTGATGCTGCATGTACTCGCACTTGAGCCACGACATCGCGTCGCGCGTCGCTTCGTCGGCGCGACGTTCGGTCATCGAGCTCTGCTGCCCGATCTCCGCGATGCGCGCGCCGGTCCAGGGGAAGTCCGCGGCGCTTCCGCCGCGCAATACGTGGCGGATGCCCCGATGCACCATGAGATCCGGATAGCGGCGGATCGGCGAGGTGAAGTGCGCGTATTCGGCGAGCGCCAGGCCGAAGTGGCCGATGTTCTCGGGCTGATAGACCGCCTGCGGCAGCGACCGCACCACGACCGTCTGAATCAGATGCGCCTCCTCGTTCGCGATCACCTTCTGCAGCACCGCGCCGATGTCCTTCGGCTCGAGCAAGCGATCGACGGGCAACTGGATGCCAAAACCATTCAGGAACTGCCGCAGCTGCTGCAGCTTCTCTTCCTCCGGCTGGCCGTGCACGCGGTACAGCGTCGGGATCCGATGCTTCTTCAGAAAACGCGCCGCCTCGACGTTCGCGGCGATCATGCATTCCTCGATCAAGCGATGCGCGTCGTTGCGCGGCTGCTCGACGAGCGCCGCGATGCGGCCGTCCGCGCCGAAATGCACCTTCAACTCCGGCGCGTCGAAGTCGAGCGCCCCGCGATTCGCACGGGCGGCCGCGAAGGCGCGATAGACGGCATGCAGATTCGTCAGCTGCTCGCCGGCCGCGACGACCTGCGGCTCGTGCGGCGCCGTCGGGTTCGCGAGATACGCCGCGACCTTCGTGTACGTCAGCCGCGCCGAGGAGCGCATCAGGCCTTCGAAAAAGCGCGCCCGCGTGACTTTGCCGCGCGCATCCACCTTCATCTCGCACGCAAGGCACAGGCGATCCACGTGCGGATTGAGCGAGCACAGCCCGTTCGACAGCGCCTCGGGGAGCATCGGCAGCACGCGATTCGGAAAATAGACGGACGTGCCGCGATGCAAGGCTTCCTGATCGAGCGCGGTGCCATGCTCGACGTACGAGGCGACATCCGCGATGGCGACGATCAGCCGCCAACCGCCGCGCGTCGGCTCGCACCAGACGGCGTCGTCGAAATCGCGTGCGTCCTCGCCGTCGATCGTCACGAGCGGCAGATCGCGAATGTCCTCGCGCCCGCGCTTGGCCGCGGCGCTGACCGCATGCCCGAAGCTCTCCGCCTGCTTGATCGCGTCGGTCGGGAACTCGAACGGCAGACCGTGCGAGTGGATCGCGATATCCGTTTCCATGCCGGGCGCGGCGTGCTCGCCGAGCACGCGCGTGATGTGGCCGAGTGGCTGCGCGGTGCGGGTCGGCGGCTCGATCAGCTTGAGCAGCACGACCTGGCCGGCGCGCGCGCCGCCGAGCCGATCGCGCGGCACGAGCACTCGATGACTGATGCGCGGATTATCGGGAACGACATAGTTGATCTGTGCTTCCTCGTACAGGCGGCCGACGATTTCTTGCGTGCCGCGCTCGAGCACTTCGACGACGGAGCCTTCGAGCCGGCCGCGCTGATCCTTGCCGCTCACGCGCGCGGCGACGCGATCACCGTGCATGATTTCGCGCATTTGCCGGTACGGCAGGATCACCGGTGCCGATCTGTCGTCCGGATGCAGAATGCCGTAGCCGTCGCGATGGCCGACGACCGTGCCGACGATGAGCGGCAAACGCTCGCGCAGGCACAGCTCGTTGCGGCGATTGCGCACGAGCTCGCCGCCCTGGAGCAGCGCCTCGACCTCGGAATGCAGGCGCTTGCGCGCCGCTGGCGAGCTTGCTTGCACGATCGTCTGCAGTTCCTCGAACAGCAGCGGCCGACCCGCTTCACGCAAAGCATCGGTGATGTTCTGTGGGCCATGCGCGCTCGCCTGTCGAGCTGGGCGGGGCTGTGAGTTGCTCTTTTTTTGTTTCGTCGTTTTCGTTTTTCGTTTCACTCGTTCAAATCCTTGGTGTTCGCACGCGAAGTGCGATTGACACCCTATAGGGCCATCGGTACATTGGCGCGCCTTGCGAAAGCCCCTCGGTAAACCGAAGCTTTCGCGTTCCCCTCAATGCCCAGGTGGCGGAACTGGTAGACGCGCTGGTTTCAGGTACCAGTGGAGCGATCCGTGGAGGTTCGAGTCCTCTCCTGGGCACCATTTGAGCCGTCCGGCTCATCTCGTTGCGTTGATGCGCATCTGCGTAGCGCCCTTGGTTTCAAGGGCGCCTTATGCATTTCCGCGACGCTGCCTTCGTGGCATCACCGACTCACGTTCATGCCACTTTCGATACGTGGCACCGCCGTGAAAGCCTCTGCGGCAATGACGAGGTTCCGAGGCCGACAGCATACAGGCTCGACGCGAGACGTGGCGATCAACGCCGTGTCGAACGATCTCGTACGAGTGGTTTCGCGCGCGTCACCGCCTCACGAACACTCGAGCGACTAATGAAAATCAAAATCGCCGCCCGGCTTCGGCGTGGGCGCGGGGTTCTTCTCGTTTTCGAGCGCCTTGCTCGAGATCGCTTCATACAAGTCGCCCATGCGTCGTACCACATCCTGGTACTGCGGCAACTTCTCGGCCAAGCGCTTCGCCTCGGCGGATTCGCTCGACACGCGTTTCAGAAACTGGGTGTCGTAGCTCGACAACCGTTCGCCGCGATCGACCTTTTCCTTGAGCTTCAAGGCAAACGGCAGACGCTCATTCTCCAAGCGCATGAGCAGTACCTGCGCGACGCCACGGTCGCGTCTGGATTCTTTCGAGGTGTCTCGCATGACTCTTCTCCGCGCGCGTCAGATCACGGCATGCTCGCCGCGCACGACGCATCGAAAACCGAGATGAAAGGTCGACATATCGAGATCCTGCGCCATGCGCGCGGCCGGCCGATAGCGATGGCAATCATGCTGCGCGCACAGGAACGAGCCGCCCTTCATGACTTTGCGCGGCCTGTCGCGTTGCGTCCGTGACTCAAAGGGATCTTGGCGCGGACCGCCGCGGGGATTGCTGATCGTGCAGCACGGCTTTACGGGCTTCGCGTGCTCCCGGTACCAATCCGTCGTCCATTGCCAAACGTTTCCGGCCATGTCGTACAAGCCGTAGCCGTTGCTGGAAAACGCTCCCACCGGCGTAGTCCATTCGTAGCCGCTGTACCGCTGCTGACCTTGCCAGGGACCTGCCATGAAGCTGTCGGGCGCGTACTCATCACCCCACGTGAACTCGGCGCCATCGAGCCCGCCGCGAGCGGCGAATTCCCACTCCGCTTCGGTCGGCAGCGACTTGTTCGCCCATTCGGCATAGGCCAGCGCATCGTAGAAGCTCACGTGCACGACGGGATGGCTCCAACGTCCTTTCAGCGAGCTGTCGGGTCCGTGTGGGTGCATCCAATCCGCGCCAGGCACGTAGGTCCACCAGCCGGCCTGATGCCGCGCATCCGCAGACCCAGAAGGCTTACGAAACAGGACGGATGCGGGGACGAGAAGCTCTGGTCGCAGATGCGGATACATCGCCGCTTCCACGGGGCGCTCAGCCGTCGTGACATAGCCCGTGTCGTCGACGAATTCCCGGAACAGCGCATTGGTCACGGGACATCGATCCATCAAGAACGGAGCGACGCGGACGCGACGCGCCGGCGCTTCCTCCGGGTAATGCGTGTCGGATCCCATCAGGAACATGCCACCCGGGATCTCGACCATGTCGATGTGCATGGCGATAACCTCGCGACCCGTGAGCATGTGGCCACGCGAGCGCGCGATCGACCAATCCGTACGACGGGCAAGCCGCGCGAATCGTCCCTCATTGGCACCGTCGATGTGTGCAGCGCGGCACCCGGTGGGGCAACGCTCGGGACGCGGAACCGCCAGCGCTTCGCGCGGCTTTCTCCGACGCAAACCGGCGGACAAGACGTGCATGCTCCCGCTCGTCGCAGGACGAGCAGGAGCATGGTGAGTTCAGTCGAAGGGATGTTTCAGGACGATCGTCTCGGTGCGATCCGGTCCGGTGGAAATGATTGCGATCGGCGCACCGACGAGCACTTCCAGACGACGCAGATACGCTTGCGCTGCCTTCGGCAGATCCTCGAACGTCTTCACGCCAAACGTGCTCTCCTGCCAACCGGCGTGCTCTTCGTAGATCGGCTCGCAGATCGCCATCGCTTCCGCGCCGACCGGCAGGATGTCGCGGCGCTCGCCACGCACCTTGTAGCCGACGGCAACCCGCACCGTGTCAAGCCCGTCGAGCACGTCGAGCTTCGTGATGCACAGGCCCGAGATGCCATTCAACTCGACGACACGCTTCAAGCTCGCCGCATCGAACCAGCCGCAGCGGCGCGGACGGCCCGTCACCGAGCCGTATTCGTTGCCCTTCACGCGCAGACGCTCGCCGACTTCATCGTCGAGCTCCGTCGGGAACGGGCCGCTGCCGACACGCGTCGCATAGGCCTTCGCGACCCCGAGCACGTAGCTCAACTGCTGCGGACCCACGCCGACGCCGGCGCATGCCTGCCCCGCGACGCAGTTGCTCGAAGTCACGAACGGATACGTGCCGTGATCGATATCGAGCAGCGCGGCCTGCGCGCCCTCGAACAACAGCCGCTTGCCGGCACGCACCATCGCGTTCACTTCGGCCGAGACATCGGCGGCCATCGGCCGCAGACGCTCGGCGAGTTCCAACGCCTCATCGAGCGTGCGCTGAAAATCGACCGGCTCGACCTTGAAGTAATTGCGCAGGACGAAGTTGTGATAGTCGAGCACTTCGCCGAGCTTCGCCGCGAAGCGCTCGCGCGCGAACAGGTCCTGCACGCGGATCGCACGGCGCGCCACCTTGTCTTCGTACGCGGGGCCGATGCCGCGCCCCGTCGTGCCGATCTTGGCGGCGCCCATGGCCGCTTCGCGCGCCTGATCGAGCGCAATGTGATGCGGCAGGATCAACGGACAGGCCTCGGAAATGCGCAACCGCTTCGTAACGTCGACACCGGCGCGCTCGAGTTCGCCAATCTCGTCGAACAACGCCTTCGGCGACAGCACGACGCCGTTGCCGATGAAGCACGTCACGGAGTCGTGGAGGATGCCCGAAGGAATGAGGCGCAAGATCGTCTTGCGCCCGTTGATGACCAGCGTGTGGCCGGCGTTGTGGCCGCCTTGGAACCGCACGACGCCCGCGACGCGATCGGTCAAGAGATCGACGATCTTGCCCTTGCCTTCGTCACCCCACTGGGCGCCGATGACGACTACGTTCTTGCTCATGGTGAATTGGCGCCGTTAAGCGCGGACGAGAAATAAGAGGAAGAGGCCCGCCATCATGCTCGCGAGGCCGCTGATGCGCAGCTGCTTGTCGGACGACTGAGCGAACGACAGCAGCATGCGCCTCATGAAGGAGGGGTTGAGAAACGGCATGACGCCTTCGATGACGAGATAAAGGGCGAACGCCGCGAGTAGATCGGACCACTGCATGACGTTCGCCGCAAGCTTATCGCGTCGACGAACGAGTCGAACGGTTCAGATACTTGAAGAAGTCGCTGTCCGGCGAAATCACCAGCACATCGCTCTGCGTACCGAGGGATTTCCTGTACGCCTCCAAGCTGCGGTAGAACGCGTAGAACTCCGCATTGCGCGAATAGGCACGCGAATAGACCTCCGCGGACTTCGCATCGCCCTCACCGCGCACGATCTGGGCCTCGCGATTCGCGGTCGCCAGAATTTCGGTGCGCTCGCGATCGGCCTCGGCCTTCAGCTTTTCATGGTTCTCGGCGCCCTCGGCGCGCAACTGCTTCGCCTGACGCGCGAAGTCCTGACGCATGCGGGCGAACACGGACTCGCTCACCTCTTCCGGCAGATCGATCTTCTTCACGCGAACGTCGATCAATTGCAGACCCAGGCCGCTCGTGCCCGCATCCGCGACCTTCAGGATCTCGCCCGTGAACTCATTGCGCTCCGCGGCGACGACCTGCTGAATCGTGCGGCGCGCGATCACGCCCTTGATACCGTCCTTCACGATGCTGCCGAGGCGTCCGGCCGCCACTTCCTCGTCGCCGCCTTGCGTGGCCTGGTAATAGCGGCCCACGTCGGCGATGCGATATTTCGCGTAGAAGTCGATGCGCAGGATCTTGCCTTCGCTCGTGAGGAACTGCTCCGACGGGTACGTGCGCGATTGAATCCGCTTGTCGAACTTGCGCACGTTGTTGACGACCGGAACCATGAAATGCAGGCCCGGCGAATAATCCGCATTGACGATCTTGCCGAAGCTGAACTTGATGGCGAGCTCGGTCTCGCGCACGGTGAATGCAGCCATCGCGATGATGATCGCGACCGCCGCGGCACCGATCAGAACCATGACCCCTCGATTGCCCATCAGCGTGATCCTCGCGTGCGATCCTGTGAGTTCGGTGTGCTCGTCACCGACGGACGCTCGACCGTCATCGTCGACTCGACTTCATCGGGAAGCGCCGTGCGGCGCGTCTGATCGAGCAGCTTGTCCACCGGCAGATAAATGAGGTTGCTGCCGTTGCCCGACGTATCCACGACGATCTTCTTGCTCGACCCGAGCACCTGCTCGACGGTCTCGATGTAGAGGCGCTCGCGCGTGACTTGCGGCGAACGGTCGTACTCGCTCAGCAACTTGAGGAAGCGTTGGCTTTCACCTTCAGCCTCCTCGACACGGGCAGCACGATACGCGTGCGCATCCTGTACGCGACGGAACGCCTCGGCGCGCGCACGCGGGATGATGTCGTTCGCATAGGCCTGCGCTTCGCTCGTGGCGCGGCTGCGGTCTTCACGGGCGCGAATTGCATCTTCCTGTGCGTTCTTCACTTCCGTCGGCACCTTCACGTCCTGCAGGTTGACCGTCGTGACCTCGATACCCGTCTTGTAGGCATCGAGCGTGCGTTGAATGAGCTCTTTCGTGCGCTCGACGATTTCCTGACGACCGGACTCGAGCACGTTGTCGAGCGAGCTGCGTCCGACCACCTCGCGAATGGCGCTCTCGCCCACTTCCTCGAGGGTTTCGTCCGGCTGGTACACGTTGAAGGCGTAGTCGAGCGGGTTGGCGCGCCGGTACTGCACTTCGAGGTCGATCTCGACGAGATTTTCGTCGGACGTGAGCATTCGCGTCTTGTCGCTGAAGCTGGAAATGGTCTGGATGTTGACGACCTGCTTCGTCTCGATCGGCCACGGCAGATGCCAGCGCGGGCCAGGCATCGTCGTTTCGACATGCTTGCCGAAGCGGAACACGAGGCCGCGCTCCGCGGCGTCGACCTGGTAGAAGCCGGTCAACGCCCAGACGACGCCGAGAATGACGAGGATCGTTCCGAGACTGAAGCCACGGCCTGCGCCGCCCGTCCCGCCGGAGCTGTTGCGGTTGCCAGAACCGCCGAACAACCCGGAAAGCCGGCGCTGCAGATTGCGGAGCACTTCGTCCAAGTCAGGAGGGCCTTGCTCGGGCTTGTTACCGCCGCCCCAAGGATTGCGCTTGCCGCCGGAATTACCGCCGGGCTCGTTCCACGCCATAGTTGCCTCTTTTACCTCGTCAATCGCCCGCGCGATGCGGACCCGTCCGTCAGAAACGGCGTATGTCGATGCTTTGCGGGGTGTAGCTGTTCAACTCGGCCGCAGCCTTTCAGGCCGTGACAGCAATCTGCAGGATCGGACCCGACTCAACCGGCCCATCGAGCCGGAACGGGCGATTTTAGGAATGGCTCCGAAACCGCACAAGTTTTCGAGTCGTCGATCATCAATTCTTCAAGGCCCTCGCTCCGGCATAGCTGCTCGAACGCCCGCCGGGGCATCGAGACTTCCAGATCGAGATCGCCTGTCGGAAGCGCTTTTTCCGCCAGGACCGCTCCGGCCTCGAAAAATCGGGCTCGGGCACGACCCGCCTGAGGTTTCAAGACAACGTGGCGATGAATGAGTTCAGGTCCGAGGAACTGCGCGAGCGCGTCGATCAGCAATTCCATGCCCGCGCCGGAATGCGCGGACAGCCAAACCCGGCGCACGCGGCCATGTTCGTCGACATCGACGTGCGGCTCCTCGTCGAGCAAATCGACCTTATTGAAAATCTCGATTTGCGGCAAATCCCCTGCGCCCACCTCGGTCAGCACCGAGTTCACCTGCGCAATGCGATCGCTTCGATGCGGGTCGGCGGCATCGATGACGTGCAGCAGGACCGTCGCCTCACGCGCTTCCTGCAAGGTCGAGCGGAACGCCGCCACGAGCTCATGCGGCAGGTCACGGACGAAACCGACCGTGTCAGCGAGCAGCGCGTAGCGCGCATCCGGCAGATCGATTCGCCGCACGGTGGGATCGAGCGTCGCGAACAATTGGTCCGCGGCGTAGGCCTGCGCGCCAGTGAGACGATTGAAGAGCGTCGACTTGCCGGCGTTCGTGTAGCCGACGAGCGCGATCGTGGGCACGGCGCCGCGCTTGCGCTCACGCCGGGTGGTCTCGCGCTGAATGACGACCTTATCGAGCCGTGCATTGAGCGTCTTGATGCGATTCGCGAGCAAGCGGCGATCGGTTTCGAGCTGCGTTTCACCAGGACCGCGCAATCCGATACCGCCCTTCTGGCGCTCGAGGTGGCTCCATCCGCGAACGAGCCGCGTCGCGAGGTGGCGCAATTGCGCGAGCTCCACTTGCAGCTGACCTTCGAAGCTGCGGGCGCGCTGCGCGAAGATGTCGAGGATGAGGCCGGTTCGATCGAGAACACGGCATTGCAGGAACGCTTCCAGATTGCGCTCCTGGCTCGGCGACAGCGGGTGATCGAAAACGACGAGATCGGCTTGCTTGTCGCGCACGGCCATACGGATTTCTTCCGCCTTACCCGAGCCGACATAGAGCCTGGGATCGGGTGCCTTGCGCGTTCCGGTGACGAGGCCCAAGACGTCTGCTCCTGCAGATCGAGCCAGGTCCTGAAACTCGTTTAGCTCATCCTGTTCTGGTGCGTGTCCCAGTCCGATACGGACGAGCAACGCACGTTCTCCACTACGGGGACGTTCAAACAATAGTGAACTCCGCCCGGCGCGACATCACTCTGCGGCGCCGGTTGGTTCTCCGCCCTCTTCCTCCGAAGTCGGCAAGCGAATGCTTCGCGCCGGGACGACGGTGGAGATGGCGTGCTTGTAAACCATTTGACTCACGCTGTTCTTCAACAGCACCACGAATTGATCGAACGAATCGATCTGCCCTTGGAGCTTGATGCCGTTCACCAGGTAAATGGAGACCGGGACGCGCTCCTTGCGCAAGGTATTCAGGAACGGATCCTGTAATGATTGCCCTCTGGCCATCATTTATCTCCTTGTTATTGAATCGAAATTCTTGTGAATAGTTTCTGCTTCCGACAGCGCCGCTTCCCTGCAGCCGGAGGCCAGCCGACGTTCACCTTGCGGTGCTCGTACAGCGGCGCAGTCTAACACAGCGCCTGTGACCTCAATGGGAGCCTTTCGTCTAATACTATGCTCGTTCTTCATCGCGACGGCGCGCACATGCGCGCCACCTGTTGCTCGATATGGGCATGTGCGTTCGGTTCAAGCGCATCGACGGATTTAACTTCCGCATCGGACCGTAACCAGATCAACTGACGCCGAGCGAGATGCCGCGTTGCGACGATTGCGTTCTCGATCGCCGTGTCCAAAGGTACCTGCCCTTCGAGGTATTCCCATAGTTGGCGATAGCCCACTGCACGAATCGAGGGCAGCTCCGCGTGCAGGTCGGCTCGTGCGTGCAGACGTCGCACCTCGTCGAGCAAGCCCGCGTTCAGCATTGCGTGAAACCGCGTCTTGATCGCCGCGTACAAGCGCTCGCGATCGGCCGGCACCCAGGCATAGGTCGTGAATACGAGATTCGGGTCTGGCTGTTGGGCTTCGGCATGAAAATCGCTCAACGTTTTGCCGCTGATACGGTAAACCTCGAGCGCCCGCTGAATTCGCTGTGCATCGTTCGGTTGAATACGGGCAGCGGAACGCGCATCGATTGCGGCAAGTTCCGCGTGCAGTGCCGGCCAACCCACGCGTCGCGCCTGCGCATCGATTGCCGCTCGCACATCCGCATCGGCACTTGGCAGCGCGGCGAGGCCGCGACGCAAGGCTCGAAAGTACAGCATCGTGCCGCCAACCAGGACGGGCATGCGACCGCGCTGTCGGATTTCGGCGACGACGCGACTGACATCGCGTACGAATTGACCCGCAGAGTACGTCTCACTTGGATCGAGAATATCGACGAGGTGATGCGGATGCTGCGCCAGCACCGCGGGTGCAGGCTTGCCGGTGCCGATGTCCATGCCGCGATACACCATCGCGGAATCGACGCTCACGATCTCGATGGGATAGCGCTCCGCCAGGCGTATGGCGAGATCGGTCTTGCCCGCGCCCGTCGGCCCCATGATGAGCAACACCTGCGTCGGCAGCAGCGTCGTGTTCATCGTCCACGCAAGAACAAGCGGTCGAGCTCACCCATGCTGAGATAGGTCCAAGTCGGCCGGCCATGGTTGCATTGATCGCTGCGTACCGTGCGTTCCATCTCGCGCAGCAAAGCATTCATTTCCGGAATCGTCAGTAGGCGATTCGCGCGCACCGCGCCATGACACGCGATCGTGCCGAGCACCTCGTTCAACGCCTCTTCGACACCGCGACTCGTGCCGTGCTCCACGAGATCGGCGCCGATGCGACGCACCAGCTCATCGGCGCCCGTCGTGGCGAGGAACGCTGGGAGCGCGCGCACGACGATCGTCGCGGGCCCGGAACGTTCGACATCGAGCCCTGCCCTCTGCAACGTCGCCGCGTGCTCCTCGAACGCGTCCGCTTCCGCTGGCGCGACGCTCAACGGCAAGGGGACGAGCAACGGCTGCGTCGCGACCGCGCCGGCCGCCAGTGCGCTCTTCATTCGCTCGTAGGTCGTGCGCTCGTGCGCTGCGTGCATATCGACCAGGATCAATCCGTCCGGCGCCTGCGCAAGGATGTAGACACCGTGCAATTGCGCGATCGCGAAGCCGAGCGGCGGTGTCTCGGTGGGCGCCGGAGCAGCCGCTGGCGCAAGGCTCGCGGGCTGCTCCCTCGCGACGAACTGCGGCGGCGCCGGCTCCGCGACACGCAGCCCGAACGAACCCTGACTCGGCCCGCGCGCGGGCCAGACATCGGCGGCCGCACTCACGCCCAGCAGCGATGCCGTGCTCGCCGGGGCCGCAGCGGCAACCACGCCATCACGTTCGGCGCCCGCGTACGTCTTGCGCAGCACGCGTTCGATCGTGCGAAACAGAAAATCGTGCACATGTCGGCCGTCCCTGAAGCGCACTTCGAGCTTCGCGGGATGCGCGTTCACGTCGACCTGCGCGGGATCGATCTCCAGGAACAAGACGTAAGCCGGGTGGCGACCGTGAAAGATCACGTCGCGATATCCCATGCGCACGGCGTTCGCCGCGAGTCGATCGCGCAGCATGCGGCCGTTCAAATAGAAGTACTGCAGATCCGGCTGCCCGCGTGCGAACGTTGGCTGACAGATCCAACCCGTCAGCTTGCACCCGGTGGCTGCATGCTCGATGTACATCGCGTTCGCCATGAACTCGTCGCCGACGACTTGCGCGACGCGACGCTCCCGCTCGAGCTGCGAGACCGCGGCCGGCAGGTCCAACACCTGTTTGCGGCCGACAGAGAGCGAGAACGCACGCTCGAACGACGTGAGCGCCAGACGTTCGAGCATGCGTGAGATGTGCTGCGTTTCGGTCCGCTCTGCGCGCAGGAATTTGCGGCGCGCGGGCACGTTGAAGAACAGATCCCGCACCTCGACGGTCGTGCCGAGCGGATGCGCCGTCGGCGCAAGCGCGCTCAACGTGCCGTTGTCCGCGGTAATCGCATAGCCGACTTCATCACCTTGCGTACGCGAGGCCAACCGCATGCGCGAAACCGACGCGATACTCGGCAGCGCCTCGCCGCGGAAGCCGAGCGTGCCGACGCGCTCCAGGTCATCGATCGTCGTGATCTTGCTCGTCGCGTGGCGTGACAAGGCGAGCGCGAGCTCATCGGGCTGAATGCCCGAGCCGTCGTCACGGACGCGACACAAACGGGCGCCGCCCTCTTCGATGTCCACCTCGATGCGCCGAGCGCCTGCGTCGATGCTGTTCTCGACGAGTTCCTTGACGATGGACGCAGGCCGCTCGATGACTTCGCCCGCGGCGATCTGGTGGATGAGCTGCTCGGGAAGGATTTTGATCGGCATGTGCGGCGACGCTGATGAGGCGGGCCGCAGGATACCAGCTCGGTCGGCTTACTTAAGGCGAGCTGCGAACGTTCGGAGCGGACCCGTCGCCGGCACTCGCGATGACGGCACCGCCATCCTGTTTGAAGCGCATTTGCGCGAAGCGCGTACCCGGCGGCGGGTTTTCCCAGAAATATTCGCGGACGCCGGCGTGGATGGCCTCCGCGAGCCGACGCTGGTGCTTCGCATCGAGCAACCGCGCCTCTTCCCCAGGATTCGAAATGAACGCCGTTTCCACGAGCAGCGACGGGATGTCCGGTGACTTCAGCACGAGAAAGCCCGCATGCTTGACGCCGCGGCTCGTCGTGTTGCCGAGCCCGACCAGTTGATCCATGACCTTGCCGGCGGCATCCACACTGGCGCTCATCGTCGCGCTTTGCGACAGGTCCAACAGCACGGACGCGAGGACCGCATCCTTGTCGTCGAGCTTGACCCCGCCGATCAGATCGGCCGCGTTTTCGCGATCGGCGAGCCAGCGCGCCGACTCGTCGGACGCGCCGCGCGCGGAGAGCGTGTACACCGAGGAACCGACGACCGAGCGGTCGTGAAAGGCATCGGCGTGTACGGAGATGAACATGTCGGCCTGCTTGCGACGCGCGCGCGCCATGCGCTCGCGATGCGGCAGGAAGTAATCCCCATCACGCGTCAGCTCGGCTCGCATGCCCGGCTCGCGGTCGATCACTTCCTTCAAGCGGCGAGCGATCGCGAGCGTGACGTGCTTTTCGTACGTGCCGCGCTTGCCGATCGAGCCGGGATCCGCGCCGCCGTGACCGGCATCGATCGCGACGACGATGTCACGACCCTGGTTGGTGCGCGTCGACTTCACGGCGACCGGCGGCTGCTCCGGCGCTGCTGCGGCACTTGCCTTGGATGCCGAGGCGACCGTTGGCGCGGAGCCGCCAGGCAGGAGATCGACGACGAGCCGATGCCCATAGGACCCGCTCGGCTCGACCGCGAACGCTTTCGGTGTCGCTGCGCCCGATAGATCGATGACCAGACGCAACCCAGTCTCGCCCTGCACGCCGACGCGCAATTGCTTCGCGAAGCCGCGGCCATCGGGCAGGGCCAACTGGGATGTCGCGACGCGGGCATTGTCGAGATCGATGACGACACGCGCCGGATTATCCAGCGTCATGACGGAGTGTTTGGCGGGAGCGGACAAATCGAAAACGACGCGCGTCGAATCCGGCCCGGCCCACAGCCGGACATCTTTGACGAGCGTGGCGCCAGGTGCGGCGTGTGCGAACAGCCCTACGCCGAGACCGCACATCGCGATCAGCGCATGGAGAAAGAGCCTATATGCACCAGGACGTCGCATGACGGCCTAATCTAACTTGGCCCTTCACACAAATTCAATAGAAATTATGGAGATAGAGAAGCAAGTTACGGTTTTGCCACAGCGGTGTACGCTAACAGCACATTTCCACCCGTCTCGGACGCGGCTGACAGCGACACGATGCGCCCGTGATCGGCCGCGTAGCGGATGGCAATCCACAGGTCGATCGGCGGCAGCGCCCCCTCGCCTCGCTCCGGCCATTCGATGAGCAGTAGGCTGCCCGGCTCCTGCAGATCGCGCAGACCGAGCGCGTCGACCTCCCGCGGATCGGCGAGCCGATACAGGTCCAAGTGATAGATCGCGCGGCCGGCCAACTCGTACGGCTCGATCAGTGTGTACGTCGGACTGCGCGCATGCCCGGCCAAGCCGAAGGCATTCAACAGCGCGCCGACCAGCGTCGTCTTGCCCGCACCCAGCTCGCCTTCGAGCGCGACGACGAGCGGCGCTCTGACCGTCGCGAGCGCCGCCGCCAATGCCGTGCCGATCGCGCGCATGGCATCCGTGTCGGGCGCATGCAGCGCTAGCGAACCGGGTTGACGCACGTCGGTAGATACGCGAAGAGGTCGCTCGCGATGAGGCCACGCTCGCCGCGATTGGCGGCCATGTCGCCGGCCATTGCATGCACCAGAACGCCCGTGCGCGCGGCGCTCGCGAGATCGGCGCTCTGTGCGAGCACCCCTGCAATCACTCCGGTGAGCACATCACCCATGCCTGGCGAGGCCATTCCTGGGTTGCCGCGATCGCAAATGTACGGCGGGGATTCGCCATCGACGACCAGCGTTCCCGCCCCTTTCAGCACGACAACTCCGCCGTAGCGATCGACGATTCGCCGCGCGGCGCCCAGGCGATCCGCCTGCACCGCAGCCGCGTCCGTGCCCGTCAACCGGCCCGCCTCGCCCGGATGCGGCGTAAGTATCCAGCCCGAATTCTTCCGCGGCGCATGCGCGAGCAGATTCAGCGC
The DNA here is from genome assembly GCA_023428645.1 of Pseudomonadota bacterium. Lineage (GTDB taxonomy): Bacteria > Pseudomonadota > Gammaproteobacteria > Steroidobacterales > Steroidobacteraceae > Steroidobacter. The sequence goes on from JAEYXD010000048.1 coordinate 27,034, forward strand.
GTCCGCGTCCACGACCATCGGCTTGTCGCAAGCGCGCACGCCGTCGGCCATCGCGTGCGACCACGCATCCTGGCCGAGACCGGGCCCGATCGCGACGACATCCGCGCGCTCGATTAGCGGTTGCAGCTCGGCGGCACCCCCGACGGCGCGGCAGATCAGCTCCGGTCGGTTGGCCGCGATCGCAGCTGCATTGTCCGCACAGGTCGCGACCGTGACGAGCCCCGAGCCGACGCGCAGCGCCGCTTCGCCCGCGAGCCGCGCCGCACCGGCCATGCCCGAACCGCCAGCGATCAGCAGGACATGACCTTGCTGCCCTTTGTGCGTGGTACGACTGCGGCGAGGCAGCGTTCGCGCGAGCGTGTCTTCCTCGATCCGCAGCGCCGCCGGGGGAATCGCAGCGAACGCTTCTTGCGGCACATCGAGCGAATCGCACATGACGACGCCCGTGTAGTTCGGACCTTCACCAAGATAGAAGCCGAGCTTCAGGCCGAGAAAAGCGATCGTGCGCTCGGCGCGAACTGCCTCGCCCAGCACGTGCCCCGTGTCGGTTGCCAGTCCGCTGGGAATGTCGAGCGACAGAATGTGCGCCGGAGAATGATTGATGGCGCGAATGCTGCGTGCGATGTCGCCCTCCACCGTCCGCGTCAGGCCGATGCCGAAGATCGCATCGACGATCACGTCGGCCGCGTCAACGAGCGCGTCGCTCCACGTCACTATCACACCGCCGGCGGCGCGGAAGTCCTCGCAAGCGCGCCGCGCGTCACCCTGCAATGTCGCCGTGTTCGTCAGCGCCACCGCGCTGACTTTCATGCGCTGTTCCAGCGCCATGCGCGCCAGCACGAACCCGTCGCCGCCGTTGTTGCCGGGACCGCAAACGACCAGCACGCGCTCGGTCGCGGGCCAGCAGCTGCGCAACGCCCGCAATGCCGCCTCGCCCGCGCGCGTCATCAACGTGTAGGACGGAATGCCCTCCTCGTCGATCGCGAAGCGGTCGAGCGCGCGGGCTTGCGCTTCCGTGTAGACAGCGGGCGGTAACCTGGCCATGAGCCATTATACTGGCGGCGCGATCACGAGCCGCGCATCGTTCGCCTCCATACTGCCCCCTTCATGTCCGTAGAGACCCACACCGACCTCGCCGCTTCGATCCGCCACTGGGGCCTCGAGCTCGGTTTTCAGCAGGTCGGCATCGCGGCCGTGACGATTCCCGACGACGAGGATCGGCTCATGCGCTGGCTCGAGCTCGGTCGGCATGGTGCGATGGAATACATGCCGCGCCACGGCCGCACGCGCGCTCGACCGCAGGAGCTGGTACCTGGGACGATTCGAATCATCTCCGCACGCATGGACTACCTGCCGCCGAACGCGCGCGACGCCGAAGAAGTGCTCGCGGATGCGACGCTCGGCTACGTGTCGCGCTACGCGCTGGGGCGCGATTACCACAAAGTCTTGCGGCGGCGGCTGGCGAACCTCGCAGAGAAAATCGCGGCCGCATGCGCACAGACGCAGTATCGCGTGTTCGTCGACAGCGGCCCGGTACTCGAAAAGGCGTATGCGCGGGATGCCGGGCTCGGCTGGATCGGCAAGCACACGAACGTCATCAACCGCAATGCAGGGTCGTGGTTTTTTTTGGGCGAGATCCTGACGGACCTGCCGCTACCGCTCGACGCGCCCGCGAGCGCGCATTGCGGCACGTGCACGGCGTGCCTCGACATCTGTCCGACGCAGGCGATCGTCGCACCGCATGAGCTCGATGCGCGCCGCTGCATCTCGTATCTCACGATCGAGCTGCGCGGTGCGATTCCGCTCGAATTTCGCAAAGCGATCGGCAATCGCATCTACGGCTGCGACGATTGTCAGCTCGTCTGTCCGTGGAACAAGTTCGCGCGCATGACGCAGGAGATGGATTTCGCCGTTCGCCATCGATTGGACGGCGCCACGCTCGTCGAGCTGTTGGCCTGGACCGAGAAGGAATTTCTGTCACGCACCGAAGGCAGCGCGATTCGACGCATCGGTTACGAGAGTTGGCTGCGCAATGTCGCGGTGGCGCTCGGTAATGCCCCGACATCGCAGCCGGTGCTCGCCGCGCTCGAAGCGCGTCGTCAGCATCCTTCGGAAATCGTGCGCGAGCACGTCGCATGGGCGCTCGCGCAGCACGACTCTGCGCACTAGGCAGGCTCGGTCGTGAGCCCAGCTATTTCTTGGGGACGATCGCCGCGCGCATGTTGTCGATCAATCGAGCGCGCCCGATGCGCGCCGCCGCCAGGATGACGACTTCGGCCGATTGCGGGCTGGGAGCGGCCAGATTCGCGGCATCGCGGATCGAGAAATAATCGGGCTTGAAGCCCGCATCCTTCAGCGCCTCGAATCCCGCGCGCTCCAACGCCTCGAAATTGCGCGAGCCGGACTCGATCTGCTGTCGCGTCCGCTCCAAGGTCTGGAAGATCGTTGGCGACACCGCGCGATCCGCGGCGGAGAGATAGCGGTTGCGCGAGCTCATCGCGAGGCCATCGGGCTCCCGCATGGTCGCGACGCCGACGATCTCGATCGGCAGGCACAAATCTTCGGTCGCTCGCCGGATGATCATCAGCTGCTGAAAGTCTTTCTCGCCGAACAGCGCGATGTCCGGCTGCACCAGATTCAAGAGCTTCGTGACGATCGTCGCGACGCCCGTGAAGTGCCCGGGACGGAACGCGCCGCAGAGGATGCTGTCGAGCTCGGGAACCTGCACTCGTGCGGTCGTCGCCTGACCGTGCGGGTACATGTCCTCCACCTCGGGCACGAACAACAGATCGACCTGCAGTTCTTCGAGCAGGCGGCGGTCATCTTCGGGCGTGCGCGGATAGGACGCGAAGTCTTCGTTGGGGCCGAACTGCAGCGGATTGACGAACACGCTGACGACGACGCGCTGCGCGCGCTGCCGCGCTTCCGTCACGAGCTTGCCGTGACCAGCGTGCAGATTGCCCATGGTCGGCACGAACGCGACGCGCTCGCCGTCGTGACGCCAGCGTCGCACGCGTTCGCGCAGATCGCTCGGGCGAGCAATGATCTCCATGGAATGGCGCCTGTTAGAAGCAGTGTTCGGGAGCGGGATAGGTCCGCGCCTTCACGGCTTGCGTGAAGGCCTTCACGGCATCGAGCGGCGTGGCCTGACCTTCCATGAAGTTCTTGGAGAATCTCGGCTTGCGGCCGGCCGTGATGTCGAGCACGTCGTAGAGCACGAGAATCTGACCGTCGGTGTCCGGGCCCGCGCCGATGCCGATGACGGGCACGTGCAGCGCCTTCGTGATCTCGGCGCCGAGTTGCGCGGGAATGCATTCGAGCAGCACGACGTCGGCGCCGGCTGCTTCGAGCGCGAGCGCATCGCGCATCATTTGTTCGGCTTGTGCCTCTTCGCGTCCCTGCACGCGGAATCCGCCGACCTTGTGCACCGATTGCGGCTTCAACCCGAGGTGAGCGCACACGGCGATGTCGTGCTTGGCGAGGAACTCGACGATGTCGACCTGTTCGCCGCCGCCTTCGAGCTTCACCATTTTCGCGCCGCCCTCCTGCATGAGCCGCACGGCATTGTCGAGCGCGTGCTCTTTCGATGCGTAGGTCATGAACGGCATGTCGGCCATGAGGAACGGCCGATACAACCCCTTCGCGACGGCCTTGCAGTGATAGATGACGTCGCCCAGCGTCACGGGCACGGTCGTGTCGTGGCCTTGGATGACCATGCCGAGGGAATCGCCGACAAGCACGACATCGACGCCGGCATCGTCGACGAGGGTGGCGAAGCTCGCGTCATAGGCCGTGATGGCGGCGATCTTCTCGCCTTCGGCCTTCATGCGATTCAGCGTCGCGACGTTGACCGGGGGGCGCGGCGCGTAGCGCTCTTGCAGGTGCTTGTACATGGGTCACTCACCGTCATTTCGAACTCGTATCCGTCGGCGCTTGCGGTGAGTCGGCGTCTAACGCGCCGGCAAGTCGCTTCGTGGCGGACTCCCCCTTCCGAAACGGGCGCCAAGAATGAACGACGGGTCCGCAAACATCAACTCGGGTTGCTTACGGATGCCATCGCTAAATAAGGACGCGACCCGCCGTGACGGTCAGGTCGTCGACATCGCCTTCAGCGGATTGAAGTAGTGGCGGCCGCGGCGCGCGCGCTTGATCTGTTCGAACAACTGACCATAGTCCTCGTCGCTGTTGACGAAATCCGCTTGTGCCGCGTTCACGATCAAGAGCGGCGATGCGTCATAAGTCAGGAAGAAGCGCGCATACGCTTCCTGCAGCTTTTCGAGATACTCGCGATCGATCTGCTGCTCGTAGCGGATGCCGCGGCGAGCGATGCGCTCGAGGAGTACATCGCTCGGGGCCTGCAGGTACACGACGAGATCGGGCACGGGGGTGTCGGTCGCGAGCCGCGCGTAGATCTGGTCGTAAAGCGCGAACTCCTCCTCGTCCAAGGTCAGGCGCGCGAACAGGCGATCCTTGTCGATCAGATAGTCGGCGACCCGAACCGTATCGAACAGGTCCTGCTGACGCATGTCTTCGAGCTGGCGCGTGCGCTGGAACAAGAAGAAGAGCTGCGTCTGCAACGCCGCCGATTTCGGGTTGCGATAGAACCGCTCCAGAAACGGATTCTCGTCTGCCTGCTCGAGGATCAGCTCGCTGCCGAAGCTGCGGGCCAACCGCCGCGCGAGACTGGTCTTGCCGACGCCGATGGGACCTTCGACGACGATGTAGCGATGAGGCGAGGCGGACTTGTCGGGCATGCGTGAGCTCAGCTGGTCGAGGCAAGCGCCGTGAGCCCGGCGGTCGAGACGCGGGCCGCGAGCTCGCGAACGCGGCCGTGCCCAGGCACGTCGAGATCGGGCGCGATGTCGAGCAGAGGATACAGGACGAAGTTGCGGACTGGGACGCCTGGATGGGGAACTGTGAGCGCGTCACTCTGAATGCGCTGCGAACCGTAGACACTGAGATCGAAATCGATCACCCGCGGCCCCCATCGCACGATCGGCGCCTCGCGCCCCATCGCGCGTTCCAGACTCTTGAGCTCGGCAAGCAGCTCGGGCGCGGTAAGCCGAGTGAGCAGCCCGGCGGCGGCATTGACGAATTCGGGCTGATCCTGCGGACCGAGCGGCGCGGCTCGATACAGCCGGGATCGCGCGATGAGCCGCGAATGCGGCAGCTCGGCGAGCTTGGCGAACGCGAGCGCAACGGTTGCGCGCGCATCGCCGAGATTCGCGCCGATCGCGACGTACGCCGGAATCCAGAGCTCATTCATGGCGAGATCGGGCAGCGCTGCGGCGATGTTGCGAAATCAGGTGCTCGGCCGGGGGCGCGGCCGGCGCCGACGGCGGCGGCGCGAACGCGGCCGGCCCGGCTCACCGGTCGCTTCGCCCGCGGGCCGCTGCTCCACTCGGGCGACCTTCTCTTCATCCGGCACGTCCTGGATGTCGGTCCACCACGTTGCGAGTTCCTCCGGCACCTCGCCGCACGCCGCACGGAGCAACAAGAAATCGTACGCGGCTCGAAAACGCGGATGAGCGAGCAAGCGCAGGGCGCGACGGCCTTCGCGCCGTTCGAAGCGCGGCTGCAGGCCGATGATCTCGCGCATGGGCAGCGTGAAGCGTTTGGGAATTGCGACGCGCGCCTGCTGGCGCATCGCGACAAGCTCGCATGCATTCATGAGATCGACGCTTTCCGCGCCTTCCGCATGCGCCATGCGGTCGTACGCTTTACGGATCGCCGGCCACAGGAGCACTGCGAACAAGAACGTCGGCGTCACCGATTTGTCTGCACGTACGCGCTCATCCGTTCCGGCCAGGCCGAGCTGCAGCAAGCGCGCGGCGGTGCTGTCCGCATCGTCGAGTGCGGCGGCGAGATCGGGGAACAGGTGCTCAGTGAGCCGCAGCTCCTGCAGCTTCGCGAACGAGCTGACGGCGAAGCCACTCAAGAACAGCTTGTTCACTTCGTCGAACAAGCGCGCGGGCGGCACGCCGTCCAGCATCCATGCAAGCTTCGGAATCGGCGCGAGCGTGTCGGGATGAATCGTGAAGTCGAGCTTCGCGGCGAACCGCACGGCGCGAAGCATGCGCACCGGGTCCTCGCGATAGCGCGTCTCCGGATCGCCGATCAGACGGAGGATGCGCGCGCGCGCATCGGCAACGCCGCCGACGTAATCCCACACCGAGAAGTCATTGATGTTGTAGTAGAGCGCGTTCGCGGTGAAATCGCGGCGCCAGACATCTTCTTCGATCGTGCCGTACAAGTTATCGCGAACGATGCGGCCGCGCTCGTCGAGCACGCGATGACCCGCCTCGTCGACGCTATTGTCTTCGTCGATCGCCGTGTGGGCGGCGCGAAAGGTCGCGACTTCGATGATTTCGTAGCCGAAGCGCACGTGCGCCAAATGGAACCGTCGACCGATGAGGCGGCAGTTGCGAAACAGCTGCTTCACCTCGTCCGGGTGCGCATTCGTCGCGACGTCGAAGTCCTTCGGGTTCATGCCCAGCAGCAAATCGCGGACGGCACCGCCGACGAGAAAGGCCTGATAACCGGCTTCTTTCAGCCGATAGAGCACCTTCAGCGCGTTCTGCGAGATGTTGGCCCGCGAGATGGGGTGTTCGTCCCGGGGGACGATGAGCGGATCGTTGCTGCCGCCTTCTGATGAAAAATTCGTGTCGTTCAATAGCTCACGCCGCTTGAGACAAAAAAAGCGCCACGTATAATACCGCACCCGCTAACGGCGTCGGCCGTTCTTCTTACAAACGCTCCCATCGTCTAGAGGCCTAGGACACAGCCCTCTCAAGGCTGGTACGAGGGTTCGAATCCCTCTGGGAGCGCCATCTCCGACTCGACAGGAACCTCTGCGTTCCGCAGCCGCCGTCACATGGCCCGCAGGCGTGTCCGTGCATAATGCACGCACAGCCGGGGATAACCATGACACCAGCGGATCGCCGTATCAGCGACCTGATCGAGAAGTGGCTCAAGAGCATCGACCTGCATTTGCAATACGTCGAGCACAGCGATGCCGCTTATGCCCGTGCACAACCCTGGCCGAAGCACGACCGCCCCACCCGCTGGGTGCTCGAGGTCGCGCGCCAGAAGACGCTGGAGCTCAAACAGCACTGCGAGACGCGCCAGGCCATGGGCGACAGCAAGTTCGCCGAAGCGCTGGAGCTGATGGCATTCCTCGCGAACCTCGTGGGGATTCAGAACATCCAGCGGTTCATTCCTCTCGCCGACCCTGCTCGCGACGGCACGGGCAGCACGACCACGGCACCGACGATAGATGGATCCACGATCATCCGGCCGGTCACGCCCAAGACGGCTCCGGCTACCGATGAATCGACGCGAGAAATGCCGCGCTTGAAGGCGACGCCCGCGGCCGCGAAATCCGCGACAGCGCCGCCGAAGCCGACCAACCCGAAACCACCGTCGGCCGCGAAGATCGCGGCATCGGCCGCGCCGCAGCCGCGCGCCGCAGCGACCAAAACGGCCGCGCAGAAAATCGAGCCCGCAAAAGGCGTCTCGGCGGAAATGAAAGCGAAAATCCTCGCGGACGCCGTTCGCCTACTGAAATGGGGCAAGCCCTGGCACGAGCTGCCCGAGCTGATCGACAGAATTGCCGAGCGCCCACCGGCCGCTGAGATCCGCAAGGTGCTGCGCGCCCATAAGGCGGACATCGAAGCGAAAGCGCTGGGCTGACGGCTGCCGATAAAGAGAGAGACGCCCCCCAAAAAAAAAGGCCGGGTATCTTGCGATGGACCCGGCCAATCAGGGGGATTCGAGCTTTGCCGCGATGCGCTTGTACGCATCCCGACCTTCAGCAACCTTTGCATTGACCGCCGCGACTCGAAGAGTTCATTCACTCATTCGCCCGCTCGTCATTTTGCGCTGCCAAATATACGCACTGTTGCAGTGCCGCACAACGTCCGCGCATGAATTTTGTGTGATGAATTGCTAGGTTTTCTCCGTATTTTTTCGCGTAAGGAGACTTCGCGTAACGCGAAGAGGGTTTTTTGGCACTGCAGGAACGAAGGCACGAACGAGGGCCGCGCGCGTGCATTAAATCGTCGTTAGCCAATCCGCACCCTCACGCAACGGGTTGAAATCATTGAGTTGTCCGTAGAAAAATCGCGGCCCTCGCGCGCCGGACCGACGTAACGCCGCGACTAACGCGAACAAGAGCAGTTCGACGCGGTCCCCCCGTCTGGGCGATGGACCCAAGGGGACGTCGGCGACCCGACGCCAGCTTCAATACGGCGGACAACATGATCGAAATCAATCATCTGACGAAGAGCTACGGGCCACTGCTCGCGGTCAACGACATCTCGTTCACCGTGCGACCTGGCGAGGTGCTCGGCTTTCTCGGCCCGAATGGCGCCGGCAAGTCGACGACCATGAAAATGATCACCGGTTTTCTGACGCCGACCTCGGGAACGATTCGAGTGTGCGGCCATGACGTGGAAACCGACCCGATCGCCGCGAAAGCGTGCATGGGCTATCTGCCCGAAGGCGCGCCGAGCTATGCGGAAATGACGGTGCGCGCCTTTCTCGAATTCATCGCGAACGTGCGCGGACTGACGGGCTACCTGCGCAAGCGCCGACTCGACGACGTGATCCAGCGTCTGCAGCTGGCTGGCGTCCTCGAGCAAGCGATCGAGACGCTGTCGAAAGGCTTCAAGCGCCGCGTCGGCCTGGCGCAAGCCCTGCTGCACGACCCGCAGGTGCTGATTCTCGACGAGCCGACCGACGGTCTCGATCCGAACCAGAAACATCAGGTGCGCACGCTCATCAGCGAGATGTCGCGGGACAAGATCATCGTGATCTCGACGCACATCCTCGAAGAGGTCGACGCCGTCTGCAACCGCGCGATCATCATCGCGAGCGGTCGCCTGCTCGCCGACGACACACCGAAAAACCTCGCCTCGCGCGCACCGAGCGGTCGACTCGACGATGTCTTCCGCGAAGTCACGACGGGCACGCCAGCACCGCAGGGGGCCATCGCACATGCATAACGTCGCCACTATTTTCCGGCGCGAGTTCGCGAGCTACTTCGCGACGCCGCTCGCGTTCGTCTTCATCGTCATCTTCCTGATCCTCGTCGGCGCCTTCGCCTTCTACATCGGCAACTTCTACGAAAGCGGCCAGGCCGATCTCGCGGCGTTCTTCGCCTACCATCCTTGGCTGTATCTGTTCCTGATCCCCGCGCTCTCGATGCGGCTGTGGGCCGAGGAGCGCAAGTCGGGGACGATCGAGCTGCTCATGACGCTGCCCGTCACGCTGTGGCAAGCGGTACTCGGGAAGTTCCTGGCCGCTTGGGTGTTCGCGGGCGTGGCGCTCGCGCTCACGTTCCCGATGTGGATCACCGTGAACTACCTCGGCGATCCGGACAACGGCGCGATCCTGGCAGGCTACATCGGCAGCTTCTTGATGGCGGGCGGCTTCCTCGCGATCGGCTCGTGCATTTCGGCGGCGACGCGCAATCAGGTGATCGCTTTCATCTTCACGGTGGTGGTGTGTTTCCTGTTCCTGCTCGCCGGCTTCTCGCTCGTGTTGAAGGTGTTCGAAGGCTGGGCGCCGCAACCGATCCTCGATGCAGTCGCCTCGTTGTCGTTCCTCACTCATTTCACGTCGATCTCCAAGGGCGTGATCGATGTCCGTGACCTGTTGTACTTCGGCACGCTGATCGCCGCCTGGCTCGCCGCCAACGCGATCGTGCTCGAACTGAAGAAGGCCGACTGACCATGACACAAGCAGCAAACGCCAGAGGCAAACGAGCCTACGACGCGGGCGCGCTCATCGCGCTCGCGATCCTGTTCATCGGTGTCACCGTGCTCATCAATTTCGTGCTGCGCGGCGCCCGCATCGACCTCACCGAGAGCAAGTTATATTCGATCGCTCCCGGCACGGAGCGCATTCTCGAATCGCTGCAGGAGCCGGTGAATCTCTATTTCTTCTTTTCGCAGGACGCGAGCAGTCAATCGCCGCCGATTCGAGCGTACGCGCAGCGTGTGCGCGAACTGCTCGAAGAGATGTCCGAGCGCGCGGATGGCAAGCTGCGGCTGCACGTGATCGATCCGGAGCCATTCTCCGAGGACGAAGACCGCGCGGCCGAGTTCGGCCTGCAGGCGGTGCCGATCGGCGCGTATGGCGAGAACCTGTATCTCGGCCTCGCCGGCACGAACTCCACGGACGGTCGCGAGACGATTGCCTTTTTCCTGCCGGAGAAGGAGGAGTTCCTCGAATACGATGTCGCAAGCCTCATCTATCGCCTCGGCAATCCGCAGCGGCCGATGGTCGGTCTGATGTCCTGGCTGCCGGTCGACGCCAGCTTCGATCAAATGACCGGCCAGATGCGTGACGGCTGGGCGAGCATCGCGCAGCTGCGCGATCTGTTCACGATGCAAACGATCGCGACCGACGTGCCGAGCATTCCCGAGGAAGTGAGCGTCCTGCTGGTCGTTCACCCGAAGAATCTCTCGCCCTCGACGCTGTACGCGATCGACCAGTTCGTCATGCGCGGCGGCAAGTTGATTGCCTTCGTCGATCCGCAGGCGGAGAGCGATCCGCTCGCGCAGCAGATGGCCGGCGCGCCCGGCATGCGGTCCTCCTCGCTCACACAATTGTTCGATGCGTGGGGCATCGCCTATGACCCGAACCAGATCGTCGGCGACCGCGAGCTCGGCTTGACGGTGCCGCTGCGTCAAGGCGAGCGCCCGCAGCAGCACATCGCGATCATCGGCTTCAATCGCGACTCGATGAACGCGCAGGACGTCGTCACGTCCTCGCTCAACTCCATCAACGCGATGACCGTGGGCGCGCTGAGCAAGAAGGATGGCGCGACGATCACCTTCGAGCCGGTGATCCAGTCGAGCGCCAATGCGATGCTGCTGCCGACCGCGCGCATCGCGAACCTGCAGGATGCCGATTCGCTGCTCGCCGGATTCAAAGCGACGGGTGAGCGCTACGCGATCGCCGCCCGCATCCGAGGCAAGCTTACGTCCGCGTTTCCGAACGGGGCGCCCGCCAGCGAAGGCGGCCCGGCGAGCACGACGCCGCCGCTGACGGAAACCAAGGGCGATGCGAACCTGCTCGTCGTCGCCGACACGGACATCCTCGCGGACCTGTTGTGGATCCGCACGCAGAACGTGTTCGGCCAGCGCATCGTGATGGCGATGGCGAACAACGGCGACTTCGTCTCGAATGCACTGGACAATCTCGCGGGCAGCGCGGACCTGATCAGCATTCGCGGCCGGCAGAGCTTCTTCCGTCCGTTCACGCGTGTCGACGCGCTGCGCCAGCGCGCCGACGACCAGCTGCGCGCGAAGGAACAAGAACTCGACGGCGAGCTGCGCGAGACCGAAAGGAAGATCGCCGCGCTGCAGGCCGGACGCAGCACTCAAGGCTCGCTGACGCTGTCGCCGGAGCAGGAAGCGGAGGTCGAGCGATTCCAGCAGGAGCGCGTGCGGATCCGCAAGGAGCTGCGCGAGGTGCGCCGCAGTCTCGACGTCGAGATCGAACGACTCGGCACCGCGCTCAAGTTCTGGAACATCCTGTTCATTCCGATTCTGATCGCGATCGGCGCGATCGTTCTGGCTGCCTCGCGCAGCCGCAAGCTGAAGGCGGGCCGTGCCGCCGCGCACACGGGCTAGAGGTCGAGAAGATGAATCCACGTCGACTACTCATTCTCGGGGTCGTCGCAGTCCTCGCGACGAGCGTCGCGGTGTTCCTCGCGAACCGCGCGACGAGATCCACGCAGAGCGCCGATGCCCTGCTCTATCCGGATCTCAAGGCACAGGCAGACAGCGTGCAGGCGATTCGCATCTTTCAGGCGGGCGATGCGCGCGTGATCGAAATCGTTCGCGCTGGCGACACCTGGACCTTGACCGAGCGCAACGGCTATCCGATCGCGGCGGTGAAGGCGCGCAATCTCGTGCGCGCCCTCGCGAGCGCGAAAGTCCTGGAGGAGAAGACCGCGGATGCGTCGAAGTACGCCGCGCTGTCCGTCGAAGACGTCTCCGGTGCGGAGGCGCAAGGCGTGCGCATCGAGGTCGAAGGTCCCGCGAGTCCGGTGAACCTGATCGTCGGCAAGAGCGGCCCGGGCGGCAAGTCGAGCTATGTCCGGCGCGCGGGAGAGCCGGCAAGCTGGCTCGTGAGCGAAGCATTGAACGCTTCGCCGGAGCCGCGCGATTGGCTGGACAAGGACATCCTCGACCTCGCTGACGATCGCATTCAGTCCGCGACGATCAGCGTGCAAGGCCAGAAGCCGTATACCGCCGCGAAGTCCGCGCGCGCGGACGCCGATTTCAAAGTCGATTCGCTGCCGAAGGGCAAGGCGCTCAGCAGCACGACGGCGGCGAACGGTGCCGGGACGGCCCTCATGAGCCTGTCGCTCGACGACGTGCTGCCGAAGGCCGGGATCGCGAGCGGCAAGCCGAGCGCGCAAGCGACGTATAAGACGTTCGACGGGCTCGTCGTGCAGCTCGATGGGTTCGAGAAGGACGACAAGCGCTACATCACGCTCACGACGTCGTACGACGCCGCGCTCGCGGACCGGTTCAAGGAGAAGCCGGCGGAGGACGCGAAGGCCACTGGGGACACTGCGAAGCCAGAAGCAGCGGAAGGCGCGCCAGTGAAGCCGGAGGCGACGGCACTGGACGCGTCATTGCCCGCTTCAGCGCCAGATGTTGCGGATGAGGCGCAAAAGACCGCGGCGAAGGTCGGCAACTGGGCGTATGAGATCCCGAGCTACAAGTACGACGCGATCTTCCGGCCGATCGATGAGCTGCTGAAGAAATAGCGGGCCCGCAGCGGAGCGGCCTCCTCTGCGGGGGCGCTCCGCGACCTGCGCCATCCGCCGCGGGTCACTTCGGTAACACCACCACTCGCGTGCGCGTCCACCGGTCATGCCATGCAAGCCGGTCGCGATCGATCCAGATCCAGAAAAATCCCAGCCCGCACGCGGCCCACGAGACGAGCGCGGCCGCCAGCCGTTTGATCGTATCCGCCCATGACAGCAACGAGCCGTCCTCGCGCACGACCTTGAGCCGCCACGCCATCATCCCGAGCGTCTGCCCTCGCCGCGTCCAGAACAATCCGAAGAACCCCATGATGATCGCGAGGAGCAACGCCTGATAGGCGTACTCGAGCGCGCCGTAATGCTCGGACGTGATCGCCTGCCCGCCCGTCATCGTCATGAGCAAGGCCGTCACGACCATGAGCAGCGCGATGACGAGCAGCAAGTCGTAGAACATCGCACCGAACCGCCGCAACACACCCGCCTGCTGAACCGAAGCTGCATTCATACCGTTATCTGACACGTGCCACCGCAATCGTCGTCACCAAGGCGAGGAGCGCCGTCGGCGTCCAGGCGATCACCAGCGGCGGCAGATCGAACACCTCGCCGCCGCTCTCGATCATCCTCGCGAGAAACAAGAAGGCCACGCCGATGAGAATGCCGACGACGGTGCGCGCCCCCGTGCCGGTCGAACGCATCGGCCCGAACGCGAACGGCACCGCGAGCACGACGATGATCGTCACCGCGACAGTACGCGCGATGCGCGCCCAGAACCCCGTCTCGTACGCCCGTGCATCGAGGCCGTTGTCGCGCAAGTAGCGGATGTAACCGCGCAGGTCGCGCCCCGTCAGCATGTCCGGATCCATTGCCGCGAGACCCAGGAACTCGGACGACAAGGTCGTCTTGAGCTGCGCCTCCGCCTGACGGCTCGCGACGATGCGGTCGCCTTCGATGCGCGACTGGCGATAGTTCGAGAGCATCCACTCGTTGGCGCCGTCGATGGCCGCGGTGTCGGCGCGGCCGATGCTCTCGAGCTGGCGCTGGGCATCGAATTGAAAAATGTAGACGCCGCCGTAGGTCGCACCCGCGGTCTGCTGCTTGAACGAGACGATCGTATTGCCGTCCTTCGCCCAGGTGCCGCGATTGCCCGTGCCATAGTCGCGGAACTTCTCGTACGCCTTCATCTGCCGCGCGTATTGCTCGAGCGTCGGCGAGACGTACTCGCCGAGAACCGCCGTGACGATCATGAGGATGAATCCGGCGCCGGCCACCCAGAGCCCGATGCGCGCGGTGGAGATGCCGGCCGCGCGCACGACGATCAACTCCATCGAGCGCGCCAGACTGCCGAGCGCCAGCAGCGAGGCGATCAGCGCGGCGATCGGCAGCATGTCGAACGCGTACTTCGGCAGATTCAAGGCGACGTACCAGAGCGCATCGGCGGTCGTGTACGTGCCGACGCCGATGTCGTTCTGTTCGTTGATGAACAGGTACAGCGCGCTCAACACGAGCAGCACGGCCATCACGATCAGCGTATAGCCCAGAATCGTTCTGCGGATATAACGAGCGAGCAACGACATCTACGCGACTCCCAGCGCTGCGCGCGCGCGCCGCAGACGCACGGGCGGCATCAGCAGCAGAATCGCACCGACCAGCGCGACGCCGTGGACCCACCACAGGCCGATCCCCGCGGGAATCGAGCCGGATTCGACCCACGTCCGCGCCGCGATCAGGACTTGGTAGTAGACGAAGTAGACGAGCACCGCGAGCCCGATCCGGCCGAAGCGGCCTTCACGCGGCCGCAGCCGTGACAAGGGCACGGCGATCAACATCAAGACGAGCGCCATGATCGGCGTCGAGAACCGCCATTGCAGCTCCGCAAGATCCTCCGGCGTCGGCGCCGCGAGCAGCTCGCTCGTGAGCTTCATCTCCGACTTGCTCGCGCCGGCGACGATGTTGCCGAGCGGCACGGGAATGCCGCCCTCGGCGAATTCGATGATCGTGAATTCGCCATCGCCCGGGATGCCTTCGTACCGGCGCCCTTCGTACAGCACGAACGTCTGCTCCGGCAGCCCGATGCCGCGCTGCTCCGCGCGCGCGGCCACCCACACCTCGAGCACGCTCTGCTTCTGGTCCTCGCTCGGCCGGTCCACGAAGACGTTGACGTTGTGCAGGATGCCCTTGTCGTCGACACTCTCGGCATAGAACACGATGTTGCCGCCGCTGAACGTGCGGAATCTGCCGGGTTCGAGCGCGCCGAATTGCGCATCGCGCAGCGCCTCGGCCCTTATTGCCTGCGCCCGTGCACTTGCCTGGGGCACGCCGTAGAACGACAGCCAAGCGAGCAGTGCGGCAATGAGCACCCCGAGCAGGCCGATCGGCCGGAACAAGCCCTGCGGACCGACGCCGCACGCTTGAATGGCGGCCATTTCGCTCTCGTGATACAGCCGCCCGAGCGCCAGGACGATCGCAAGGAAGAAACCGATCGGCACGATGACGGTGAGATAGCCCGCCGATGTCAGGCCGATCAGTGCAAGAACGACATGCCGGGGAAAATCGTTCGCGGCGGCTTGGGACAGGACGCGCGCGAGCTGATTGGATACGAGGATGATCAGCAGCACCGAGGTGACCGCGAGCCAGGTCGCCGCCACTTCGCGAAAAATGTATCGGTCGAGCGTACGCAGTAGCAACCCTTCACCCCAGGCAGCGCAGTTCGTCTCCGGCTCCTGATCGGGTGGATGGAGTAGACTACGGCCCCTTCAAATCGGCGCGAACTATCGCGGCCGGTACGTTAAGCGACGCGACGCGCCGCGTAAACCGTTTCCGTATCCCCGGTTCGATCCAGAGGAACAGCATGATGGAATTCTTCGTGACCTCGGCGACCCCGTCTCGCCAACGCACCGACTGTGCGATCGTCGGCGTCTTCGACAAAGGCGTACTGAGCGCGGCCGCCGAGGATCTGGACCGTAAGCTCGGCGGCCGCATCGCCAAGCTCGCGAAGCGCGGCGACGTGCGTGGCAAGGCCGGCGACTCGCTGCTGCTCGCGGACGTCTCGGGCGTCGCCTGCGAGCGCGTGTTGCTCGTCGGGCTCGGCGCACAGGGCAGTTTCAATCGCAAGCAATACCGCAAAGCCATCAGCGGCGCGCTCGCGACGCTCGCGAAGACCGGCGCGCGTGATGCGGTGAACTACTTGTCCCTGGAGACCGTGAAGGACGCCGAACCCTACTCGCTCGCGCGCGCGGCCGTCGAGACGGTCGGCAACTCCCAGTATCGAATTCCGGATCACAAGACCGCGAACAAGCGGGCGAAGTCGGCGCTCACGCGCTTCGGCATCGCGGTCGAGAATCGCAGCGGTCGCGCCGTGGTCGAGCGCGGTATCGCGCACGGCGAAGGCATCGTCGCGGGCATGGGACTCATGCGCGATCTGGCGAACCAGCCGGCGAACGTCTGCACGCCGACCTATCTCGCGAACGCCGCGAAAGACCTGGCGCGCCAGCATCGTTCGATTCGCGTACGCATCCTGAACGAGCAGGACTGCCGCAAGCTCAAGATGGGCTCGTTCCTGTCCGTCACGAACGGCACGCTCGAGCCCGCGAAGCTCATCGTGCTCGAATACAACGGCGCTTCGCGCGGCGCCGATCCGGTGGCGCTCATCGGCAAGGGCGTGACGTTCGATACGGGCGGCATTTCGTTGAAGCCTCCTGCCGGCATGGACGAGATGAAGTTCGACATGAGCGGCGCGGCGAGCGTGCTCGGCACGTTCAAAGCCGTTGCCGCGCTCAAGCTGCCGATCAATGTCGTGGGCGTCGTGCCCGCGTGCGAGAACATGCCGAGCGGCCGAGCGACGAAACCCGGCGACATCGTCAAGAGCATGTCGGGCCAGACGATCGAAGTGCTGAACACGGACGCGGAAGGCCGTTTGATCCTCTGCGATGCGATCACGTATTCACGCCGCTTCAAGCCGCGCGCCGTCATCGACGTCGCGACGCTCACGGGGGCGTGCGTGGTCGCGCTCGGCAATCACTTCAGCGGCTTGTTCGGCAATGATCAGGAGCTGATCGATGCATTGCGCGATGCGGGTCAGCGCGCGGACGACCGCGCCTGGCCGATGCCGATCGGCGAGGAGTACGCCGAGGGCCTGAAGAGCAACTTCGCGGACTTCGCGAATGTCGCGGGCCGCGAAGGCGGCGCGATCACCGCCGCATGCTTCCTCGGAAAGTTCACCGACGGCCTGAAGTGGGCGCATCTCGACATCGCCGGCACGGCGTATGTCGGCGGCTCGGCGAAATCGAGCACGGGCCGCCCGGTGCCGCTCCTGGTCGATTTCTTGATGAATCAGTAGCGGCGTGCCACGTTGGTCGACGACACTGCCGGCGCCATTGCCCCCTCTCCCGCTCGCGGGAGAGGGTCGGGGCGCGGGCGCCTCAACACCGAACCCGCCATGACCCGCGTAGATTTCTACGTCCTCTCCGAAGAAGGCACCGACGTGCGTCTGCGCTATGCATGTCGACTCGCCGAAAAAGCCGTCGATCACGGCTTGCGCGTCTACGTGCAAACGGCGTCGCTGGCCGAAGCGCAGCGTCTGGACGAGCTGCTGTGGACGTTCAGCGATCGCAGCTTTCTCGCGCACGAGATCGCGAACGGCGCGGCGCCGAGTCATCCGAAGGTGATGGTGCTCGTCGGCGATGGCGAGGCGCCGCCGGACTATCGACAAGTGCTCGTCAATCTCACCGATCGCTTACCGCCGAGCATCGAGCTCTACGAACGCATCGCGGAGATCGTCGACACCGACCCGGAGCGCAAGCGGCTCTCACGCGAGCGCTACAAGCACTATCGCGAGCAGGGCTGTGCGTTGGAGACGCACAACTTGTGACGATCGCTTACGGATACTCGTAGTGAATGTGACAACCGTGCAGCTGCAACTGCTCGGGATTGGAACTCGCGGCCGCCGTCACGGAAAGGTGGTAGCCATACACCGAGTTATCGACGCGTTCGGTCCCGGATGCGCTCACCGCGGTCCCGACGACATGCGCAGGGGTGCTCGCATGGGGGTCCATGTCCGAGTAGTGCCACCATTCGCCGCCCGATCCGTCATCCAGATTCCGCCGCCCGAGCGCAAAGTTGCTGACCTTGCCGTCATCCCAATCGTAGTAGGAGCACCGGACTGCGGTGACTCGCGCGCCGTGCGGCAGGCCCACGGGCGCCGTCACCGCACACGGGGTGCCCGCAGCTCCCGCGAAGCGGCCGTTCGTCTGATCATAGGCGCACGCGAACCCCGGATAGGCCGTGAACGCAAACGACGACACCGAGACGACACCCGGTGCGCGCATTTCGGCTCTGACGGCGGCAATTTCAGCAGCGCTCGCGTCAATGCCATCCTCTAGTGAGCTGATTCGAGCGTCCTGCGAGGCAAGGGCGCTCTGCACTGCTTGCAGCGCCGCGCTCGACACCGCCTGCGACGCCTCGACAGTCGCGAGGCGCGCATGATTGTCGTTCACTGCACTCCTGAGCGCGCCGAAGTTCGCGTTCACTTCGCTCGATCGTGCGCGGGTTCCAGGCATGAACGTGACGAGGTCTGGAACTTCGCCCGCATACGTAGCGTCGCTCACCACCCACGCGAGCCCCAGAGTCAGGCAGGCGCAGCGCGCCGCGCGGCCGAATCGATGTGGATGCATGGACGTGCGCAATGCTGTCGAGGCGATCAGTTCCAATTTCCGCCATCCCAATTGAGCTGGTCCCAGCGCGCGGCCGGCACCGACGCACCTGTGGGCGCGGGTCCGGGCTCGCTCCTCGACTGGTCGCGACTGTCACCGCCGCAAGCGGAGAACATCGGCAAGAAGACGAGTACGAACAGAATTTTTGCCAATGGTGTGCGTGCGCGCATGAAATAGAAGCCGCTGGGTTCCAGTGCATCCATTCGACACCGGCGCGCGCGCATCCGTCAGCGCGTGGCGCCGCATTGTCGATCAATTGTCGGACGCGCAGCGGTCCTCGATCAGAAACTGCGGAGCCGATCACACGGCCGCGAAACCGCTCATCGTCGCGCGCTCGCACTCATCGCCGCAGATAGCCCGCATGATCCACTTCGACGCCTGGCGCCCCGCGGCTGAATGCCGCGCGCATGGCTGCGGGAATCGCCTGCTTTTGCAGCGTGTGATCGACGTGCACGTACACCGTTGCGGCGGTCGCGATGACGGCTTCGCTGCCCGCAATCCGGAATTCGGTGAGCAACGTGAACGAGGTCGTGCCGAGATGCTGCGCGGCGACCGATAGCTCGAGCACCTGGTCGTAGCGCGCCGGCGCCCGCCATTCGATCGTCTGCTTTACGAGCTGATAGTCGAACTCGCCGGTTTGAATCTCGTGCTCGTAACCGATCGCGCGCAGCAGTTCCGCCGTCGCGAGATCGACGTAGTCCGCATAGCGCGCGTTGAACACGACTTTCTGGGCATCGCATTCGCCGTAGCGCACGCGCAGGTAGTACCTGAATCGCTCTGTGCTCATCGTTCGACCCAGTAGTAGATCGCCAATCCCACACCGACGCAGACGACCCCCCAGCGCAGTGCCGTCGGATGCAACCGTCCGGCTATGCACCCGCCGAGTGCGCCGCCGAGCAGCGCGCCGGCAGCCATCACCGCCGCGGCGGACCACACGACCTGGTCGGAAAACAAGAAGAACACCGTGGCCGCGACGTTCACACTGAAGGCGGTGATCTGCTTCAGCGCGTTCAAGCGCGTGAACGTGTCATCCACCGTCAAGGCCAGTACCGCGAGCACGATGACGCTCATGCCCGCGCTGAAAAAACCGCCATAGACCGCGGCCCCGAAAACGGCGAGCGCCGCCCAGGCGACGGAGGCGTGATGGTCCTGCGCGGCACGCCGCACGGCAAAGCGCTTCACGACATCCTGGATCGCAAGCAGCAGGGAGGCGGCCAGCAACATGTACGGCACGAGCGCCTGAAATACACGCTCGTGCGTGTGCAGCAGAATCGCGGCACCGGACAGCCCGCCGATGACGGCCGCCGGCAGAAATGCCCACAGACGCCGACGCTGCCCGCTCAACTGCCCGCGTTGCGCGAGCGTCGCGCCGAAGTAACCGGGACACAACGCGATCGCGTTCGTGACGTTCGCGGCGATCGGCGGCACGCCGAGCGCCAGCAAGGCCGGGAAGCTGATCAGCGTGCCGCCACCGGCGATGGCGTTGACCGCGCCGGCGCCGGCGGCAGCAACGAAGAGGATGGCGATGTCGGCGGCGGTCATGGGCCGCGCATGGTAGCCGGTTCGAGGGGATGGCCGAGACGCAGGACACAAGGACCCGCCCCCCTCCCTGACCCTCCCCCCCGCTCCGCGGGGGAGGGAACGCATATAATCGCCGGCCCGCTTTCGGGACACCGGTAAGCGCCGGCCGATTTCGGGACACCGGCTTCGGTCCGATTCGACCGCGCCTTCAGCCCCTACTCGACGATTCACCGCCCAATGGACAAGACCTACACCCCACGCGACATCGAACAACGCATCTACGAGCGCTGGGAGGCGAACGGCTGGTTCAAGCCGAGCGGCGCAGGCGCGCCCTACTGCATCATGATCCCGCCGCCGAACGTCACCGGCACGCTGCACATGGGTCATGCATTCCAGCACACGCTGATGGACACGCTGACGCGGGTGCATCGCATGGACGGCGACAACACGCTCTGGCAGCCCGGCACCGATCACGCCGGCATCGCGACCCAAATGGTCGTCGAGCGCCAATTGAACGCGCAGGGCATCCACCGACGCGATATCGGCCGCGACAAGTTCATCGAGCGCGTCTGGGAATGGAAAGCCCAATCGGGCGACACCATCTCGCGCCAGGAGCGCCGCCTCGGCAATTCCGTCGACTGGACGCGCGATCGCTTCACGATGGACGAAGGCTTGTCGCGCGCCGTGACGGAAGTGTTCGTGCGCCTGTACGAGGAGGGCCTCATCTATCGCGGCAAGCGCCTGGTGAACTGGGACCCCGTGCTGCACACCGCCCTGTCGGATCTCGAAGTGCTCTCGGAGCCCGAGCAAGGCCATCTGTGGCATTTCCGCTATCCGCTCGCGGACGGCAGCGGCCACATCGTGGTCGCGACGACGCGGCCCGAGACGATGCTCGGCGATACCGCCGTCGCCGTGCACCCCGAAGACGAGCGTTACAAGCATCTCGTGGGCATGCAGATCCGGCTGCCGCTTGCCGATCGCCTGATTCCGATCGTCGCCGACGATTACGTGGACCCGGCGTTCGGCTCGGGCTGCGTGAAGATCACCCCGGGACACGACTTCAACGACTACGAAGTCGGCAAGCGCCACGGCCTGCCGCTCATCAACGTGTTCGACGCCAATGCCGCGCTGAACGATCACGTGCCGACGAAGTATGTCGGCCTCGATCGCTACGAGGCGCGCAAACTCATCGTCGCCGAGCTCGAAGCGCTCGGGCTCGTGGAGAAAATCGAGCCGCACTCGCTGCAGGTGCCGCGCGGCGATCGCAGCAATGCCGTGCTCGAGCCATGGCTCACGGATCAGTGGTACGTGCGCATCGCGCCGCTCGCCGAGCCCGCGATCAAGGCCGTCGAGAACGGACGCATTCGCTTCGTGCCCGACAACTACTCGAAGATCTACTTTCAGTGGATGCACAACATCCAGGACTGGTGCATCAGCCGCCAGCTCTGGTGGGGTCATCAAGTGCCCGCCTGGTACGACGATCAAGGCAACATCTACGTCGCCCGCACCGAGGCCGAAGCGCTGACGCAGGCACGCGCGAAGCTCGGCCGCGAAGTCACGCTCACGCGCGACGACGACGTGCTGGACACGTGGTTCTCCTCCGCGCTGTGGCCGTTCTCGACGCTCGGCTGGCCCGAGCAGACGGATGCCCTGCAGACGTTCTATCCGACGAGCGTGCTCGTCACGGGCTTCGACATCATCTTCTTCTGGGTCGCCCGCATGATCATGATGGGCATGAAGTTCGCGGGCGACGTGCCGTTTCGCGAGGTGTACATCACCGGCCTCATTCGCGACGAGCACGGCGACAAGATGTCGAAGTCGAAGGGCAACATCATCGATCCGATCGATCTCATCGACGGCATCGACCTGGAGACGCTCGTCGCGAAGCGCACGAGCGGCCTCATGCAGCCGCATCTGCGCGACAAGATCGAGAAGAACACGCGCAAGCAGTTCCCGAGCGGCATCGCCGCACACGGCACCGACGCGCTGCGCTTCACGTTCGCGGCGCTGGCGACGCAGGGCCGCGACATCCGCTTCGATCTCGGCCGCATCGAGGGCTACAAGAACTTCTGCAACAAGATCTGGAACGCGACCCGCTACGTGCAGATGAACCTCGAGGGCAGCGACACGTCCGCGCTCGTCACGGGCGAGGTCGAGTACTCGATCGTGGATCGCTGGATTCGCTCGCGGCTCGGCGCGACGATCGACGCCGTGCGGGCGCGGCTCGCGGAATATCGCTTCGATCTCGCCGCGCAGGCGCTGTACGAGTTCGCCTGGTACGAGTACTGCGACTGGTACCTGGAACTGTCGAAGCCGACGCTGCAATCGGCGAGCGCCTCCGAGGCGCAAAAGCGCGGCACGCGGCGCACGCTCGTGGGGGTGCTGGAGGCGTATCTGCGCCTGCTGCATCCGCTGATGCCGTTCATCACGGAAGAGATCTGGCAGTCGATCGCGCCGGTCGCCGGCAAGCAAGGCCCGACGATCATGTTGCAGCCCTATCCGCAGCGCGCGGAATTCGCGCACGACGATGCGGCGGAGCGTGCGATCGCGCCGGTGAAGGCGGCGATTCTCGGCGCGCGGCAGATTCGCGGCCAGCTCGACATTCCGCGTTCGCGGCAGATGCCGAGCTTCATCAAGGCATCGAGCGCCGAAGCGCAACGGCTGATCGACGAGAATCGCGCCTACGTGATCGCGCTGGCCAATCTGTCGGACCTGCAGTTCATCACGGGGGACTTCGCCGCGACCGAAGCGGGCGTGGCCCGGACGATCGACGAAGGCTCGCTGCCGCCGACCGCGATGCAGCTGGTCGACGGCGAGACGACGCATGTGCCGCTCGCGAGCATCATCGACGACCCGGACGCCGAGCTCGCCCGCCTGGCGAAGCGCAAGGCGAAGGTGCGCCAGGAGCTGGCGAAGTTCGAGGCCAAGCTCAGCAATCAGACCTTCGTCGCCAACGCGCCGCCCGAAATCGTTGCGCAAGAGCGCGTTCGCATCGCGGAGAGGAAGCAGGAGATCGCGCAGCTCGAAGAGCAGGAGCGGCGGGTGGGTCTGCTGAAGGGGTAACCTCCCCGCTCGGCAGAGGCTCCGAAGCGCCGACCGAATTTACGACTTGCCTTCGTAAGGCCAGCCGTGAGAACTAGTCCCTTTCGACATTCCCGCGGTCCCCGCAGGATTTCGTCAGGTCACGGCCCTCATTTCGAAGCGCGCGCATGGACTCATCCGTACCGACCCTCATCACGCAAGCCGATCCGGTCGAACTGATCGACGCAACCGTCGCGCAGTTGAACCGGATCATCCTCGGCAAGGAGCGCGAGCTGCGGTTGTGCATCGCCTGCATGCTCGCGCGCGGCCATCTGCTGATCGAGGACATTCCGGGTGTCGGCAAGACGACACTCGCGCACGCGCTTGCGGAAACGCTCGGCCTGTCGTACCAGCGCGTGCAATTCACGAGCGACCTGCTGCCCGCCGATATCATTGGCGTCTCGGTATTCGAGCGCGAGACGAGCGAGTTCCGTTTCCACAACGGACCGATCTTCTCGCAGCTCGTGCTCGCGGATGAAGTGAACCGCGCGACCCCGAAGGCGCAAAGCGCGCTGCTCGAGGCGATGGAGGAGCATCAGGTCACGGCCGACGGCCACACCTACCCGCTCGCGGCGCCGTTCTTCGTCATCGCGACCCAGAATCCCGTGTACCAGATCGGCACGTATCCGCTGCCGGAATCACAGCTCGATCGCTTTCTGATGCGCATCCAGCTCGGCTACCCCGATCCGGCGCTCGAGCGCCAGTTGCTCATGGGTCGCGACCGCCGCGACATGCTCGCGACGCTCACCCCGACGCTGTCGCCGCAACAGCTGCTCCTCATGCAAACGATGGTCGCGAGCGTGCATGCCTCCGATGCGCTGCTCGATTACGTGCAGGCGATCATCCGCCACACACGCGAATCGCCGGCGTACGAGGCAGGACTGTCGCCGCGCGCCTCGATCGGGCTGCTGCGAGCCGCGCAGGCGTGGGCGCTCATTCACGGGCACATCGGCGTTCTGCCCGAAGACGTGCAAGCCGTGCTGCCTGGCGTCGTCGGCCATCGCCTGAAGCCGCGCGACTCGTCGGCGGCGTCGACACCCAGCGATATCGGGCAGGCGGTGCTGCGAGCGGTGGCGGTGCCTTGAGCCAAGGCTTCGCGCCGACTCCGAGCCAGCATGCTGCAAGCCGTCCTCACCCGCCTTCGTCGCCGCCTCCGCGGCTGGGCTCGCAGGCGTCATGGCGAGGACTTAGATCCGCTGCTGCTCCCGGGCCGGCGCATCTACATCCTGCCGACCAGCCTCGGCCTCGCCTTCGGCTGCATGATCGTGGCCATGTTCATCGGCGCGATGAACTACGGCAACAATCTCGCCCTGGCACTCACGTTCCTGCTCGGCTCGCTCGGGCTGACGGCGATGCATCACTGTCATCGCAACTTGGCCGGCGTGCGCATCTCGTCGGCACTCACGGAACCCGTCTTCGCGGGGCAGCTCGCGGTCTTTCGCATCGCGATCGAGAATCCGTCGCGCGTGTCGCGCCACGAGATCACGATCGGCAACGAGCACGGGATTGCCCAGCCGAGCCGCATCGACAGCGGCGAGCGCGTCATTCTCGAGGTGGCGTTGCCGGCGCCGCACCGCGGGCACCTCACGCTCGATCATTTCGAGATTTCGACGCGCCATCCATTCGGCCTGTTTCGCGCCTGGTCGTACGTGCACATGCCGATCCGCTGCGTCGTCTATCCCCGACCGAGCGAGCGCGGCACACCGCCCCCGCCGCTCGAAACCGACACCGGCGGCGCGCAGGACGCGGCGCGCGGCGATGAGGAATTCGCGGGCTTTCGCGCCTTTCATGTCGGCGACTCGCCGCGACGCATCGCCTGGAAAGCGTACGCGCGCGAGCAAGGCCTGCTGACGAAGCTGTACGCGGGTACGGCCGTCACCTCGCACCTGTTCGATTGGGACGCGGCCCAAGGGGCTGGCGTCGAAGCGCGCTTGTCCCAGCTGTGCCGCTGGATCGAAGACGCCTACGCCGAGGGTCGAGCGTTCGGCCTCACGCTTCCGGACACTCACATTCCGCCGAACATCGGCGCAGCGCATCGCCAGCGCTGCCTGACGGCATTGGCGCTGTTCACCCATGAATAAACGGCTTCATCGCACACCCCCTCCCCCGCACAGCGGGGGAGGGTCAGGGGTGGGGGCCTCTTCATCCGGACCACATTCATCCGGAGCTTTCTCCTTCGGAGCCTCTTCTTCCGCGTCCGCTGCCTCCACTCCCTCGCTGCCGCCGCACGCCTTCGTCGCTTCCCTTCGTCGCTGGCCCCTGTTCACTCAGCAGCTGAGCTGGGTCGCCACGTGTTTCGCGCTCGCCGTGGCGCCGCATCTCACGAGTATTCGCCCCTGGCTCACGCTGCTCGCGGCCTCGACCGTGCTGTGGCGCTTTGCGATCGAACTGCGCCAGTGGCCCATGCCGAACAAGTGGCTGCGCGGCGGCATCGCCTTCGCGGCGATGCTCGGGGTGCTCGTGACCTATCGCACGTTGAACGGCATCGAGGCGGGCACGGCGTTCCTGGTCGTGATGGGCTCGATGAAGCTGCTGGAAACGCGCACCAGACGCGATCTCACGATCGTGCTGTTCGTCAGCTACTTCTTGCTGTTCGCGGGCTTTCTGTACGACCAGCAGGTCCTGCTCCTGCCGTACATGCTCGTCGTCGCCTGGCTGCTCACCGCAACCCTGATGCGCATTCACCAGGGCTCGCCGATGCAGCCGCGCGAAGCGCTCGGCGCGAGCGCGAAAATG
Source organism: Pseudomonadota bacterium (assembly GCA_023428645.1). Classification (GTDB taxonomy): domain Bacteria; phylum Pseudomonadota; class Gammaproteobacteria; order Steroidobacterales; family Steroidobacteraceae; genus Steroidobacter. The sequence goes on from JAEYXD010000048.1 coordinate 52,870, forward strand.
CTCCTGCAGGCGCTGCCGCTCGCCGCCCTGTTGTTCCTGCTGTTTCCGCGGCTGCCCGGCCAGTTCTGGGCCGTGCCCGCGCGCCAGCAAGCCTCGACCGGCATCGACGACGAAGTCTCGCCAGGCGACGTGTCCGAGCTCTCCGTCTCCGGCAGGATCGCTTTTCGCGTCAAGTTCGCGTCGGATCGCTTGCCGCCCCGCGCCGAGCGCTATTGGCGCGGGCCGGTGCTGCACGACTTCGATGGCCGGACCTGGCGACGGCCGCGTTACCCGTTCGTCGCGCGCCCGATCGTGCCGACCGGCGACGGCTACACCTATCGCTTGATGCTCGAGCCGCACAATCGCCCGTGGCTGTTCGCGCTCGATGCGCCCACCCACTGGCCGGAAGGCACGCGCCGCACCTTCGATTACCAGCTGGTCGCGAACCGGCCGGTCGCGAATCTGACGACGTACGAGCTGCAATCGGCCACCACGTACCGCGTGGATGGCCCGCTGCCGCGGCTCTTGCGTGCGGCGGACCTGCATCTGCCGCCGAACCGCAACCCGCGCTCCATTCGACTGGCGCAGCAGCTGCGAGCCCAGGCTCGCGACGACGCCGAATTCGTCGCCGCCGTGCTGCGGATGTTCCGCGAGCAAGAGTACTTCTACACCCTGGAGCCGCCGCGCCTCGAGCAGCACTCCGTCGATGACTTTCTATTCACGACGCGGCGCGGCTTCTGCGAGCACTTCGCTTCGGCCTTCACGATGCTGGCGCGCGCCGCGGGCATTCCGGCGCGCGTCGTCGTCGGCTACCACGGCGGCGAGCTCAATCCCTTGACCGGTTATCTGACGATTCGCCAATCCGACGCGCACGCATGGTCGGAGGTCTGGCTCGAAGAACGCGGCTGGGTACGCGTCGACCCGACGGCAGCGGTCGCGCCGCAGCGCATCGAAGGGGGCCTGGATGCCGCCATCCGGGATGACGCCGACCTCGGGCGTGCGCTGCTGCGCAATTCGTTCTTCCTGAACGTTCGCAATGTGTGGGACGCGGCGAACACGTTCTGGAACGACAATGTGATTCATTTCAGCCTCGCGCATCAGCGCTCGCTGTTGGAGCGCCTCGGCTTCGAGGATCCCGACTGGCGCCAGCTCGGCTTTGGCCTCGTGGCCGCTTTCGTCGCGTTTTTCGGCGCGCTCTCGCTGTATCTCGTGATGCGTTATCGACCGCCGCGGCGCGATCCGCTCGTGCAAGCGTACGAGCGACTGTGCGCGCGGTTCGCGAAACAACAGCTCGCGCGCGCCGCTCATGAAGGGCCGAGCGACTATCTCACGCGGCTGGCCCGCGCGCGCCCCGAGCTCGCGGCGCAGCTCCACGAGCTGCGCGATCTGTACGTGAGCCTGCGCTACGGCCCGGCGCCGCTCGCGTCAGAGCTCAGCCGGTTCAAGTTCTTGGTGAATCAGCTGCGAGCGTAGTCGCGCCCGCGGCGGTGCGCTCGGCCGCGCGCGCCGCGATCCACAGCAGGATGCCGCCGCCGATGAACAGGACGACGATCGACAGGATCGCGGTGCGCGAGTTGCCGGTGACCAGGGCCGTGAAGCTCATGAGGAAAGGACCCAACACGGCCGCGAACTTGCTCATCATGTTGTAGAAGCCGAAGAACGTGCCGGCGCGCTCGTGCGGTATCAGCCGTCCGTAGTACGAGCGGCTCAGCGCTTGAATGCCGCCCTGCACGCAGCCCGTCGCCGCGGCCATCGCGAAGAATTCGGTTTCGGTCTCGAGCATCGTGGCGTAGATCGTCACGAGCGCGAACACGAAGATGCACACGAACAATCCGGCGACCGCGCTCACGCGCTGGCCGATCCAGCCGAAGAACAGCGCGGCGGGAAAGCCGATGAACTGCACCAGGAGGATCGCCTGCACGAGGCTCGACGTCTCGAGCCCGATCGCGAGCCCGTAGTCGACGGCCATCTTCTGGATCGTGTTGACGCCGTCGATGTACATCCAGTACGCGAGCAGGAACAGGACGACCGCGCGGTAGCGGCGCACTTCGCGAATCGTCTGCCCGAGCGCGACGAAGCTGTCGCGGAGCGTCGAGCCGACATGCGGCGCATCGTCGCTGTGCTCGCGCACGACGAGGAAGATCGGCACGGAAAATATCGCCCACCAGAACGCGACCGTCAGGAACGAGAAGCGCACGGCCTCACCGGCGCTCGCGAGCCCGAACAGTTGCGGATCGAGCGTCATCCACACGTTGATCGCGAGCAGCACGCCGCCGCCCAGATAGCCGATCGCGTAACCGATGCCGGACACCGCATCCAGCCGATCGCGGGGCGCGACATCGACGAGCAGCGAATCGTAGAAAACGATGCCGCCCCAGAACCCGAGCGAGGCGAGTCCGAACATCACGGCCGCCGCGAGCGCCGCGCCCTGCTCGACAAAATACAGGCCAGCGGTGCCGGCGATGCCGAGGATGGTGAAGGCGAGCAGGAACTTGAGCCGTGCGCCGCCGCGATCGCCGAGCATGCCGAGCCACGGCGCGAGCACCGCGAGCACGAAGCTCGAGACGCCATTCGTGATGCCGAGCCACGCCGTACTGTCGGTGTCGGACATGTCCGCCGCCCAGTACTGTTTGAAGAACACCGGGAAGAACACGACCATGACGGTCGTCGCAAACGCCGAGTTCGCCCAGTCGTAGGCGGCCCAGGCGACGACTGGCTTCGTCAGGTAGCGCGGCTTCATCGGTCTCCTCTGCGCGCCTCGCGGCCTACGCGGCCGCGGCGAGATGCTCGCGCGTTTCGCGGAACGTGATGTCCGGCCAACGTTCCAGCATCAGCTGCAGGTTCACGCGCGTCGGCGCGAGATACACGAGCGCGCCCGAGTGATCGACCGCGAGGTTCTCGTACGCCTTGGCGCGGAATTCCTCGAGCTTCTTGGCGTCGTTGCAATACACCCAGCGCGCGGTGAAGACGTTCACGTTGTCGAACGCCGCCTGCACGTTGTATTCGTCCTGCAAGCGGAACGCGACCACGTCGAACTGCAGCTGACCGACCGCGCCGAGCACGAGATCGTTGTTGCGCAGCGGACGGAAGACCTGCGTCGCGCCCTCCTCGCACAGCTGATCCAGGCCCTTCTGCAGCGCCTTCATGCGCAGCGGATCGCGCAGCACGACGCGGCGAAACATTTCCGGCGCGAAGTTCGGAATGCCCGTGAACATCAGCGACTCGCCTTCGGTGAAGGTGTCGCCGATGTTGATCGTGCCGTGATTGTGCAGGCCGAGAATATCGCCCGCAAAAGCCTCGTCCGTTTGTTGGCGATCCGCCGCGAGGAACGTGAGCGCGTCGTTGATCCGCATTTCCTTGCCGAGCCGCACGTGAAACAGGCGCATGCCCTTCGTGAACTTGCCGGAGCAGATGCGCATGAACGCGATGCGATCGCGATGGCCCGGGTCCATGTTCGCCTGAATCTTGAACACGAAGCCGGACAGCTTCTCTTCGAGCGGCTCGACGTCGCGGCCGGTCGTCCCGCGCGGCAGCGGGCCCGGCGCGTTGCGCACGAACGCGGACAAAAGCTCGGTCACGCCGAAATTGTTGATCGCCGAACCGAAGAACACCGGCGTCTGTTTGCCGGCGCGATACTTCTCGAGCTCGAAGGCGGGCGCGGCGCCCCGCACGAGCTCGACCTCGTCCTTGAACGCCTGCAGACGATCGCCGAGGAATTCCGCGGCCGCCCCGCTCTCGAGATGATCGATCGTCGCGTGCGTGCCGGCGCGTCCCTTCTCCGCGGCCTGATAGATGTAGATGCGATCTTCGAGCAGGTGATAGATGCCGCGCAGGTCGCGGCCCATGCCGATCGGCCACGTGACCGGGGCGCATTCGATCTTGAGCACACGCTCGATCTCGTCCAGCAATTCCGTCGGCTCGCGGCCTTCGCGATCGAGCTTGTTGATGAACGTCATGATCGGCGTGTCGCGCAACCGGCAGACTTCCATCAGCTTGATCGTGCGCGCCTCGACGCCCTTCGCGCAGTCGATGACCATGAGCGCCGAGTCGACCGCCGTGAGCGTGCGGTACGTGTCCTCGGAAAAGTCTTCGTGACCCGGGGTATCGAGCAGATTGACCATGCGTCCCTCGTACGGGAACTGCATGACCGAGGACGTCACCGAGATGCCGCGCTGCTGCTCGAGCGCCATCCAGTCCGAGGTGGCATGGCGCGCGGCCTTGCGGCCCTTCACGGTGCCGGCCAGCTGAATGGCGCCGCCGAACAACAGCAGCTTTTCGGTGAGCGTCGTTTTACCGGCGTCCGGGTGCGAAATGATCGCGAAAGTGCGGCGGCGTGAGATTTCGTCTTGCAGGGCAGGCATCGCGCGGGCTGTGTGAGTTCGAGGCGCGCGATTGTACGGGGGCGGACGATCCGGCGCGAACGACGGCCGTCCGGGAGCTGACTGCGATGTGAGTTAGGGCGTCGGCGGAGCGAGCACCAGCTTGTAGACGAGCGCGTCCTCGCGACCGCCTTCGGCCTGGTAGTACCCCTTGCGCATGCCAACCCTCGCGAAGCCCAGGTGCTCGTAGAGGCGAATCGCGATCCCGTTCGAGGGGCGGACCTCGAGAAAGACATCCTGCATGTGCAGCTCGCGCGCGCGGTCCAGGAGATACAGCATCAGCCGGCGCCCCACGCCGCCCGACCGCAGGTCGCTGCGCACGCAGATGTTCAGGATGTGCGCCTCGCCGGCGCCGCAGGACATGATCCCGTATCCAGCGACCTCGCCCGCGGCCTCGATCACCCGACAGAAATAACCGACACGTACGCAGTCCCGAAACACGCCTTCGCTCCACGGAAAGGCGTACGACGCGCGTTCGACAGTGGCAACGGCGGGTACGTCGGCCAGGCTCATGGGCCGAAAGCGGACGTTCTGAAAGATCTTCGCGCGATCCAGCTCGGCGCTCACGCGGTCGCGCCTCCCAGTCGCTCGTAAGTCTGCATCGCCAACACGAGATCCCCCCAAGCCTTGCGCTTTTCGGCGGGGCTGCGCAGCAGGTATGCCGGATGGTACGTCACGATCATGGGGCGCGGCGCCGCGGACGGGTGCATCGGGGCGAGATGGTGCAGCTTTCCACGCAATTTACCAATCGGGGTATCCGTACCGAGCAATGTCTGCGCCGCGATACGGCCGACACACAGAATGAGCCGCGGATTGACGAGCTCGATCTGGCGATACAGGTAGGGAATACATTCGCGCACCTCCTCCGGCCGCGGGTCGCGGTTGTTGGGCGGGCGCGATTTCAGGATGTTCGCGATGTACACGTCGCCGCGGGCGAGACCCATCGCCTTGAGCATCGAATTCAGCAGCTGGCCCGCACGACCGACGAACGGCTCGCCTTGCCGGTCTTCGTCCATGCCGGGCGCCTCGCCGATCACGAGCCAGCTCGCCTGACGATTGCCGACGCCGACGACGCCTTGCGTGCGCGTTTGATGCAATGGGCAACGCTGGCAGCCGCGGATCGCCTGCTCCAGGGCCTCCCAGTCGAGGCCGGCCGCGTGGCCAGGATCGTAGACGGCAGGCGACTCCTGCGGCGCGAGCGCGCGAGCGGCACTTGGACGGCCGATCGGGTGGACCGCGGCCGAGACCGCGGCCGAGCGGGCCGACTCGGCCTGCTGCGGATTCGCGGCGATGTCAGGCGTGAGCGCGGCCGATTCGGCGCGCGGCAGATCGCGACGCTCCCACACGTCGACGTCGAGCGCGCGCAGATAGGCAAGTCGGCGGGAATCCATGGCGCAACTCTACCCGGAATGCGACGGCGGCGAACTCGTCGAGGCGTGACGTTTGCGCCGCAGCTTGCGCCACAGCGAGTACAGCGGCGCGTAGAGCGCATAGCTGCCGAACAAGGCGAACAACGAAACCGGCGCCAGCGATACGAGCACGTAGATCAGCGGAATCAAGAGCGCATACACCCACGGGATGCGCCCGCGCACATTGAGCTCCTTGCCCGCCCAATACGAGAACTTGCTGACCATCAGCGCGCCGATGACGATCGACAGCACGAACGCGAGCACGAGGCCGGCGAGTCCCTCGATGCCGATGTCGCTCACGAGCCAGATGAAACCGGCGATCGTGCCGGCGGCGGACGGACTCGGCAGGCCTTCGAAGTAGCGCTTGTCGACGACGGCGGCGCGGCTGTTGAAGCGCGCCAAACGCAATCCGGCGGCGACGGCGTAAAAGAAGGCGGCGAGCCAGCCGAACCGGCCCCAGAGCTGGCCGTAGTCCGCGATGCGCTCGACGCCCCACTGGTAGACGAGGATCGCGGGCGCCAACCCGAATGCGACCATGTCGCAGAGGCTGTCGTATTCCTTGCCGAAGTCGCTTTGCGTGTTCGTCCAGCGCGCGACGCGGCCGTCGAGACCGTCGAACAGCATGGCGACGAACACACCGATGCCGGCGCGCGCGAAGTTGCCGTCGATCGCCGCGACGATCGCATAGAAGCCGCCGAAGAGTGTGCCGGTCGTCAGCAGGTTCGGCAGCCAATACACCCCGCGGCCGGGTTTGTTCGTCTCGACGGACTCTTCAGGTTCCGGCTGATCGGTCATCGTAAGCTTGCGCCTTATTGAATTCCGTGGATGGCGACTGCCAAAAAGAATCACCCGGTCGAAGCCCGGGTTCCATCGTTCGCCTGAACGCGCGGGCGAGCGAAGGCCGGCATCATAGGGGCCCGCCATTCACCGGCACAACCTTGCGGAGGGACGTAAGTACTGGATTGATGTGACGCATTTCGCTGCAATCACACCACTCGCTTCCGCACGATCGCCCCGCCATGACAGCACGGTTCAGCCACATCCTTCGCGCACTCGTCTGCCTCGGGGCGTCCCTCTGCAGCATGCCGTCGCTCGCCGATCGGCAGCAGGACCCGGAGCTTGGCAAGCTGCTGAAGCAGGCGCTGACCGCGGCAAGCTGCTTCGAGGACAAATACGATCAGCAGGTGTGGCTCGCCGCCATGGAGCCGCACCTCACGCGCGTGGTGAAGCACCCGAGCGAACGGGCGGAGATCCTGTACCACGTGCATTGCGAAGCGCGGCGGTTGCAGCTGCCGCCGGGCCTGGTCATGGCGGTCATCGATGTGGAGAGCCGTTTCGACCGCTGGGCGGTGTCGCATGCGGGCGCTGTGGGCTTGATGCAGATCATGCCGTTCTGGCCGCGCGAGCTCGGCATGACGAACGACGAGCTCGTGCGTATTCCGCAGAACATCCGCATGGGGTGCACGATCCTCAAGTTCTATCTGGATCGTGAAAAGGGCGACTACACCAAGGCGCTCGCCCGCTACAACGGCAGTGTCGGTCGCCGCAACTACGCTGATCTCGTGCTGGGACGGCTCGCGAAGCGCTGGCATTACGACTGACCTGGCGCTATCCCGCAGGGCGCGCGTCCGTCTGGTAGAAGACGCTAATGCGTCGTGAAGGCCGACGGCAGCGTGTCGATCTCGTCGATACGCAGTTCCAGCACTTCGACACGCGACACCCGCGCCGCCGGCGGACCTCGATGCAGCCACTCGATGAGCTGATGCACCGCCGCCAGTTCCCCGACCGCCAACACCTCAACGCGCCCATCCGCGAGGTTGCTCGCGAACCCGCTCACGCCGAGCGCATTCGCTCGTTCGCGAGTGGAGCCGCGAAAGAACACGCCTTGCACGAGGCCGGACACGAAACAGCGACGAACGACTACGGTGGGCATCGACGGAAATGCCGTTCGCAACGACTAGCCGGAATCCGGCCGGACGGCGGCCGCCGACTGCGCCGCGTCGAGAGCCTCCACGGCCTTGCCGCGCGCGGCGAGGGCCGAGCGTCGCGCGTCGCGATAATTGCGGCTCTGCAGGCTCTTCTCG
>JAEYXD010000094.1 GCA_023428645.1 Pseudomonadota bacterium
AAAGCTCACCACCAGCCAGAGGACCAGGCCGATGACGCGCACGACGGTTCGCAAGATCCCAACTCCCCTGCTCGTCAGCGGATAGCCAGCACGATGCTCGGCTCGCGTCACCGACGTCCCATGACGAGGACACGTCGGCAGATCTACTCCGAGCCGGAGCCGCACGCAAGGCAAGATCAGCCGTCGACGTCACGCACGCGCGATGTAGACCTATTGCTTCGCTCCCGAGAACGAATAGGTCAGCTGGCCGTAGTACAGCCGACCGCGCGGGTCGGCATAACCAGGGTCATAGCCGGTCTGGAAGTAGTTCTGGCCACCCGCGTTCGTGTACGGCGGATCGCGATCCAGCACGTTGCGAACACCGATCGCGAAACGCCAGTGATCGAGCGCGTACGCCCCTTGCACGTCGTGCGTGAGATATGAGCCCACGTCGCGCGGCTTGAAGCCGGGCACCTCGGTGTCCTGGAAATTCCCGGGCAGATCCTGGTAGCTGACCTGATAGTTCTGGGCGATCGTCGCCTCCCACGGGCCAAGATTCCAACCCAGCGTCAAGAAATGATGCCACCGCGGGATGACGCCGCCGGCGCCGTTCACGATCGGCGTGACCTCGCCGAGAATGCTTTCGAAGCCACCGTCCGGGTTCTGCACGTCGTATTTCCAGAAGTACGTGCCGACGAGCGAGGCCGTGAACGCGCCGGCGTTGGCAGTTTCGAACCGCAGCCGGAAATCGGCATCGACGCCCTGCACTTTCGTCTCGCCGAAGTTCAGATTGACCTGATCGATTTGAATGATGCGGCCCGGCAGTCCGGGCGTGGCGGGGTCCGGCGCGCCGCGAGTCACGAATTGGCCGAAGCGCTCGATGTCGCCGAGAATCGCCGTGGGCGACACGCCGAAAATGATCGTCTCCTTGAGCTTCACGTAGAAACCGTCGAAGCCAAACGAAAAATTCGGCGACGGCTCGACGACGAACCCGAGCGTGTAGTTGTCCGACTCCTCCGACTTGAGCTGTGGATTGCCGCCGAGCAGGATCGGAAACTGCGTCGCGCAATCGAGCGAATCGAGATTCACCACGCCGTTCGCATCGACTTGCCCGCAGCGCTCCGGGTCGTTCAGACCTGCCGCCGATACGCCCGTCACCTGCGGCTGCCACAGCTCGGACAAACTCGGTGCGCGGAAGCCTTGGCCCGCGGAAGCTCGAATCAGCAACGCGTCGGCCGGCCGCCACCGCAAGCTGATCTTCGGCACCGTCTTGCTGCCCGTGTTCTGGTAATCGTCGTAGCGCACGGCGACGTTCGCTTCGAACGATGGCACGATCGGAATGTTCAGTTCCGCGAACGCGGCCGTCACGTTGCGGCTGCGGTCGATCGGGAAGAAGTTGCCGCCATACGATGAGATGTCGCCCGATTGGATCGCCGCGCTCGGATTGGTCTGGAACTTCTCCTGGCGATACTCCGCGCCGAATGCAATGGCGAGCGGTCCGGCACTCAAGTCCACGAGATCGTGCGTAGCGCTCGCGGAGATGCTCTGGATGCGAGTCTTCGTCGAATAGGCCTTGCCCCTGAACTGAGTCGCATCCGCGGCGGCGACGATTTCAGGCGTGTTCTCGCCGAAGAAATTCACCTGCCCGCTGTTGAGCAGCGGCAGGATTCGCGAGTACGCCGGCGCGCCGTTCTTGAAAACCTCGGTGAGCTTCGTCTCCGAATACAGCGCAGCGACGTCCCAGTTCCAATCACCGCTGTCGCCGCCAATGCCGAGCACGAAGCGCGGCTGCTCGATCGTGTCCGTCCAGACGCGATTGCCGGTGATGAAGGATCGATAGCGCACGAGCAGATCCGGAGTGTCGCCGCCCGTCTGTCCGGTCACGAAGTCGGTCGGATAGTAGGGGCTCGTCGGGCTCAGCAGGATGGTCGCGAAGCCGTTGTACGGATCCAAGCCGAACAGCGGGTTGTTCTCGGGCAGCGCGAACTGATCCGAGAGGGGCACCGGCTGGATCGTGAATTCCTGCTTGTTCCTGCTGAACCCCGCTTCCAGATACGCGTCGATGGTGTCCGTCACGGCATATCGCAGCGTGCCGTACGCGTTCCAGCGGTCGGCGTCCGGCAGCAGCGCCACTTCCGGGGACGGATCGTAGCGACAGACATCCGAACCGAAGAACGGGCTCACGATCGACGGCGAACATCCCGGCGCACCCGGATTGCCGCTGACGTTGCCATCTTCCGAGACGACGTTCGCCGGGAACGTGTTGCCCGAGGTCGTGTCGTTCTCCGCCGCCACGTTGATGCTGGAGCGCGCGAACTTTCGATCACGGCCGTACAGTGCTTTCTCCTTCTGCCAGCCGCCGACGAGCATCACGTTGAAGCGATCGGAATCGAGGTCGCCGTAGCCGAGCACCGCGCTCGCCCGCGCCGCGCCGCCGCCGCCATGCTCCGTATCGCCGTACTGCGCCATCACTTCCGCACCCTGGTAGTTCTTGCGCAGGATGAAGTTGATGACACCCGCAATCGCGTCCGAGCCATAGATGGAGGACGCGCCCTCCTTCAGGACTTCCACGCGCTCGACGGCCGCGAGCGGAATGCTATTCACGTCCACCGAAGTGCTGTCCGTGATCGTGCCGCCCCCGGCGACGCGGCGTCCGTCGATCAGCGCTAACGTGCGTTGCGAGCCGAGGCCGCGCAACGACACGCTCGAGACACCGCCGGACGTCACGCCGGAGCCCGATGCCGACACCGTGTTCGTGTTGCCTTGCACGGCGACCGAAACGGTCTGGAGAAATTGCTCCGGGCTCGTCACGCCCGTGCGCTGGATCTGCTCCTGAGTGACCGTCTGCACGGGCAGCGCGCCCTCTTCGGTACGGCGAATGCGCGAGCCGGTGACGATGATGACCTCGACCTTCTCCTCCTCTTCCGCGGCGGATGCCTGCTGCATCGGTATCGTGACGGCCAGCCCGAGCGCGAGCGCGCTCGTGCAGCGGAGCGCCCGCGCGAGCGCCGGCGAGGTTCGCGGGTAGAGAC
>JAEYXD010000101.1 GCA_023428645.1 Pseudomonadota bacterium
TTGCGAGGCCGTGCGCAGCGCCTTGTTGTGTACCAGGCGAAAGCCGATCGAGAAATCGTGCTGGCCTTCCAGGTGCAACGACCCCAGCCGCGCCAGGCGCCCGTCCACACCACGCGGGTATTTCCCGAGCATCGCGTTGATCTTGCCGCTCGCTGCCGCGACCTGCTTCTCCGTCGCTTCCGCCAGCTGCCATTTGAATGTGCCTGCGACGACAGCCGATGCCGTGGCCGCTCCGAACAATTGACGACGATCGATCATGATGTGCTCCGAATGAATTTCAGTGGCGATCAGCGCTGCGGGAAGTCGGCCGAGGCGGGACGCATGCCGTCGTCGCCGAGCGCGCTGAAGGTGAGGTCGACGAAGCGATCGCGATCGCGCTCCCATGCCGCCGCTTCCTCCGCGCTCGGCACGTACTGTTCGATCGCGGCGGGCGTGATGCCCTTCTGGGCCATGACGGCTTCGATCACCTTCAAGCGTCGCTGCGTCGCCCACAGCTCGGTACCGAGCGCAATCATGCAGCTCACCACTTTATCCGTGCTCGAGTTCCCGAGCAGCACGGCGTTCGTGATGTCGGAAGGAATGGCATCGACGGTGTAGACCTGTCGAGCGGTTGCAGGCGCAGTCATTGGATCCCCCAAGTAGAAGGCAACGCGGTGATGTCCGGCGCACCAGTTGCATGCCGAACTTGCAATGACGCTAACAGTCAACGCAGTCCATTGCGACAAAACACCGCGGGAAAATAGTCATATCCATGCATCTCGCGAATAGCATGCGTGCTTTCGCGCCGCCCGGCAGCAGCCCGCCTTCGCTCAGGCGCCGCATTGGCAGCAACCCCAACCTGTCGAGGCGATCGCCGCTCGCACATCGAAGCCCAGGACGAGCCTCGCACCAAGCGTCACGATGGGAGTTTCGCAGCTATGCCACTGCCGAGAACGGCGATGGAATCTCGAAGAACTCCCCGCGCATCATGACCGAGGGCGACAGGCCGAACATCTGATGGAACGTGCGCGTCAGATGCGCCGCGTCCGAGAAATCCCCTGCCTGAGCCGCCGCTGCGATCGTGTGCTCCCGCCCGATCGACAACATCGCGCGTGTGACCTTGCGCCACAGCATGTACCGCCGGAACCCAAGCCCGAGTTCGTCCTTGAACAGATGCGCCATACGCCCCGGCGACAGATGCACGAGCCTGGCGGCATCCTCGAGCGACAATCTCAAATCGTCCGTGACACGGATCGCCTTCAGTAGCGTCGCCACTCGCGCATCGAGCTTGCGCGTCGGCGGAGCCCCGGCGCACAACGTGTGCACGCAATGCCGGATGAGATCGCCGATGTCGAGCGCTTCCAGCGGCCGCTCCCAGAACGTTCGCAAGGCATCACTGCACTTGGCGAGACGCGCGGCGGGCACGAGCGTGACATCTCGTGCGAGCGCGCTCTGCAGCCAGACGCCTTCCGCGGATTCCGGATCGACGAACAGCATCGCGCCCGTCGCGCCCCGAGCGTTGAACGAATGCTCGACGTCGGGCCGCACGATGATGCCGCGTGCCTCGCGCCAGTCGTCTCCGCGCACGCGGATGCCCACCTCGCCGTCGATCGCCACGAAGATCTGGATCGCATGATGCGCATGTCCGGGCACCTCACCTCCCGCCTGACCCATCACGAAAAAGCCGCCTTCCCATAGATACCAGCGCGGCGGCAAGTCGGGCTCCCAGGTAGCAGGTTTATTCAAGTCGAGCATGCGCTTCATTCAAGGAATGCGTTGGGGACGTTCAATCCCGCGCAGCCATCGGATTCTTATCGTTGCAGTCGTCCCGCGCGGGCTCGCGCATCATCGAACACTGCGGAGAAGTCATGCAAATCATCGCTCGTCAATCCAGTGCGGCCAGGCGCATCGCCGCCTGTGCCGCGGCGCTCACCCTCATCGCGAGCACGTCCGCTTGCAACCACTTCACCAGTCACGGTCGCAGCGCCGTCGAGCGCCCGCCCGCGGCGGACTTCGGCCTCGGACCCCGCACGTCCGCCCATCAGCTGTACACCGCCACCTTGCAACCACACGAACCGCTGCGCCTGCGACGGTTGCAGAGCATGACCCTGCGCCTCACGGACCGCGACGGACATCCCGTCGATGGCGCCGCGATCTCGATCGAAGGCGGTATGCCCGAGCACTCGCACGGGCTGCCGACGCGACCCAAAGTCAGTCATGCACGTGGCGACGGAGTGTACGAAATCGCCGGCTTGCGTTTCAGCATGGACGGCTGGTGGGAGCTGACGCTGGCAGTCGAAGCAGCGAGCGGCACGGACCGCGTGACGTTCAATCTCGCGCTCTGAGACCGACCATGAATCGAATGACAGCCCTGATCGCGAGCACTGCGCTCGCCTGCGCGATGTCGTACGCCGCCGACCGCCAGCACGAGACGCACAGCGACAGATTGCATGCCGTGCTTTCACTGTCGCTGGCGAACCTCGAACCGCTGCCCGCGGACCCGAGCAACCGCTGGGCCGACGACACTGCCGCGGCGGCATTTGGCTATCGCCTCTTTTTCGAGACTCGCCTCAGCGCGACCGGCCTCGTGTCATGCGCCTCTTGCCATGACCCACATCGCGACTTCCAGGATGCGCTGCCGCTCGGCAAAGGCGTGGGGACCACGGACCGGCGCACGATGCCGCTCGCGGCGACGGCGTACAGCCCTTTTCTGTTCTGGGACGGCCGCAAGGACAGTCAGTGGGCGCAGGCACTCGGCCCGCTCGAAAGCGCCGTCGAACACGGCGGGTCGCGGGCTCAATTCGCGCATCTGATTGCTGCGGACTATCGGGGCGACTACGAGCAGGTGTTCGGCCCATTGCCGGATTTGCGCGGGATTCCTGCGAGCGCAGGGCCGATCGACGATCCCGCAGCTCGCGCCGCTTGGGAACGAATGACGCCGCAACAACGAGACGCGGTGACGCACGTGTTCGTGAACATCGGCAAAGCGATCGCAGCGTACGAGCGTCAGATCCGCTTCGAGCCCGCGCGGTTCGATCGCTTCGTCATGGAATGGCAGCGCACCGGCGCGCTGCCGCAGACCATCCTCGATGCGCGGGAACTCGCGGGCTTGTGGCTGTTCGTCGGCAAAGCGAACTGCACGCAATGCCACAACGGCCCGCTGCTGACGAATCAGGAGTTTCACAACACCGGCGTTCCCGCACGTCCAGGCCTGCCGGCCGACCGAGGCCGCTTCGCCGCGATCGCGGCCGTGCTGAGCGACGAGTTCAATTGTCGCGGCCGCTGGAGCGACGCCCGGCAAGATGATTGTCCAGACCTCGAATTTCTCGCGCCGGCTTCGCGCCAGCAGGAGCGCGCCTTCAAGGTGCCATCGCTGCGCAATGTCGCGAACCGCGCCCCGTACATGCACGCTGGTCAGTTCGCGACGCTACGCGCCGTCCTGAATCACTACAATCGCGCGCCGCGCGCGCCTTCCGGGCACAGTGAGCTCGAGCCATTGCACTTGAGCGACACGGAGCTCGATCAGATCGAAGCGTTCCTACGGGCCTTGAGCAGCGAGCCTGCGGCGGCACCCGCCGCTGCCACGATCATGGACGCCAACCCGGCCTCGTCAGGAGCGCGCCCGTGAACGAGAGCAACGCACGGGATGGCGCGCAACGCGCGCGCGAGAACTTCGCAGTCGTGGTCGTCGGCGCCGGCCAGGCAGGCCTCGCCGCGGGTTATTGGTTGTCACGAGCACGGGTACGTTTCACCTTGATCGACGCCGCCGAGACGGCCGGGGCGTCATGGCGCAATCGCTGGGACACCCTGCGGCTCTTCACGCCGGCGCGCTACGACGCACTTCCTGGCCTGCGATTCCCCGGGCCGGATGCCGCATTGCCGACCAAGGACGAGGTGGCAAGCTATCTCGAAACTTACGCGCGGACGTTCGAGCTGCCGATCCGATTCGGCACGCGAGCACGCACACTGCGACGCGACGCGCACGGGTTCACCATCGTGACCGATCGTGGCGAACTCGCTGCCGACGCCGTGATCGTCGCGACCGGCGCCAATCAGCGGCCGCATGTTCCCTCGTTGGCCGCCAATCTTGCGCCAGGCATCGTTCAGCTGCATGCGCAGGAATATCGTCGGCCGGATCAGCTGCCGAGCGGCAGGATCCTGGTCGTGGGCGCGGGCAACTCCGGCGCGCAGATCGCGCTCGACCTCGCGGCCACGGGACGAGAGGTGATCCTGTCTGGCCGCGATACCGGCCGCATTCCGCGGCGCTGGCTCGGCCGCGACATCTACGACTGGCTCTGGCCCACGATCATGCGCGCATCGATCGAATCGCGCGTGGGCCGGCGCATGATGCGGGACAGGCTGTTCGCGGGCGACCCGCTCGTCGGCATCGCACCGGGCGAGCTCGAACGCGCGGGCGTCGTGCGCGTGGGGCGCTGCATCGCCGTCGAGAAGGGCGAGTTGCAGTGCGAAGGCGACACGCGCGTGCCTTCCGTGTCCGGCATCGTGTGGTGCACGGGCTTTCGGCCCGACTACGGCTGGATCGAGCTCCCCGCCCTCGGGCTCGACGGCTACCCAAGACATCGTCGCGGGATCGCGAACGACGTACCCGGCCTCGGCTTCCTCGGCATGCGCTTTCAGCATCGCATGAGTTCGGCGCTGCTCGGCGGCGTCGGCGAGGATGCGGAATACGTCGTAGACCGCCTCCTGGCCGATCACCGCGGCCGCGGTCGCGAGTAGTGCCAAAAGAGCCATGGCCTCGCCTGCCGAGGTCCGCGAAAATCGCCGCCGATCGCTCGCCCTTCCCTAGCCGACGAGGCGCGGAATCGAGTCACCTCGCCGTGAGCGGATCGCACAAGAAGTCGCAAGCCACGCACCCAAGCCACGCACCGAGGAATCGTGATGAAAGGCCGTCGTATCGCAGCGAGCGCGCTCGCCGCCGCTCTCGTTCTGGCGGGGATTGCATCAGGCGTCCACGCCGAGGAGAAGCCGCTGTGGGAGCTCGGCGCGGGCGTTGGCGCGATAGCATTCGCCCACTATCGAGGCGCCGATGAATACGAGGTCTATCCGCTGCCCCTGCCGTACGCCGTGTATCGCGGCAGGTTCTGGAAGACCGACCGGGACGGCCTGCGCGGCGAGTTGCTCGATCGCACGCTGGCCGAGCTGAGCATCAGCCTGGGCGGATCGATTCCCGTCGACAGCGACGACAACGACGCGCGCCGCGGCATGCCGGATCTGAAGCCGACGTTCGAAATCGGGCCTTCGCTCGACCTGCACGTGTGGAAATCCGCCGACTCGACCATGAAGGTCGATCTGATCCTGCCGCTGCGCGTGCCAGTGACGATCGAAACCTCGCCCCAGCTCATCGGGCTCATGTTCACGCCGAAGGTGAGCGTGCTCGTACAGAACTTCGTCAGCACCGGATGGGATTTCAGCGTCGCAGCCGGCCCGGTGTTCGCGAATCGCAAGTATCACGACTACTTCTATACCGTCGCGCCGCGCTACGCGACGCCGGAGCGGCGCGCGTACGACGCCAAGGGCGGCTACTCGGGCACGCACGTGCTGCTGTCGTTATCGAAGCGCTTTCCGCGCTACTGGGTGGGCGGTTACGTGCGCGTCGACAGCTTGCACGGCGCCACGATCGACGACAGCCCGCTCGTGAAACGCGACCATTCCTTCACCGGCGGCATCGGCATCGCATGGATCATCGGACAATCCAAGCAGATGGTGGAGTCGGACGAGTAGCGCGCAACGGCTCCGTGCCGCGGCGAGCGCCCGCGAACAAGATAACGCGCTGCCCCTTCCACGTACGGTGATTCGACGCGGCGACCTCATCTTCTTCCCTTTCGACGCATGGCCGGTCCGCTTGCGGGCGTTACGCTGCGCGCTCGATGGCAGTCAACGTGGAGAAGTTCATGAAAGCGGCGCGAATCCCGCTGCGGCATTGAGGGCCTTCGACGGCGATGCGCGTACCGGCCATCCCCATTGCGATCGCGCTGTGCATCATTGCGGGCGCATGTACGTCGACGACGCGGCTCGACACGTCCGCAATCTCCTTCTCGCAGTCGCCGCTGATCGGCAAGATCGTGTGGACCGATCTCATCACGGACGATCTCGAGGCGGTGCGCGCGTTCTATGGCGGCTTGTTCGGCTGGACCTATGACGAGGCTGGTCGTCGCGACGGCCGCAAATATCTGATCGCCAGAGCCGGCAACGCCTACGCCGCGGGAATTCTCGAAGTCGATCCGCCCCCGGATGGCAAGCCCGTCTCTCGATGGCTCCCATACATCTCGGTCGCCGACGTCGGTGTCGCCGTCGAACGCGCGAGCGCAAATGGCGGCCGCGTCGCCGTCGCGCCGACGCGCGTCGGGCTCGGGCGCGTCGCGGCGATCATCGATCCCGAGGGCGCCGTCATCGGCCTCGCCCGCAGCCGCATCGGCGATCCTGACGAGGCGACGACCGCGCCGGCCTTGGGCCGCATCGTGTGGACCGAACTGTTGGCGAACGATCCGGAGCGCGCCGCGGAGTTCTATGCGAGCGTCGTCGGCTACGTGCCGCTCACGACAGCCCGGCGCGGCGGCGAATACACCTGGCTGACGTATGACGGCACGCGCCGCGCGGGTCTGTTCGAGAATCCTTCCAGCGAGGCGGACCCGGTGTGGCTGACGAGCTTCGCGGTCGCCGATCCCGTCGCGGCGGCCGAGCGCGCGCAGGCGCTCGGTGGCACGGTCGTGCTCCCGCCGTCCCCGACACTGCGCGACAACACGATCGCGGTCGTCGCCGATCCGGGTGGCGCGATCCTCGTGCTGCAGAAATTTCCGCAATGATTGGAGTCTCCTGATGCGCAGGCTCATACGCACGCTGGCCGTTGCCGCGCTCATCGTCACGACGCTGCCGCTCGGCGGCTGCACCGGCAACCTCGGAGTGGGCGTCAGCGTCGGCGTCCCGATCGGCCAACATGGATCCTTGAGCGTCGGCACGGGCCGCTGGCTCTGAACCGCTGCATTCACGTCGGCTTGAACGCAGGATGCCTCAGCGGGCTGAGGCCGCTGCGCGCCTACGCCGGACCCGCTACTCTTGCGGCGACGAGCCTTGCTGGGTCCACAAAGGAGCGCGAAAAAAATGAACAAGCATCAACGCGATCGCCGGGCATTCATCGGGCTCGCCGGCGCCGGCATCGCTGCCGCCGCTGCCGGACCTTGGTTGCGCGCATCGGCGTCGGCCGCCAGTCCTCGCGACGCCGATCTCGTCGTGTTCAACGCCAAGGTCTACACGGTGGACGCCGCCGCCCCGCGGGCCGAGGCGTTCGCCGTCCGCGGCGAACGCTTCATGGCGGTGGGCAGCAACGCAGACATCAAGGCGCTCATCGGCAAGGGCACCCGGACGCTCGATGCCGAACGAATGACGATCGTGCCCGGCTTCGCCGATTGCCACAATCACGCGCGCGGCAATGTGCTTCTCTACGACGTCCTGGTCGGCAATCCGTTCGAGGTGGAATTCGTGACGATCGCGAGCATCGTCGACAAGCTGCGCGAGCGCGCACGACAGACGCCGCCCGGTTTCTGGGTCGAAGGATTCTTCTACGATGACACGAAGGTCAAGGACGGGCGCCCGCTCACGATCCGCGACCTCGACGACGTCTCGAAAGAGCATCCCGTCGCCGTGCACCATCGCGGCGGGCATACGAGCTACTACAACAGCAAGGCCTTCGAGCTGGCCGGCATCGGCAAGCACACCACCGATCCTCCGGGCGGCACCTACGACCGCGACGCCGACGGCAATCTCGACGGTCGCGCGACCGA
This sequence comes from Pseudomonadota bacterium, assembly GCA_023428645.1. GTDB lineage: Bacteria > Pseudomonadota > Gammaproteobacteria > Steroidobacterales > Steroidobacteraceae > Steroidobacter. Next base: position 7,779 of record JAEYXD010000101.1, read on the forward strand.
TCGCGCCAAGGCCGTGTTCGCCACGGTGGGCCAGCGGCCGACGTACACGAGCGAGCAGCTGCGCCAGCGCAATCGCGACGGCATGGCGCACATGTCGCAGCAGTTCGCCCGCTACGGCCTCACCAGCGTCCATCACCAAGGCGGCGATCTGACGTCCATTCAGGAAGTGCGCGCACGCGGCGAGCTGCGTCATCGCGTGAGCTACGAGGTCAGCGGCGCCGTGCTCGAAGCGATGATCGAGAACGGCGTGCGCTCGGGGTTCGGCGATGAATGGCTGCGCTTGGGCGCGACCTCGGAGCACACGGTCGACGGTTCGTTCTCCGAGCGCACGATGGCGATGAGCGTGCCCTACCCCGGCTCGACCTCCGGCTATCGGGGCAACATCACCGAAACACAGGACGTGCTCGATGCGTGGGTCGAGCGCGCGCATCGCGCCGGCATTCAGATCAACTGTCATGCGAACGGAGACGTGGCGATCGATGCGGTGCTCAAGGCGTTGGAGCGCGCCCAGCGTCTGCACCCGGTCGCCGATACGCGGCCCAAGATCACGCATTGCACGCTGATCAACGACGACCTCGTCCGGCGCATCAAGGCGCTCGGCGTCGTGCCCGCGCCGTTCACGACGTATGCCTACTACAACACGGACAAGTTCGGCTTCTACGGCGAGGAGCTAATGAAGCGCTCCATGGCCTACCGCTCGTTCATCGACGCGGGCGTCGTCGCGGCCGCCGGATCGGACTTCTCGCCAGGCCCGTTCGCGCCCTTGATGGGAATTCAGGGGATGGTGACGCGCAAGGGCTGGAACGGCGAAACGTGGGGCCTCAATCAGCGCGTGAGCGTCGCGGAGGCGCTGCAAATCAACACGCTGAACGGTGCATACGCCTCACACGAGGAGAAGATCAAGGGTTCGATCACGCCCGGCAAGCTCGCGGACTTCGTCGTGCTCGCCGACGATCCTCACACGATCGCGCAGGACAAGATCAAGGACATCGCGATCGTGCGCACCGTCGTCGGCGGCAAGACCACGTACGAGGCTTGAGCTCGCACGGCATCAGCGCCGCGCGGGACGCGGCGCCGAGATGCGACTCACCTCACGGTTGCGCGGCCGGCAAGTTCGGATAGCGAATCCCGAGCTGCTCGAGATAGCTGCGGTACTTCTTCGGATCGTAGTAGTACTTGCTCATCTCCGGCCGCAGTCTGTCCATCAAGTCCTTGTTGAGATGAATCCCCGGCTTGTCCTGCGGCGTGAGCACCGGATCGTATTTCGCATCCTTGAGCTGCACGTTCTGAAAGTAGTCCTTCGCGGCGACGATCAGCTCCGGGCGGGTCACGAGATCGAGGACCGTCATCGCCGTCGCCTTGCTGCCCGCGACGGCGCCTTGGTGCGCAATCGGCGTCGCCATCGCGATCGCCGCGAGCGCGTTGTGCATGACCACGCCGGGGATGTTCGAGGGATAGCGGATCGTGATCGTCGGCGTCGTCCACATCACATCGCCGATGTCGTCGGAGGAACCACGCGCCGCGGAGCGCGCGCTCTCGGGCGTCGATAGCGGCGCAACCCCAGCGGCGAGCGGCTCGACGCGCAGCTTGTTCATTTCCTGCACCGCCTTCGCGAACGCCTGATCGTCGCTACTCCACTGCGGCATGCCAACGGCCTTGATGTTCTCGTACGCGGCCTCCGCGATCGGCTTGTTGCCGAAGTTCGGCGCGGCGTAGCCGAGCAGCTGCCGCGAGACCGTCGTCTCCGTCGCCATGGCCGCGGCGGACGAGATCGTATTGCCGATTTCATAGAGCGATCGCACGCTCGCGAAATCCTGATCGCGAAAGTAGTACCAGACGGACGCGACATCGGGCACGACGTTCGGCTGCCCACCGCCGTTCGGGATGACGTAGTGAGACCGCTGCGTCAGCGGCAAATGCTCGCGCCGCATGTTCCAGGCGACGTTCATGAGCTCGACCGCGTCGAGCGCGCTGCGCCCGGCCCACGGCGCACCGGCCGCGTGCGCGGACCGCCCGCGAAACGTGTATTCCACCGAGACGACGCCGGTATTGCCGGCAGGCCCCCACGAGGTCGAGAACTCGCTGCTGACGTGCGTGAAGATCGTCGCGTCCACGCCGTTGAACAGTCCATCCCTGACGTAGTACGCCTTGGTCGCGAGCAGCTCCTCGGCGACGCCGGGCCAGATCATCAGCCGCCCTTCGATGCCATGCTTCTGCATGACTTCCTTGGCCGCGAGCGCCGCGACGACGATGACGGGCATGCCCGAGTTGTGGCCTTCACCGTGGCCTGGCGCACCGATCACTTGCGGCTGGAGCTTGGGCGATCCGGGCACCTGCGACAGCCCGAGCAGCGCATCGATGTCGCTGCCCAACGCGATGAGCGGGCCGCCGCTGCCCCACGTGGCCGTCCACGCGGTTGGAATGCCGGCGACGCCCTTCGTGATCGTGAAGCCGTTGTTCTTGAGGATCGTCGTGATGTAGTCGGACGTCTTGAATTCCTGAAAGCCCGGCTCGGCAAAACTGAAAATGGAATCGACCATCTCCTGCACCAACTTGGCGCGCGACTCGACCGCCCGGGTCGCCTCGGCTTTCAACTCCGCGCTCGCTGAGCCCTGCACGGGCGCCGCCTGACACAAGAAGAGAGATGCCACTGTCACTGCGCCAACGCCGCGTCGAAAGCATGGCCTGCTCATCGCTACTCCCCAAGGACGATCGTGATGGGTTGTCGTGCGCCTACTGTGCTATCGAAAGCGACTGTTGAGCAAGCACGAGCATCGCAGGACTGTCGTGCGTCGGAGCGGCGCTGCCATGATCGCCCGCCTTGGCCGGTCCGTTCGCCAGCGCCGCGAACGAGCGCCTGAACAGCTCGAACGCCGCGCACGCGGCGCGCGTCATCGCCGGCACATCCAGCGCATGGGCGAGTTCGAGCTCGCGCAGGAACGTCGGCCAGAGACGGCTGCTGCCCGCGCTGAGGAACGCCGTCGCGCCACGCACGTGCTCATCGGGCGAGCCGTGGACCCGCGCGAGGACGACCTGCGCGCCGAGCCGCGACCCTTCGAGCACGTAGGCCACGCCCCAGTGTTCGCTCGGTGAGCGAAGCGGCTCGAGGTGCAACGGCTCGGCGAGCGCGCCCAACGCCGCGAGATCGAGCGCGAGCGGCGCGCGACGCGTGCGCAACGGCCAATCCGGCAACGACTGCTCCACGCCGCCGAGTTCGAGCGCGATTTCGAGCGCACATAGCGGGGCCGCATTGGCGAGCATGAACCGGCGGTAGTCCGCCAGCGTCGTCAGGTCGAGGGCGCTCGCGAGCGCATCGAGTTCGCGATGCACCGCCTGGGTGGCCAGACGCAGCGCATCGCGGCGGCATGGCCGCGATGCGCTAGTGTGCCCGGCGCGCATCCGCTTCCATCACGCCCCGCAATCGCGCCGCGAGATCGTTGAGCGTGAAAGGCTTGGTAATCAACTGCACGCCGGCATCGACGCGTCCATCGTGCACGATCGCATCGCGCGCATAGCCCGTCGCAAACAGCACCTTCAAATCAGGATGCAGTTCGACCGCGCGTTCAGCGAGCTGCTGCCCGTTCATGCCGCCAGGGAGCACGACGTCGCTGAACAGCAAGTCGATCGTGCCGTTCGACCGCGACTGCAGCAGCTTGAGCGCGCTCGGGCCGTCGCGCGCTTCCAGCACGTCGTAGCCGAGCTCGCGAATCGTGTCGACCGTGTAGCCGCGGACATCCGGGTCGTCTTCGACGACGAGCACGGTACCGAACGCGACCTCCTCCGGGGTCGGCCGCGGCTCGTCGCGCTCTTCCAGCGTCACGTCCGCGACCAGGCGTGGCAGGTAGATGTGAACGGACGTTCCGACCCCTTGCTGAGATGACATTTGCACCTTGCCGCCGGACTGATTCACGAAGCCGTAGACCTGCGACAAACCGAGGCCGGTCCCCTGGCCGACACCTTTCGTCGTGAAGAACGGCTCGAACGCGCGCGCCAGCACATCCGACGCCATGCCGAAACCGTTGTCGATGACGGAGATCGCGACGTAGTCGCCGCGCGGCCGCTCGGCATCGAACGACTCGGCGGCGGGGTCCCATGGGCGATTGCGCGTTTGAATCAGCAAGCGCCCGCCCTGCGGCATGGCGTCGCGCGCGTTGACGGCGAGATTCAGCAGCGCGCTTTCGAGCTGGTTCGCGTCGATCTCGACATGCCACAACTCGGGATCGAGCTGGGTAGCGACGTCGACGTGCTCGCCGAGCGTTCGCCGCAGCAGGTCCGACATGCCGGCGACGAGCTTGTTGATCGCGACCGGCCGCGGATTGAGCGGCTGCCGGCGCGAGAACGCGAGCAAGTGCTGCGTGAGATGCGCGGCGCGCTGCGCGCCGGCCATCGCGTGATCCGCGGCGCGCCGCAGCCGCGGCAGATTCTCGGGCATGCGTCGCTGCAGCGTCTCGAGATTGCCGACGACGATCTGCAGCAGATTGTTGAAGTCGTGCGCGACGCCGCCCGTCAACTGGCCGAGTGCTTCCATCTTCTGCGACTGTCGCAAGGCATCCTGTGCCTCCTCCAGACGAGCACGCGCTTCCTTGTCTTCCGTCACGTCGCGACCGACGACATAGATGCAGCCGTGGCCCGGCGCGACGGACCATGAAATCCAACGGTAGTGATGGCTCTTGCACCGGAAGCGACACTCGAATGGCTTGATGCGCGACTGCGAGGCGCTTGCGATCGATGCCTCGACGGCTTCGACGTCGTCGGCGTGCGCGAGCGCCGCGAACGTCTTGCCGATCAGCTCGCGCGGGCCGTAACCGAGCAGCACCGACCAGGCGGGATTCGTCTCGAGCAAGACGCCGGCCGGCGTCGCGACCGCGAGCAGGTCCTGCGACAGCTGCCACAAGTGCTCGCGCTCATCGGTCTGCCGTGCCACACGCAGACGCAGAGTGTTGTTGAGTTCCTGCAGGGCCGTTTCGGAATGCTTGCGCTCGGTGATGTCGGCCGCCATGCCGATGAAGCGCGTGCACACGCCCGCTTCGAAGAAGCAGCGCCCCGTCAGCAACAGCCAGCGCTCTTCGCCATCCGCGCGACGCACGACACGGCATTCCTCGGCAATCCTGCCTTCGCCGTCGGGATGCACCGCGTTGCGCAGCGCGCGCTCGATGCGATCACGATCCGCGACGTGACACTGCTGCAAGAGCTGTTCTTGGCTCGCTACCGCATCCTCGGACAGACCGAAGAGCGCTCTGCAGCGAGCGTCGCATTCGAATCGATGGGTGATCGGATCGAACTCCCATTTGCCGAGCCCCGAGGCTTCGATCGCGAGCTGCGCGCTCGTTTCGCTCACGCGCAGCGCCTGTTCGGCGCGCTGGCGCTCCTGACGCTCGCGCATCTCGGCAATCGCTCTGTCGACGGCGGCCGGCAGGCGATTCATGCCGCGCTTCATCACGTAGTCCGTCGCACCCCGGCGCAGCGCATTGATCGCGAACTCTTCACCGACGACGCCCGAGACGAAGATGAACGGCAGATCCGGGCTGACCTCGCGCACCATGTCGAGCGCGCTCAAGCCGTCGAAGTCGGGCAGCGAATAATCGGCGAGCACGACATCGATGTCCCCGGGCCGGAACGCCGCGAGAAATTCCGCGCGGGTCGCGGCCCGGCTGATCTCGCAGACCACGCCGGCCTTGCGCAAGTGACCGATGACGAGCTCCGCGTCGATCGGGCTGTCTTCCAGCAGCAGAATGCGGATCACGGCGCCGCGCAGCGTGTCGGGCTCAGCGGCCACTGGACGGAACCCGCGGCGGCGGCTCGTTCAACACGGCCCAGAACATGCCGAGGTCCTGGATCGCTTCGAAAAAAGCATTGAAGTCGACCGGCTTGACGACGAACGCGTTGACGCCGAGCTCGTAGCTCTTCACCAGATCGCGCTCCTCGCGCGAGGACGTGAGCATCACGACGGGAATCTGTCGTCGCAGCACATCGCCCTTCAGGCGCTCCAGGACTTCCAAGCCATCCACCTTCGGCAGCTTGAGATCGAGCAGCACGACCGCGGGATCGCCCGGCGTGCGATTCGCGTAGGCGCCCTGCTGGTAGATGTAGTCGAACGCGTCCGCGCCATCGCGAACGACGACGATATCGTTCGCAAGCTGGCACTTGGCCAATGCCGCCAGCGTGAGCTCAATGTCCTTCGGATTGTCTTCGACCAGAAGAATCGGCCGCAGATCCGCCATGCGAATCAACCTCCATCGCGTTTGGGTAAACTGAATGTGAAGCACGCGCCGCCATCGACGACGGCGCGCGCGGTAATCGAGCCGCCGTGTCGTTCGATGATGCGCTTGGTCAGCGCAAGACCGATCCCGGTGCCCTCGAAGTCCTCCATGCGATGCAAGCGCTGGAATACGCCGAACAGCTTGTGGGCGTACGCCATGTCGAAGCCGACGCCGTTGTCCTCGACCGCATAGCTCGTGCCCGAATCCGTCGTCTCACCTGTGATCGAGATGATCGCGGGCGAACGGTCGCGGGAGTACTTGACCGCGTTGCTGACGAGATTGATGAGCGCCTGTCGCAACAACGCCGCGTCGCCGCGCGTCGGCGGCAGCTCACCGACGCGCCATTCGATATTGCGCTCGCGCACGTCCGGACCCAGCGACCGCCGCACTTCCTGCACTACCTTGTTCATGTCCACGGTCGTGAACGACAGCGAGGTTCGGCCGAGATGCGAGAACGTGAGGAGGTCGTCGACGAGCTGACCGGCGGTCGCCGCGGCCTCGACGATGCTGTCGAGATAGTGCTGCGATTTGCCGCTCAGCTTGTCTTCGCTATCGCGCAGCAATTGCGTGTAGCCGACGATGTGGCGAAACGGCGCTCGCAGGTCGTGGCTCACGGAATACGAGAACGATTCCAGCTCGCGGTTGGAGCGCTGCAGCTGCCCGGTGAGCTCGGCGCGCTCTTCCGCGCGCTTGAGGACGAGATTGACGATGGCGTTGCGAAAATCGTGCGCGGCATCGAGCTCCGCGCGGCCCCACGGCTGCGAGCGCCCCCGCACTTGCTCGCGCCAGGTGGCGAACGATGCCCGCGGATGCAGTCGGTCGGCACTCGGCTGCATGGGCTTGCGGGGATCGCCGGCCCATTCGATCGTGCGCGCCACTTCGGCGCGGAACCACATGACGTAGCTCGGATGGATCTGCGAGATCGAGATGGCGAGCACGCCGCTCGCCTGCTCGGCGATATCCGCGAACTCGGGCCACAGGCCCGCAAGTCCATCCGTCACGAAGCGGTCCAGCTCGCGGGAGTCTTGCAGCTTGAACGCCAGGTCTTTGACCCGTTCGAGCGGTGGTGTCTCGCCGACGAGATAGGCGCGGCTGTCGTGCAGGACGGCAGCGCCCGTCGCGCCCGTCAGCGACAGCAGGAGAGTGGGGTTGTCGCGCAACCCGTCCTGCAGCGTCTCCGCGTTCGCCAGGTGCGTGAGCAACTCGCCTTCGACGCGCTTGAGACCGATGCGATGCCCGGCATACGCGCTGCGGTCGCGCGACCCGATGTGATGCGACAGCACCTTGCCGAGCAGATCGCACACGCTGCGCGCCTGCGCGTTCAAGCGTCGCGGCTCGGCGTTGTGCAGCGATACCAGCCCCCACAGCTTGCCGTCGACGAGAATCGATACGGACATCGATGCGAGCGTGCCCATGTTGCGCATGTATTCCAGATGCACCGGCGACACGCTGCGCAGCGCGGCGAAGCTCATGTCGAGCGGCTTGCCGTCGACAGGGCTCGCGGCCGGCACGATCGGCACGGGCTGGTAGTTCGCGGTGGGAATCTGGCGCAGCGGGTTCAGTCGATACAGCTCGCGCGCCTGCGCCGGAATATCGGAGGCCGGAAAACGCAGGCCGGCATAGGACGGCAGCACGCCGTCGCCATCTTCCGCGATCACCTCGCCGTTCCACTCGTCGTCGAAACGATAGATCAGCACGCGATTGAAATGGCTGATCCGGCGGAACTCCCGCGCGGCGGCGGAGCACACTGCCTCGAAGGATTCGAGGTTCTGCACTTCCTCCATGAAGTGCGCGATGCGCGGATACAGGGCTTCGAGGGTGTCGCCTTCAGCATCCGGAGGCTCCTCGAATTCGAGGATGACGCCCTGCGAGGTTCGATGCCCGAGCACCTGCAACTGTCGCTGGCGAATGTGCGCGGTACGCAGAAACAGCGGGTCGGTCGTTTGCAGCCACCCGGCAATCTCGCGCGCGAACGCCTCGCCACAGAGGTCGGCAAGCGAGCCATCGAGCGGCGCCGCGCCGAGCAGCCCCTCCGCGTTCGTGCTTGCCTGCAAGACGACCAGCGATGTCGCATCGAGCACGATCAGCGCGCCGTGAGGCTGAATTCCCCCGGGAATCCGGATCGGCTCTTCTGCGCAGAGATCAATATCGGTGTTCAGCTCGATCGCCATCAGTTCGAGGTGTGCTGAGTTCGGGTGTTCGCGGGCGGTGAACCGATCTAGAGACCGCCGCCCTGTCCGTTTAAAGCCGAAACCGATAACGCGAAAATCGCTCGAAAGTTCCTGGATCCACCCACACGCTGAAGGGGATTTCCTGGCGACCAGCTATCGATTGAGCCGCAAGTACGACCTCGAGCTCGGGCACCTCGACCAATTCATCAACGGCCGCAGCGCCGACACCATGAATCACGTCATTCATTTTGGCGTGTATTCGCGGTTCTGACCTCGCCGGGCATCGCGCGCGCGACTGATTGCTATTGCCTGAGGATCTTCTCCATCGCCTTCCCCTTGGCAAGCTCGTCGATCAACTTATCCAGGTAGCGAATCTTCCGCAGCAATGGATCGTCGATGGCTTCGACACGCACGCCGCACACGACGCCCTTGATGAGTGAAGCATTCGGATGCATGGCTGGAGCCCGAGCGAAGAACGTTTCGAAGTCGCTCTCTACTTCGATTTGCCGCTGCAGGCCCGCCCGATCGTAGCCGGTCAGCCAGCAGATGATCTGGTCGACCTCTTCCCGCGTGCGGCCTTTGCGCTCCGCCTTCTGCACGTACAGCGGATAAACACGCGCGAATGCGGTCGTGAAGATGCGGTGGCCGGACATGTCATCGTTCCTTTGCGTGCTGGACTAGGACGCGCGATCGTCATGGCGGTATTCTGCGCGAACCACGCCAACGAGGTGTCCCGATGCGAGCGTTGCTGCTGATCACGGCTGCCATGACCCTTGCTGTAGCAAGCGCCCAAGAAGGCGCGCCGGCCGCCCCCGCCGAACAGAGCGAGGCCAGGGCGACGATCGCGGACCTGGGCAGGATCGTAAACCCAAACGGCGTCCAGGAGTCGTTCAAGACGCGCATCGGCGGCATCGATCAATGGCTCTACGTACGCGGGCAGGATCGCGGCAATCCGCTCATCCTCTTCGTCCATGGCGGGCCGGCTTCGCCCCTGTCCGCAACGATGTGGCAATTCCAGCGGCCCATCGAAGAGTACTTCACCGTCGTCCAATGGGATCAACGCGCCTCGGGCAAGACGTATCTCGAGACCGATCCCGACAGCATCGGCGATTCGATCAAGATCGAGCGTTACGTCAGCGACGCGATCGAGGTCGCCGAGTACGTCAAGCGCCGCTACGGAACGCAGAAGGTAGTCTTGATGGGCCACAGCTGGGGCACGATCGTCGGCTTGCAAGCGGCATTGCGGCGGCCCGACTTGTTCTTCGCCTATGTCGGCATCGGCCAGGTCATCAACATTCGCGACAACGAGCGCCTGAGCTACGACTACGCCGTTGCTCAGGCCCGCAAGGCGAAGAACGAGACGGCGCTCGAAGAGCTGGCGTCGATCGCGCCCTATCCGGGCGACCGACCGATCACGACCGACCGCATCATCATCGCCAGGAAATGGGCCCAGCACTACGGCGGCCTCAGTGCCTTTCGAAGCAGCTCGAACTATTACTTCTCCGGCCCGCTGCTATCGCCGGAATACACGGAACGCGAGGTCGCGGCGATCGGCGCGGGCAACAACTTCACGCTCGGCCGCATCCTGCCCGAGTTCCTGGGCGTCGATTTCACGAACGTTCGCGAGATGGCGATTCCCGTCGTGATGTTCATGGGCCGTCATGACTACACGACACCCTCGGCCCAGACGGAAGCGTGGCTGCGCACGCTGAAGGCGCCGGCAAAGAAAGGCGTCTGGTTCGAGAACTCCGCGCACATGGTGCCGTTCGAGGAGCCCGGCAAGATGCTGGTGAGCCTGATCGAAGAGGTCAGGCCCTACGCAACGTCGCAGCGGTGATCACCGGCGGTCCACACGACGCGATCGTCGCTGCCCGCCGGACGAGACATGGATAGGAACAACAGGCCCTTGCGGCATCGTTCGCGTTGGCGCGTGGCTGTCCTGCACGGCTGCTGCGCCTTCGCGATCTCGAACGTCGTGCACGCCGCGGACGCCCCGCCAATCCATGAGAGCAAGGGCGCGCCCGACAATCTCGAGCTGTCGGGCTCGATCCGCGCGCGTTACGAAGCGCTCGATGGACAAGCACGACCGGGCCTGGACGCCTCGCCCGCCCTGCTGAGCTACCGCACGATCCTGTCCGCCGAATATCGGTGGCGCAATCTGCGCTTCGGCGGCGATCTTTACGACAGTCGTGCGTACTCGAGCGATGCCGGCGACGGCATCAGCACGAGCGAGGTCAACGCGCTCGAGCCGGTTCAAGCCTACGTCGTCGCGGATCTCGCCGACGCCTTCGGCGCAGGCACGAGCGCCGCCGTGCAGGCGGGCCGCTTCATGATCAACATCGGTTCGCGCCGACTCGTCGCCGCCGACGATTACCGCAACACGACGAACGGCTACACGGGACTCAAGGTCGACTTGAAGGGCGCGGCCATTCCCGCCGCGACCTTGATCTACACCCATCCACAGCAGCGTCTTCCGGACGACCTGCCGGCGCTGCTCGACAACGACATCGAGCTCGATCGCGAGAGCTCGGCGCTCACGCTGTGGGGCGGCTTGCTTGCATTCCCTGGTCCGGTCGGCGCAAGCGCACTCGAAGTCGCGTATTTCGACATGCGCGAGCAAGACCGGAACGATGCGCCGACGCGCGATCGGCGGTTGCATACGTGGAGCGCACGTCTGATCAAGAATCCCGAGCCTGGCGCGTGGGACTACGACATCGAAGGCATCCATCAATCCGGCTCGATCCGCGCGAGCACCGCGCCTTCCGCGGGCGTGCTCGAAGTCGACGCCTACTTCTATCACGTGGAGCTCGGCTACCAGAGCGCCGGCGCATGGCAGCCGCACCTATCTTTCGAGTACGACGAGGCGAGCGGCGATGACAGCGCTCGCAAGTTCGGGCGCTTCGATACGTTGTTCGGCATGCGCCGCGCCGACCTCGCGCCGTCCGGCATCTACTCGGCGGTAGCACGCGCGAACGTCCGCGCACCCGGTCTGCGCTTCGAAGTCACGCCGAGTCAGCGGCTGGATGCCTTCATGAGCTACAAAGCCTTGTGGCTCGACTCGCGCACCGACAGCTTCTCGTCGACCGGCGTGCGAGACGCGGCCGGCAATTCCGGCGATTTCGCGGGACATCAGCTCGACGTGCGCGCTCGCTACTGGCTGATCCCTCGACTGCTGCGCCTCGAAGGCGATGTCGTCTTGTTGTTCAAGGGCGAGTTCTTGAACGACGCACCGAACGCGCCGCACACGGGCGACACGCACTACTACTCGCTGAACGTCACCCTGTCGATCTGACAGGGTGCGCACTCGCTAGACCGGCATTTCGACCGGATGCCGGCCGATGCATGGGCGGCACGCGCATGGGTTGCATTCGCGACCTGTGATGGCGGCGCGGAACTTGGGATTCCTGCCTTCGCTTTCGTCGTTGCATGAAGAAGCACACCGCACCGGCAAGCGGCGCCCCTCGCATGGATGCTCTGGTACGAGTGCGCGGCGCGCGCGAGCACAACTTGCAGAACGTCGACGTCGACATTCCTCGTAACGCGCTGGTCGTGTTCACGGGTGTGTCGGGATCGGGCAAGTCGTCGCTCGCGTTCGGCACGCTGTACGCGGAAGCGCAGCGCCGCTATCTCGAATCGGTGTCACCGTACGCCCGGCGCTTGTTTCACCAAATGGAGGTGCCGCAGGTCGATTCGATCGACGGCTTGCCGCCGGCCGTCGCGCTGCAACAGCAACGAGGCTCGCCGACGACGCGCTCGTCGGTCGGCAGCGTCACGACGCTGTCGAATCTATTGCGCATGCTTTATTCGCGCGCGGGCGACTATCCGCGTGGTCAACCGCTGCTCTACGCGGAATCCTTCTCGACGAATACTCCCGCGGGCGCATGCCCCACGTGCCACGGCCTCGGCCGCATCTACGACGCGACCGAGTCATCGATGGTGCCGGATCCTTCGCTGTCGATCCGCGAGCGCGCGATTGCCGCCTGGCCGCCGGCCTGGCACGGACAGAACTTGCGCGACATCGCCGTCACGCTCGGCTTCGACATCGACAAGCCGTGGCGGGATCTGCCGAAGAAGGATCGCGATTGGCTGTTGTTCACCGACGAGCAGCCGACCGTGCCGGTGTATGCGGGCTACGAGCCCCACGAGGTTCGCAAGGCGCTCAAGCGGAAGGAGGAGCCGAGCTATCAGGGCACGTTCACGGGCGCGCGGCGCTACGCGCTGCAGACGTTCGCGAACACCGAGAGCGCGCTCATGAAGAAGCGGGTCGCGCAGTATCTGATCAGCACCGGCTGCCCGACCTGCGGCGGCAAGCGCCTGCGCAAGGAAGCGCTCGCCGTGAAGTTCGCCGGCCTGGACATCGCGGACATGTCGCGCTTGCCGCTCAAGCGGCTGATGGAACTGCTCGAGCCGTTCGCGCGCGGCACGGCGTCGCGCCTTCGGGCGCTCGACGAGGAACATCCCGAAAAAGCCCTGGTGACGCGCCGCATCGCCGAGGATTTCGTTGCCCGCCTGCGCGTGATGCTCGACCTGGGGCTTGGCTACCTGTCGCTCGAACGCAGCACGCCGACCCTGTCGCCCGGCGAACTGCAGCGCCTGCGACTCGCGACGCAGGTGCGCTCGAATCTGTTCGGCGTGGTCTACGTGCTCGACGAGCCGTCCGCGGGCTTGCACCCGGCCGATACGCAGGCGCTGCTCGCGGCGCTCGATCAGCTCAAGGCGAGCGGCAACTCGCTGTTCGTCGTCGAGCACGAGCTGGACGTCGTGCGGCATGCGGACTGGATCGTCGACGTCGGCCCGGCGGCGGGCGAGCGCGGCGGACGCGTGCTCTACAGCGGGCCGCTCGCGGGGCTCGCGAACATCGAGGAATCGCGGACGCGCGCGTTCCTGTTCGATGACGAGCCGCCGCCCGCGAACAGGCACCGCGTGCCGACGTCATGGCTCCAGCTTGCAGGCATCTCGCGCAACAACCTGGAGAATCTCGCTGCCCGGTTTCCGCTCGGTGTGCTGACGACCGTGACCGGTATTTCGGGCTCGGGCAAGTCTTCGCTCGTCAGCCAGGCGCTCGTCGAGCTCGTGTCCCAGCAGCTCGGGCAGTCATCGGCCGGCGAGGACGAAGAAGTCGACGCACTCGAACGCGTCGACCTCGCGACGAGCGGCGAGATCGTCGGCGGCATGGGCGGCATCAAACGGCTCGTGCGTGTCGATCAAAAGCCGATCGGCCGCACGCCGCGCTCCAATCTCGCGACCTACACCGGCTTGTTCGATCACGTCCGCAAGTTGTTTGCGGCGACGCAGACCGCGAAGTCGCGCCGCTATGACGCGGGCCGATTCTCTTTCAACGTGGCAAAGGGACGTTGCGAGACGTGCGCCGGCGAAGGCTTCGTCATGGTGGAGCTGCTGTTCCTGCCGAGCGTGTACGCGCCTTGCCCTACGTGTCATGGCGCGCGGTACAACGCGAAGACGCTGGAGGTGCGCTACCGCGACAAGAACATTGCCGAGGTGCTGGAGCTCACGGTCGATGCGGCGCACGCGTTCTTCGCGAACGAAGCGCACGTGCGGCGTTCGCTCGATGTTCTGCGGGAAGTGGGGCTCGGTTACCTGCGTCTCGGACAACCCGCGACCGAGCTGTCAGGCGGGGAGGCCCAGCGCATCAAGCTCGCGACGGAGCTGCAGCGCGTCTCGCACGGCGACACGCTGTACGTGCTGGACGAGCCGACGACCGGCCTGCATCCAAGCGATGTAGAGAAGCTGCTCGTGCAGCTCGAACGGCTGGTGGCGGCCGGCAATACGGTCGTCGTCGTCGAACACGACATGCGAGTCATCGCGGCGAGCGACTGGATCATCGACATGGGGCCGGGCGCGGGGGACGAAGGCGGAGCGATCGTCGTGGCGGGTCCGCCGGAGACGGTCGCGGCCGCAGCCGCGAGCAGGACGGCGCCGTTTCTGCGCAGCTTCATGCGCCAGTCACAGTGAGCGCACGAAGCGCCCGCAAGCTTCATCAGCCAGCAACAACCAGCAACAAACCAGCAACAATCGCTTCCTACTATTTAAACATTGCGCCGGGCGGCCTTCAGCGCCCACAGGGACGTCCGGACCGCCAAGTTGGCGCAACGTGTCCCACGATCGACCTGACCGGCTGCCATCGCAGCCACAGGCACACCACACGCCAGATTCGACGCTCGATGAAGAATTCCGCTTTGATTCCCAATGCACTCGTTCTTGCGATCGCCAGCGCGGCGCCGACTGCGTCAGCGCAAGATCTCGATCTCTACATGGACAGCGAGACCAAGCAGATCTACGCCGAACCCGGGCCGAACCGCGTTCGGCTCGGCATTTTTCGGCCGGTCGCAGCGCCGGCCGACGCGCCGCCACCACAAGCCACGCCATTGACGGCGCCCGTCGACTCGCCAGCAGCAGTAGCGCCGCCATCCGGCGAGCTCGAACGACGCGTGGAGAAAAACGCACAGCAGCTCGCTGCTCTTACGAAGCACAACGCCGACACCGCGAGCCCGTTCAACGCGCGCTTCCACATCCGCGGCTATTTGCAAACCCGCTACACCGAAATGCTTGGCGGCGACAGGGGCATCAATCTCTGGTCGGATCGCTCCGTCGGCGATGAGCATTCTCTCGGCGATGCCGACAAGAACTATCTCATCCGTCGGGCACGCCTGGTCTTCCAGGGCGACTTCGGCGAGCGTGTCTCTTTCTATATCCAACCCGATCTCGCGAGCTCGGCCGGCACGACCGGCAACGTCGTCCAATTGCGCGACGCCTATGCGGATCTGTATCTGACGACCGATCGCGTACATCGGCTGCGCGTCGGCCAATCGAAGGTGCCCTTTGGTTGGGAGAATCTGCAGTCGAGCTCCAACCGCCTGCCGCTCGATCGCGCGGACTCGCTGAACAGCGCCGTGCGCGACGAGCGCGACCTCGGCATCTTCTATTACTACACCCCTGCGGTCGTGCAGGAGCGCTTCGAGGAGATCAATGCGCTCGGCCTGAAGCACAGCGGCAACTACGGCATGTTCGGCCTCGGCTTCTATAACGGTCAGGGCGCCAATCGCGGCGATCGCAACGACGACCAGCACACGGTGATCCGCGTCGCCTATCCATGGAAGTTCGCGAACGGTCAGTTCTTCGAAGCCGCCATCCAAGCCTACTCCGGCGAGTACGTGCCCGGCACGGGCGCCTATCGCGCACTCGGCGATCGGAGTCTCACGCCCTCGATCGATGCGCAGCACACTTTCGGCTTCGACGACGAGCGCGTGGCGGTGAGCGTGATCTGGTATCCGCAGCCGTTCGGTTTCCAGGCCGAGTGGAACTGGGGCTACTCGCCGGCGCTCGACCTCGCAACGAACAGCATCATCGAGAGCGACATCATGGGCGGCTACGTCCAGGCGATGTTCAAGCTCGACAACGAATTCGGCACGTTCCTGCCGTTCGTGAAGTGGCAGTACTTCGATGGCGCGAGCAAGGCCGAGCTCAATGCGCCGCTGAACCAGGTGGACGACATCGAAGTCGGTGTGGAATGGCAGATCGATGCGGCCGTCGAGCTCGCTGCCGTCTATCACCGCATGAATCGCACCAATCTCGTGACGGGAAATCGCTCCGGAAGAATCGACTACGAGCGCTTCGAGGCCGACGCGCTGCGCCTGCAGCTACAGGTCAATTTCTAACGCGGAACCGTGTCAGGCCGACCGCGTTCACCGAGTTCAACCTTTGTTGTTCGCGGCGCAGGAGGACGGCATGAAAGCGGTCGTGTTTCATGGCATCGGCGATATCCGACTCGAAGAGGTTCCTGAGCCTACGATCGAGCAACCAACGGATGCCATCGTAAGACTTACGGCATCGGCGATTTGCGGCACTGACCTGCACATGATCCGCGGAACGCTGACAGGGATGAAGCCCGGCACGATTCTCGGGCACGAAGGCGTGGGCATCGTGGAAGCCGTCGGCCCGATGGTGCGCAATCTCGATGTGGGCGATCGCGTCGTCATTCCCTCGACGATCGCGTGCGGCTCATGCTCGTATTGTCGAGCCGGCTACTACGCGCAGTGTGATGTCGTGAACCCCGGCGGCAAGCGCGCCGGCACCGCGTTCTTCGGCGGTCCCGAATCCTCGGGCGCCTTCGCCGGTCTTCAGGCCGAGCGGGCCCGCATTCCGTACGCGAACGTCGGGCTCGTCAAGCTGCCGGACGACATCACCGACGATCAGGCGATCCTGCTCTCCGACATTTTCCCCACCGGTTACTTCGGCGCCGAGCTCGCGGAGATCCGCGACGGCGACACCGTTGCCGTGTTCGGCTGCGGGCCCGTCGGGCAGTTCGCGATCGCCAGCGCGAAGTTGCTGGGCGCCGGCCGAATCATCGCGATCGACGGCCTGGAAGACCGGCTCGCAATGGCGCGGCGGCAAAGCGCGGAGGTGATCAATTTCGAGCGCGAGGACCCGGTCGCGACGCTCCTCGAGCTCACGGATGGCATCGGCGTCGATCGCGTGATCGACGCCGTGGGCGTCGATGCAGTTCACGCGCACAGCGGACCGGCGGCCAAGGCGGCGCAAAAGAAGGCGGCGGAGTTCTCCGCCGAGGTCGACAAGATCGCGCCGGAACAGCACCCGAGCGGCGACAACTGGCGGCCGGGCGATGCGCCGAGCCAGGTGCTCGAATGGGCGGTGCAAGCGCTGGACAAGGCAGGAACGCTCGCCATCATCGGCGTGTACTCACCGAGCTCGACTCACTTTCCGATCGGCGAGGCGATGAACAAGAACCTCACGATCAAGATGGGCAACTGCAATCACCGCAAATACATCCCGCACCTGATCGAGCTGGTGCGCTCGGGCGTGATCGATCCGAGCGTGATCCTGACGCACATCGAGGAGATGGATAGCGCGATCGGCGCTTATCAGGCATTCGACAAGCGCCAGGCCGGCTGGATCAAGGTGAAGCTGCAGCCGCACGCACAGGCGTGAGCTCCAAGCGCGCTGCGATGACGTTCGCTGCTCGCTACGGGCCGTGCGGCCGCGACACCATGAAGGTCGCGAGACCCCACAGCATGAGCGCCAGACCAACGACGCGCCCGATCTTGTGACCCGCGGGCAGCGCCTTCTCGAACAGCACGATGATCGCGAGCGCGCCGATCCAGACGAGGTTCATCACACCGCCGACGAACAAGAGCGCCATCAGCAGCCAGCAGCAGCCGACGCAGTACGCGCCGTGCAGCGCGCCGAGCCGCAACGCCCCGAGCGCATGCGGGCGCCATTGATGCGCAAGCAGCGACATCGGCGCGCGGCAGTGCGCGAGGCACGTGTTTTTCAGCGGCGAGAGTTGATACAGGCCGGCGGCCATCAGCACGACGCCCGACAACCAGACGCTGCGCGATCCCATCATCATCGCGGCGACGAGCCCCATGCGCTCGAAGGCCCAATGCAATGCCGTGGCCACCACCGAAAATCCGAGCCAGACGAGCAGGTATCCCGCCGCAAAGACGCCGGTCGGCGCGAGCACGTTCGACGTATCGCCCCGCTCCAACGCATAACGATGCACACGCGCGTAGAGCAAGATCGCAGGCGCCGCGCTCGGCGTCATCATCGCGATCATCATGACCCACCACATCGCGATCGTGAGTGACCACGTGGCGAGCCCCCATGCGGCGGGCGCGCTTGGAAGCAGGTACGTGCCTTGTCGATGCGGAAACAGCGCGAGCGTCGTCATCTCCCACGCGCTCATGCCGAGCCCGGCACCGATCGCGAGATAGCACCAGGAGAGCACGCAGAGCACGGCGAGCCCTGCGAGCGTGATCGCGCGGTCACGCCTCAACAGACGTACGAGTGCCGCCTCGCTCGCCATGCCGAACGCCAGCGTCAATCGCGCACGACACCATGCCCATTCAAATGCAGGCGCGCGAACTGCCCATAGGTGTCCTTCGTGTGCATCCGCACCGGACCGCTCGTGCGGCTCGAGGCGCTGCCCACCTCGGCCATCGCGAATTCGAAGCCCGCTGGCAGCACGATCTGCGCCCGCGCTTCCAGGCCGGTCGCCTTGTTACGCAGCGGCTCGCCCTGCGTCTCGATGTAATCTTTGACGAAAATGCGCCCCTTGCGGCCGTCGATGTCGAGATCGAGATCGATCTTCGTGAAGACCGGCGGATGCAATTTGCTGAGGGTCGAGGCGTACACGGCGAACATCGTCGCGAACGGGTCGGTGTCCTGTCCCGTCATGATTCTCAGCAGCGCCTCGCGCTGCGCCGCATCAGCCCGTTCGTCGATGAAGGCGATCGCTTCGCCGTTGCCCTCGTGAACCGGGCCCGGCCATTTGAAGATGGCCGCGAGCCGCAGGCCATCGAGCCGCGTGTCACCGTGATGGCCTGCGTCGATCTGGATGCCGGCCACTGCATGGCAGTGGCCTTTGTCCGGCAGGGCGTTGAATTGGCAATTGCAGCCGTACTCGCAAGTGCAATTGACCAGCTCGCGCCCGATGATTTCCCAGGATGTCATGGCGATCTCCCGTGACGTGGGTTGCCGAGCACTCTAGTCCTTCGAGATCGCGCCCACCACGTGCATTTGGAAGTCGCCAGCCCGCAACAGCACCAGCGACGCGCCGCCCTCAGTCCCAGTTGACCGTGATGTGGAGGTCGTCAGGAAAGGGACTGCCCGCGCCGGTCTCCACCAGCTTTTTCATGCTGAGCAGGAACGTCGCCCACTTCGTGCTGCAGTGATGCATGAACTCGCTCTGTTCTTGCCAGCCGGCGTGCTTGAACAGCACGGTCGCCTCCTCGCCGTTCTGCGTGAGATCGAAAGACAGCTGCGTGCCGACCCAATCCTCGGGGCCTCTGACGACCTGCCATACGACGCGCCGGCCCGGATCGAGCGCGACGATCTTCATGTCGAAGTAGCCGCGCGTGCCGAAGCGGAATTCGATGATGCCGCCGACGTCGAAGCCGCCGCGCGTATCCGCCGTCCACCAGCCAGCCAGACCTTGCTGCGTCGTCAGGGCGCGATAAACGTCGGCGACGCCGGACCGGACACCGACTCTGTGTAGAATTTCAGCCATTCTCCGCTCCTCTTGGTTCGCGATGTGTTGCGTGCGCCGCTGCGCTCGTGCAGCGGCGGCGGACAGTGTTGGCGAGGCGCGCGATCAAGTGGGAGTGACAACTGTGACGCGATTTCCCGGGGCGCCGCGATGGACTCGCTGATCACGGCCGCGGCGCGAGCGCTCGCTGCGGGCGATCCGCTCGGCGCGCTGCAACGAGTGGCGTTGCGCGACGACGCGCCCGCGCTCGCGCTGCGCGGCATTGCCATGGCGCAGCTCGGCGATTTCGATCGTGCGAAAGTACTCGTGCGCCGCGCGGCGCGGGCGTTCGGCTCGAGAGAAGCCGTGGCACAAGCGCGCTGCATCGTCGCGGAAGCGGAGATCGCGCTCGCCTCGCGCGATCTTGGCTGGCCCGCCAGGGCGCTCGCTGCCGCGCGAGCGACGCTCGAAGCGCACGGTGACGGCTTGAATGCCGCGCATGCACGCTGTCTCGAACTGCGGCGTCTCGTACTGATCGGCCGCATCGAGGATGCCGAACGTGGCTTGACCAGGTTCGATCCGGCGCCGTTGCCGCCTGCGCTTCGAGTCGCGCATGAATTGGTCGTTGCGGAGATCGCGCTGCGGCGCCTGCGTACCAGGCCCGCGCGCGAAGCGCTCGCGCGCGCCAGGAACGCGGCGCGCCAGGCAGCGATTCCCGCGCTCATGGCGGAAATCGCCGCGACCGCGCGGACCTTGGAGATGCCCGCGGCGCGATTGATTGCGCACGGGGAAGAGCGGCTGCTGCTGCTCGAAGACGTGGAAGGCTTGCTCGCTTCGAAGGCGCTCGTCGTCGATGCCTGCCGTTACGTCGTGCGCAGAGGCGGGACGGCGGCGCCGCTCGCGACGCGTCCCGTGTTGTTCGCGCTGGCGCGCGCACTGGCCGAAGCGTGGCCGCGGGACGTGTCGAGAGATGCGCTCGTCGCGCGCACCTTTGGCTTGCAGCGCGCGGACGAATCGCTGCGCGCGCGACTGCGCGTCGAAATCGGCCGCCTGCGCCGCGCGCTGCGTCCGCTTGCCGAGATCCGCGCGACGGCGGATGGTTTCGTGCTCACGCCACGTCGCGCGCGCGACGTCATCGTGATCGCGCGGCCGGTCGAGGAGGCGCACGCGACCGTGCTCGCGGTGCTCGCGGACGGCGAGTCGTGGTCGAGCTCGGCGCTCGCGCTGGCGCTCCGGGCGAGCCAACGCACCGTGCAGCGCTCGCTCGATGCGCTGGCCGCGGCGGGAAAAGTTCGCGCCGTCGGGCGCGGCCGCGCCCGCCGCTGGATGACGCCGCCGTTCGCCGGATTCGCGACGACTTTGTTACTCCCGCATGCGCTGCCAAATCCCTAGGATCGCGACATGAAGAACTCAACCGCTGAAATCGTCGACGAGCATGGCCCCTTCCCTGGCGTCGACGCCGTGCATGGCGTGACCTATGACGGCGCGCTGGTCTGGTTCGCCTCCGGCGATAAGTTGAACGCGATCGATCCCGAGAGCGGGAAGACCGTGCGCACGATCGACGTCGCGGCGCACGCGGGCACGGCGTTCGATGGCAAGCACCTGTTCCAGATCGCCGAGAACCGCATTCACAAGATCGATCCCCAGTCCGGCCGCGTGCTCGCCACGATCCCCGCGCCGGGCAACGGCGGCGACTCCGGTCTCGCCTGGGCCGAGGGCGCGCTGTGGGTCGGGCAGTATCGAGAACGGAAGATCCATCAAATCGATCCCGACAGCGGCCAGGTGCTGCGCACGATCGAATCCAATCGCTTCGTTACCGGCGTCACGTGGGTCGATGGCGAGCTCTGGCACGCAACGTGGGAAGGCGATCAAAGCGAGCTGCGCCATATCGATCCGCAGACGGGCGCGGTGCTCGAGAAAGTCGAGATGCCGCCCGATGCCCTCATCTCCGGGCTCGAGTCCGATGGACGCGAGCGTTTTTTCTGCGGCGGCGGGCGCAGCGGCAAGATCCGCACCGTGCGGCGACCGAAGCGACGCTCTGCAGCCGTCTGAATCGCCTGCCCGCGCGAGCCTGAACGGCAGGGCCGTCATTGACAAAATAAATTGTCAAAGGCAACACTTGGCCCATGCTCGACCTCGACATCATCGACGACCCGGCCGCGGCGGCGCTCGCGCTCGACCCCATCAAGAACCGCATGCTCATGGAGCTTGCGACGCCGGCATCGGCCGCAACGCTCGCGGCGAAGGTCGGGCTCACGCGGCAAAAGGTGAACTACCATCTGCGCGCGCTCGAGGATCACAACCTCGTCGAATGGGCGGAGCAACGCCAGTGGGGCGGGCTCAAGGAACGCGTCATGGTCGCGTCCGCCGCGTCGTATGTGGTTTCGCCCGCTGCACTCGGCCCCATCGCCGCGGATCCCGCGCGCAGCAACGACCGCGTGTCCGCGGGCTATCTCATCGCGCTCGCGGCCCGCATCGTGCGCGAAGTCGGCGCGTTGTGGCGCGGTGCGCGCAAGAGCAACAAGCGCCTGGCGACACTGTCGATCGACACCGTCATACGCTTCAAATCGCCCGCGGAGCGCGCGGCGTTCACGAACGACCTCGCGAGCGCGATCAGCGCGCTCGCTGCCAGATATCACGACGACTCCGCGCCCCAGGGACGCCCCCACCGGCTCGTCGTCGCTGCCTATCCAGCCCCCAAAGACGAATAACCGAGGACGTTCCATGCCCATCAAGAAAGACGAGACCGGCAAACGCTGGGTCGAAATGAATTTCGTCGTGCCGGGGACGCCCGAGCAGGTGTGGAACGCGATCGCGACCGGTCCGGGCAACGCCGCATGGTTCACGAAGGCTACGATCGAAGAACGCGTCGGCGGCGTCTTGCGCTTTCAGTTCGGTCCGGAGATGTCCACGACGGGCGAAGTGACGCAGTGGGAGCCACCGCATCAGTTCGGCTACGTCGAAAGGCAGTGGAGCGAAGGCGCGCCGCCCTGCGCGACCGAAATTACGATCACGAGCCGCACGGGCGGCCAATGCGTCGTGCGCATGGTGCACTCGCTGTTCACCTCGTCCGACGCATGGGACGATCAAATGGAAAGCTTCGAGAGCGGCTGGCCTGGCTTCTTCGAAGTGCTGCGCATCTACCTCGCGAACTTCGCCGGCATGCGGGCGGCGTCGTTCCAAGCGATGGCGAGCGCGCCAGGCGAGCACTCGGCCGTCTGGGCTCGGCTCGTGGACAAGCTGAACCTGGCGGGAGCGAACGTGGGTGACCAGCGGACCATCGACGCGGCCGAGGCGCTGGCCGGTGTGGTCCAGCACACGCAGCAGAACCACAAGATTCGTCACACCATCGTCCGCATCGACACGCCCGCGCCCGGCATCGCGATCATCGGCACGTATGGCGCGCCCACCGGCACGAACGTCAGCCTCAGCATGTTCCTGTACGGTGACGATGCCGCGACGCGCGCCGCAGCGAGCGCACCCAAATGGCAGGCATGGCTCGCCTCACAAGTCGCGTGACGGGAATGCCACGGATGATAATTGCGAATGCGAATGGTTCGCAAATGCTGATATGCTCCGCGTCCGTCTTCGTCGGCGGTCAGGGCGGCCTGACGCCTTTACACGTGGTGGCGCATGCTGAGCTCATCCGCGATTCGCAAGTGGTATCTCGTTCATAAGTGGACGAGCCTCGTTTCGACGCTGTTCCTGCTGATGCTTTGCATCACGGGACTGCCGCTGATCTTCTATCACGAGCTCGATCACGCGCTCGGCTACTCCGTCGATCCGCCGGAGCTGCCGGGCGTCACGACGACGGCAAGCCTCGATCAGATCGTCGCTGACGCGCAGGCCCGCAGGCCCACGGACGCAGTGCAGTTCGTGTCGCGCGATCCGGATGAGCCCGACGTGTGGTACGTGAGCCTGGGCAAGACCGCGAACGCGCCGGAGTCGTCGGCCTTCTACATGTTCGATGCCCGCACGGGCGAGTTCCTGCACGATTACCCGCTGAACCAGGGCGTGATGAATTTCATGTTCCGGCTGCACTACGACATGTTCACGGGCTTGCCGGGCACGCTGTTTCTCGGCGCGATGGGCCTGCTGCTCGTCGCGTCGCTCGTGTCCGGGACCGTCGTCTACGGCCCGTTCATGCGCAAGCTCAAGTTCGGCTCGGTTCGTCACGACCGCTCGCCGCGGCTCAAATGGCTGGATCTGCACAACCTGCTCGGCATCGCGACCTTGGTATGGGTGTTCGTCGTGGGTCTGACGGGCACGATCAATACGCTCGCGCTGCCCATCATCGGGCAGTGGCAGGCCACGGAAGTCGCCGACATGACGGCGGGCTACAAGAATCAGCCGGCGCCGACGACGTTCGGCTCGGCGGAGCGGGCGGTCGCGACCGCGCGCGCGGCGCTGCCGGACTCCGAGCTGAGCTTCATGGCGTTTCCGGGCAACGAATTTTCGACGCCGCACCACTACGTCGCGTTCATGTATGGCAACACGCCGCTCACGTCGCGACTGCTCACGCCCGTCCTCATCGATGCGCAAAGCGGCGAGCTGATCGATCAGCGCGCCATGCCGTGGTACGTACAGGCATTGCTGATCTCGCAGCCGCTGCATTTCGGCGACTACGGCGGCATGCCGCTCAAGATCCTCTGGGCACTGCTCGACCTCATCGCAATCGTCGTGCTCGGCAGCGGCGTGTATTTGTGGCTCAAGAAGCGCAACGTGCCGATCGAGGCACGCTTGGGCGCATTGCAACCCGAGGGCGTCGCGTGAGCGCGTCGGCCCGCATCCGCGTGTGGCCGGCGCCCATTCTGCTGGGCATTCTCTCGACCGTCGGCTTGATGGCGGCCCTGCTGTCGGACGGCATGGGCGACTATCTCAGCTGGCTCACGCTGACGATTCCGGTCGCTGTCGTGGTCTGGTACGCGCCGCGCCGCAAGGCCTCATCGAAACAGCGCGAGCGACTTGCTCAGCGTGACCCACACCCCCCAGCCGAGGGGAATCGCGATCGCGGTCCACGCGGCGAACAGAAGGCCGCGATGCGATGACGCAGCGCCGCCGCTCTGGCGCACGTCCGCAACGGGCTTAGCGCCGGGCAGCGACGCACGCTCCTTCGCGAGCTGTTCCGCGCTCATGTAGTGCTTGGGATCGACCGGCCGCATCAGAAGGTTGCACACCAGCCCGAACGCCAGCATTCCCGCGAGCACGTACATCGTGAAGTTGTACGCATCGTGCGCCGGCACGCCTCGCGCGAGCTGAAACTCGCGAATGTAGTTCACGACGACCGGCCCGAGGATGCCCGCGACCGACCACGCGGTGAGCAGACGCCCATGAATCGCGCCGACCTGCTGGGTGCCGAACAGATCGGCGAGATACGCGGGCACCGTCGCGAAGCCGCCGCCATACATCGTCAGGATCACGCAGAAGATCGCGACGAACGCCGCGATGCGGCCCGTCTCGCCGGCAAGCGGCGCGGACGCATACAACAGCAAGCCGAGCAGAAAGAACACCGTGTAGGTGAGCTTGCGGCCGAGCACATCGGAGGCCGAGGCCCACAGGATGCGCCCGGCGATGTTGAACAGCGACAACAGTCCGGCGAACGCGGCCGCGATCGTCGCGACTCGTGCTCGCTGTTCCTCGTCGAGTTGCGCGAGCCGCGCCGGTATGCCGATGAGCTGGCCGCCGAACACTTCCTGCAGCATCGGTGACGCCATCCCGATGACACCGATGCCCGCGCTCACGTTGAGACACAGCACGCCCCACAAGAGCCAGAACTGCGGCGTGCGGATCGCCTCGTTCGCGTCGCAATGCGCCGAGGTGACGAGCGCGCTCGGCTTGCGGCTCGCGAAGGCGCGCGGCGCCCAATCGCGCGGCGGCAATCGATAGCCGAACGCACCCAGCATCATCGCGACGAAATAGATCGCGCTCAGCGCGACGAAGGTTTGCCATACGCCGACCGAACGCTCGCTCGCGAAGGCATTCATGAGCCCGTCGGCGAGCGGCGCACCGATCATCGCGCCGCCGCCGAAACCCATGATCGCAAGCCCGGTCGCGACGCCGCGGCGATCGGGAAACCATTTGATCAGCGTGGACACCGGCGAGATGTAGCCGAGGCCGAGCCCGATGCCGCCGATGACGCCGGCCCCGAGCCACAGCAGCCAGAGCTGATGCACGTAAACGCCGAGCGCGGCGATCAGCAGCCCGCCGCACCAGCACAGCGCGGCGACGACGCCTGCCTTGCGCGGACCCGCGTGCTCGAGCCAGCGGCCGAACAGTGCAGCGGAGGAGCCGAGGAGCACGAAGAATAGCGTGAAGGTCCAGCCGAGCATCGACACCTGCCAGTCGCACCGCGTCGAAACGATGCGCTGTAAGAAGCCGATGTCCGGACAGGTGACGGGCGCATCGATCCCGATCGCGCGCGACAACGGCAGCCAGAACACGCTGAAGCCGTAGGCCATGCCGATCGAAAGATGCACCGCGAGCGCGGCGGGCGGAACGAGCCAGCGATTGAAGTCGTGCGCCGCGATCGATCGCTCTCTGTCCAGCAAGCCGGGCGCGCGCGTCACAGGCGTCCGAATGTCCTCGTTCGCGGCCATGTGCGCTGACACTCCGGCAGTGGCGTACGGGCACGATGCGTTGGCGCCGAGATGGTACGCCTCGCGAGGTGCTCCTTGTGAATGCGCGGAAGATACCTAGAGCGCGCCGGTCACATCTTCCGTAGGGAAAGCGCGAGGAGAACGACTGCTCGCGCGCTGGATGCGGCGGCGAACGCTCATCATGTATGCCGTTCGCTCGCAATGAACGAGTCGATGATGCGCGCCAATGTCACCATCGGTACGCCGCCGCTCTTCACGACGGCGTCGTTGAATCGACCCAGATTGAATTGCGCGCCCAGCTCGGTCTGCGCGCGCGATCGCAGGCGATTGATCTCGCTGTGCCCGACCTTGTAGCCGCAGGCTTGACCGGGCCACGCGCAATAGCGATCCACTTCCCCGCTGACCTCGGCGATGCTCGAGCCGTTCGTCGTCGCGAACCATTCAATCGCCTGTTCGCGCGTCCAGCGCTTCGCGTGCAGTCCCGAGTCGACGACGAGCCGGCAGGCGCGGAACGCGATCGATTGCAGATACCCGAGCCGTCCGACCGGATCGTCGTCGTAAACGCCGAGCTCGGCCGCGAGCTGCTCGGCGTACAAGGCCCAGCCCTCGGAATACGCGTTGAATGCCAGCAGCGAGCGCGCGAGCGGCAGCTTGAACGTGTACTCGCCCTGCCAGACGTGGCCCGGAATGGACTCGTGATACACGAGCGTCGGCATGTTGTAGGTGGTCCACATGCTCATGTCCCGGAAATTGATCCAGAACTTGCCGGGGATCTTGCCGTCGATCGTGCCCGCCCCGCCGTACGCGCCCGGCGCGCCCGGCTCCACTTCCGGCGGCATGCGTTTGATCTCGAGCCTGCCCGGCACGAGCGTCGCGAACGCGGCCGGCAAGCGTTTGCGAATGTCGCGCACGCGCTCGTGCAAGAACGCCATGGCGCGCGCACGCCCTTCATCGCTGTCCGGGAACTGATAGACCGCAAGCTTGCCGAGCGCCGTCATCCGTTCGCCGACCGTGCCCGCCGTCATGCCCATGCGGCGCAGGATGCCGTCCATTTCCGCTTGCAGCTCGCGCAGC
Source organism: Pseudomonadota bacterium (assembly GCA_023428645.1). Taxonomy (GTDB): domain Bacteria; phylum Pseudomonadota; class Gammaproteobacteria; order Steroidobacterales; family Steroidobacteraceae; genus Steroidobacter. The sequence goes on from JAEYXD010000101.1 coordinate 34,885, forward strand.
TGCTCTTGACCGAGCGCGTGTATCTCATCGGGCGTCTGGCGCGTCGTGTTCGATGCCGACAGCGCCCATGCGTAGTACGCGTCGCCTTGCGGCAGCTTCCACACGCCGGCATCGCTCGTCGCCCGCTTGCGTTGAGCCCCGATCTCCGCGATCTGCCGCTCGAGCGCCGGCGCGATCCGGTCCCGCGCGATCTTCGCGGCCTGCGCGCCGTAGTTTCCGGACATGCGCTGCGTGCGGTCCGCGAGCGATTTCACGATCGGCCACGCGGCGATCTCGCCCTCGCGCGCGATGCGCAGCTGCGAGAGCGTCTTGTCGAGAATGAAGTCCGGTGCGATCACGCCTTGCGCGGCGGCGGCTCGCAAGCGCTCGGTCTCACCGTCGAGCTGGCCCGCGTAGGCTTCGAGGCGCGCCACGTAGGCATCCGCATCCTGCGGCCGCGTCACGGTGTGCGATTCGATGAGCAGGTTCGGGATCTCGAGGAAGGCGCCGGTGTTCTGTGCCACGACATAGGGCGCGTTACGCCATGACCAGCTCGTGTTCAGCATCGCGACATCGCCGTACGGAAACGCGAAGCCTTCGGCCGCGAACTCGTGCGCGGTGCGCATGACATCGACATCGATGCGCGCGGCTTCGCCGAGCGCGGCGGTGTCGATCTGCCGCAGCCGTGTCAGGCGCTCTGTGACACGCTGCGCGATCGCCTGCTGCCCGTCCGCCGTGCGATCCGTCAGCCTGGCCTTGAGCGCCGCGCGCTTGCCGTTGTCGATTCCCAGGGCCGTCGAGTTTTCGGGATAGTCGACGAGCAGCGCCTCCGCATAGTCCGCGAGCAGCCGTTCGGC
>JAEYXD010000182.1 GCA_023428645.1 Pseudomonadota bacterium
CCTCAGGACGCGCGAGGATGGCTTCCGTCTCGAGCGCAACCTTGCGCTGCCAGTTCGCATGCTCTTGATCGGTGCCCGGCACGTTCACCGCGTCGGTCATGCCGATCAAGTCCTCGATCTGCAGCATTGCGATATTCGAGGCGGACAGGCCGAGAAACGCATGGATCGCGCGCGCGAGCGCCGGCGAGTATTGGGGCAGCGGCTCGTGCTGCTGCCAGTACCACAGGCGCTGCTCGTTCAGCGCCTGCATCATGCTGATGAGTTCCCCGCCGCGGCTGCGATGCATCTCGTCCTTGACCGCTTCGCTCGGATACAGATTCAAGCGGTCGCGCAGCTCGATATCGCGGCTTTCCCACCAGCCGCGCAGCGTCGGCAGATCGTGCGTCGTGACCGTCGCGAGCGCCTGCGGAACGTATTCGTGCGGCGCCTTGAAGCGGCCGTTCGCCTCGCGCTCGAAGAACAATACCTTGTAGTGGTAGATGCGATAGCGCTCCATGGCGCGCCGCACCTCCTTCGGCACGGTGCCCAGATCCTCGCCGATCACGACACAGCCGTTGCGATGGCTTTCGAGCGCGAGGATCGCGATCAGGTCGTCGAGCGGATAGTGCACATACGCGCCCTGCGCCGACGTCATGCCGCGCGGCACCCACCACAGCCGGAACAGCGTCATCGCGTGATCCAGGCGCAGCGCCGCGACCGGGCGCATGTTGTTGCGGATCATTACGATGAACGGCTCGTAGCGCTGCGCGCGCAGCTCATCGGGATGCTGCGGCGGAATGCCCCAGTCCTGCCCCTTGAGCGCGAGCGCGTCCGGCGGCGCACCGACCGATGCGTTCTGCAGATACAGATGCCGGTTCGACCATGTCTCGGAGCCGGCCGGATTCGCGCCGACGGCCACATCGCCATACAGGCCGACCGACATGCCGAGCTCGCGCGCCAGGTGCTGCGACTGCGTGAGCTGCTCCTCGGCGAGCCATTGCAGATACACGAAGTACTCGACGTCCCGCGCGCGCTCGCGCGCGAACCGCGTCACCGCCGCCGACGCGGGGTCGCGATATTCCTCCGGCCAGCTCGGCCAGCCCCAGTACTGGGGCCCTTGCAGGCGCCAATGCGCATCGAGCGCGTCGAACAACGCATGTCGATGCAGCGGTTCGCCGCGCTCCTCGACGTACTGCTTGAACGCCTGTCCGCGCGGCGTGTCCCGCTCAATGTGCTCCGCGCGGAACTGCGCGTACAGCAGCGGCAGCACGGCGAATTTCGCGGCGGCCACTTGCACGTAGTCGACGGCGTCCGTCGCGCGCAGGCGCGCGAGCTGCGCCTGGAACCCTGCGCTCGCGACGAGCGCGCGCGCGGCCTCGCAAGTCGCGAACTCGGGCACGTCCTCGACCGCGATGTACAGGACGTTCAAGAACTCACGGCTCGAAGGACTGTAGGGACTGATGTGCGCGGGGTTGGCCGGCATGAGCGCGTGCAGCGGGTTCAGGCCGATGATGCCGCAACCGAACGGCGCGGCGAGCTCGACGAGCTCCCGCAGATCGCGGAAATCGCCCATGCCCCAATTGCGCTTGGAACGCAGCGAATACAGTTGCACCGCGATACCCCAGACGCGTTCGCCGCGCTGAATCGCTTCGGGCTCGAAGCTGGTCGCCGGTGCGACGATGAGCCGCGTTTCGCCCGACAGCCCGGTGTCGAGCGTCACCGTGAGCGAGTGATAGCCGAGAGGCAGGTCCGTCGGCAGCGTGAGCTCGACGCGCACGAACTCGCGCTCGTCGAGCGCGCCATGCTCCAGCACCTTCAATGCGCTCACCGCAGCGGCGCCGTTGCGCTCGGCACCGTATTCGAGCGTGATCGACCAGGTGATCTGGCGCGCGTTGAGCGCGAGCGGAATCGCGACCTCGATTACCGCGGGCTCACCGACGGTCACCACCTTCGCGGCCGGCAGCATGCGCATCCAATGCACCGTGTCTTGATTGAGGATCGCGGCATCGATTGCGCGCTCGTCGAGCGTGCCGACGCCCATGGCCTCGAGGATCGCTGCCTTGCTCGTCGCCGCGATGTACTGCAGATCACCTTTGAAATCGTGATACGACCCGCCGATGCCATGCATCGCGGCCAGCCGCTCGAAGCTGTTGTCTTGCGAATCGGACGGCGAACGCGGCTCACTGCTCATAGCGACGAGCTCTCTTTCGGACTAGGGGCCGCTCACGGGTCGGATCAGGACGCGTGCGGCTCACGTGACTGACCGGCGAATCCAGCGCGAATGCTCGGCGGGGCGTCGCCGTCCACGAGCAGCACGCAGCTGTGTTCGGCGACGACGCACGTGGCGCCGGCGGCGATGCGCGCGCCGAGATCGTTGGCGCGCCAGCGTGCGGTGTCGAACACGATTTGCCATACGGCATTCGAAGTCGGCGCGGGCAAACGAAATTCCACGGGCTGCTCGCTCGCGTTGCACAGAAACAGCAGGTGGCCGTTCGGAGTTCCGTACGGGTCGCGAAACGCCTGCCCGATCAGCACGCCGAGTGCTCGCGCATTGCCGTCGTGCCAGTCCGCCGCGGTCAGCTCGTGACCGGCCGGGTGGCGCCAGCTCACGTCCTTGTGCTCGAGGTCGACCTGGCGCGCGCCTTTCAAGAACGTCTCGCGGCGGAGCGCCCGTGCTTGTTTGCGCAGCATGAGCAGCTGTCGGACAAAGCCGGTCAGCCAGCTGCGTTGCGCGGCGAGATTCCAATCGACCCAGCTGATCTCGTTGTCCTGGCAGTACGCATTGTTGTTGCCACGCTGCGTGCGCCCGAACTCGTCGCCGGCGAGCAGCATCGGCACGCCCTGCGACAGCAGCAAGGTCGCGAGCATGTTGCGAACCTGGCGCTCGCGCAGCTCGATCACACGCGGGTCGTCGCTCGGCCCTTCGGTGCCGCAGTTCCAGCTGAGGTTGTGATTGTGGCCGTCGCGATTGTCTTCGAGGTTCGCTTCGTTGTGCTTCTCGTCGTACGCCGTCGTGTCGTAGAGCGTGAAGCCGTCATGACACGCGACGTAGTTGATGCCCGAGGTCGGGCGCCGGCCGCTCGCGCGGAACAGATCGCTCGAGCCGGCGAAGCGCTCGGCGAAATTGCCGATGATCCCGGGATTGCCGCGCCAGAAGCCGCGCACCGTGTCGCGGTACAAGTCGTTCCACTCGGCCCACGCGGGCGGGAAATGCCCGAGCTGGTAGCCGTCGATGCCCACATCCCACGGCTCGGCAATGAGCTTGACGTAGCGCAGCGCGGGCTCCGCGGCGATCGCCTTGAAGAAGCTCGCGTCAGGGCGGAAGCGCCCGTCCTCGCGCCCGTGGACGGCGGCCAGATCGAAGCGAAACCCGTCGACGTGCATTTCCTCGACCCAGTAACGCAGACAATCGACGATGAGATTGCGCACGGCGGCGTGGCTCGTGGCGATCGTGTTCCCGGTGCCCGTGCGATTGACGTAATGGCTCGGATTCTGCTGCTCGAGCTGGTAGTAGGCCGCATTGTCGAAGCCGCGGAAGCTGAGCGTCGGGCCGAGCTCGTTGCCTTCCGCGGTGTGATTGAAGACGACGTCGAGGATGACCTCGATTCCGGCCGCGTGCAGCGCCTTCACCATCGTCTTGAATTCGTTCACCGCATCGGCAATCGCATATTCGCGCGCCGGCGCGAACCAGGCGACCGGGCTGTAGCCCCAGTAATTCACGAGGCCCTTGTCGACGAGGAAGCGCTCGGGCACGAACGATTGCACCGGCAGCAGCTCGACGGAGGTGATGCCGAGCTGCTTCAGATGCGCGATCGCCGCGGGGTGCGCGAGGCCGAGATAAGTGCCACGCTGCTCGGGCGGCACTTTCGGATGCAGCTTCGTGAAGCCTTTGACGTGCAGCTCGTAGATGACCGTATCGCGCCAAGGCACGGCGGGCGGGCGATCGTCTTCCCAATCGAAGGTCGAATGGACGACGCGCGACTTGTAGTTGTACGGCGCGCTGTCCGCGGTGTTCGCGAGCTCCGCGCCCGTCTCGGAATCCTTGCTGTAGCCGAGCAAGGCATCGTGCCAGGTGAACTTGCCCGCGAGATCGCGCGCGTACGGATCGGTCAGGAGCTTCGCCGGGTTGTAACGCAGGCCGTGCGCGGGATCGTACGGACCGTGAACACGAAAGCCGTAGACGAGCCCGGGCACACCGTGCGGCGCCGGCAAGAAGCCGTGCCAGATGTTGTCGGTGCGCTCGGGTAGAGCGATGCGCTGCAGCTCGCGCTCGCCGCTCGGATCGAACAGACAGAGCTCGACCTTCTGGGCGCCGCTCGAAAACAGTGCAAAGTTCACGCCTTCGCCGGTCCACATCGCGCCGAGAGGCTGCGGCGATCCAGGCTGCAAAGACGCGTTCGTGAAATCTGCAGGTAGTGGCTGAGTGGCGTTCATGGACCTGCGATGGTGACGTATGTGGCGAAAGCTGAGAAGTCAGGGAGGAGCCCCGGCGCACCGTACGACGCGTCTTCAGTCGCCGACCCTACTCCACACGACCATGGCGAGCGGCGGAAGATTGACGCGAATACGCGCTGGGAAATCGCGCCAGCCGTGCTCCTCGGTGTGCACTTCGTGCTGGTGCGAATAGCCCGAGCCGCCGAATTCGGGAGCGTCGCTGTCGAGGATTTTCCGATATTTCCCGTGGGCCGGCACACCGAGAACGTAATCGTTGCGCGGCACGGGCGTCGCATTGAACGCGATGATGTACGGCGTGCCGCCTTCGTTCGGCAACCGCTGGCGCAGGAACGCAAAGACGCTCTCGTCGCGATTGTCGACGTCGACCCAGCGAAAGCCTTCCCACGCATGGTCGCTCCCGTGCAGCTCGGGCGCCTCGCGATACCAGCGATTCAGCGCGCGATTCCAGTCCTGCAGCTGTCGATGCGACGGATGCTCGAGCGCGCCCCAGGCGAGATCCTCGTAGTCGCGCCACTCGTGCCATTGGCCGAACTCGCTGCCCATGAACAAGAGCTTCTTGCCGGGATGCGCCATCATGTAACCGATCAGGAAGCGGTAATTCGCGCGCTTCTGCCATTCGTCGCCCGGCATCTTGTCGAGCAGCGAGCGCTTGCCGTGCACGACCTCGTCGTGCGAGAGCGGCAGCATGAAATGCTCCGAGAATGCGTAGACGAACGAGAAGGTGATCAGCTGGTGATGGTGGCGGCGATGCACTGGATCGACGGCCATGTAACGCAGCGTGTCGTTCATCCAGCCCATGTTCCACTTGAAATGAAAGCCGAGCCCGCCCAGGTGGACGGGGCGGGTCACGCCCGGAAAGGCCGTCGACTCCTCGGCCATCGTGACGACGCCCGGGAAGTAGTGCCCCACGTTCCAGTTCAGTTGCTTCAGGAACTCGATCGCTTCGAGATTCTCGCGGCCGCCGAACTGGTTCGGAATCCATTCGCCCGGGTTGCGCGCGTAGTCGAGATACAGCATCGAGGCCACAGCATCCACGCGCAGGCCGTCGATGTGATAGTGCTCGAGCCAGAAGAGCGCGTTCGCGATCAGGAAGTTGCGCACTTCGTGGCGGCCGTAATTGAAGATCTTCGTGCCCCACTCGACGTGCTCGCCGCGCCGCGGGTCTTCGTGCTCGTACAGCGCGGTGCCGTCGAACTCGCGCAACCCGTGCGCATCCTTGGGGAAATGGGCCGGCACCCAATCCATGAACACGCCGATGCCCGCCTGATGCATGCGATCCACGAACCGCATGAAGTCCTGCGGCGTCCCGTGCCGCGCGGTGGGCGCATAGTGACCGAGCACTTGATAGCCCCACGAGCCGTCGAACGGATGCTCGGCGACGCCGATGAGCTCGATGTGCGTGTAGCCCATCTCCACCACGTAAGGGATCAATTGATCCGCGAGCTCATCCCAGGTGAGAAAGGCGGGCTTGCGATGCCATGAGCGCCGCCACGAGCCGGGATGCACTTCGTACACGGAGATCGGCGCGCGCAGCGGATCCCAGCGGCGGCGCTGTTCCAGCCATGCACCGTCGTCCCAGCGATACCCGGAAATATCCGCGACGACCGAGGCGTTGTCGGGCCGCAGCTGCATCTGAAAACCGTACGGATCGGACTTCAGGATCACGCTGCCGTGCCGCGTCAGAATCTCGAACTTGTACAACGCACCGACGCCGACTTCGGGAATGAACAGCTCCCAAATGCCCGAGCGCGCGAGCGCGTGCATCGGATGGCGGCGCCCGTCCCAGAAATTGAAATCGCCGACGACGCTGACCCGCTTCGCATTGGGCGCCCACACAGCGAAGCGTGTGCCCGCGAGCCCGTCGCGCGTCATCGGGTGCGCGCCAAGCTTGGAATAGATGTTGTGATGATTGCCTTCGCCGAAGAGATGCAGATCGAACTCCGTGATCTGCGGGCCGAAGTAATAGGGATCGTATTTCGTCGCGACGGCGCCGTTGCGATAGCGGATGTGCAGCCGGTACGGCACGATCGGCCGGCGGAAATCGATCGTTCCTTCGAACACGCCGCTCGGATGCAGCTCGGTCAGCGGCCGTGCCTGCTCGGGCTGTTCGTCTTCCCAATACACGCCCACGTACGCCGCATCGGGCTCGAGCACGCGCACGACGCATGAAGGCGTGGCGCCGTCGCCCGGGATTTCGTGATAGCCGAGCACGGAGCGCGGCTCGCGATGGGTCGCGTTGATCAGCGCGGCGATATCGGCGTCGGAAAGTCGAGACATAGGGATGAGCGTGAGTCGACCTCAGTGACCACAGAACGGAATGATAGCGGTCCGCAAAGGTTCCGGATCGAACCCGCGGAGCCGCACCGGGCGCCGAGCGCGGCAGCTCGTCGCGAGCCGCCGGCTGCTCAAATCACCGGATTGATTCCCCAGATCTTGTCCGCGTACTCGCGAATGCTGCGATCGCTGGAGAACGGCCCCATGCTGAGCGCATTGGTCACCGCCTTGCGCGACCATTCATCTTGATTGCGGAACAGCGCATCGACTCGATCCTGCGCCTTCGCATACGCCTCGTAATCCGCGAGCACGAGGAAATGCTCGCCATCGCTCATGAGCCGGTCGACGACGACGCCCGAATCGGAAATGTTGTCCGGCGTGAACAACCCCGATTCGATCGCCTCGATCGCGCGTTTGAGCTCCGGGTTCTGGCGCACGTATGCGGCCGGCGAATAGCCTTGCGCGCGGAGCGCCACGACCTCCTCCGCCGTCATGCCGAAGATGAAGATGTTGTCGTCGCCGACGGCATCCTTGATCTCGATGTTCGCGCCGTCGAGCGTGCCGATCGTGAGCGCGCCGTTGAGCGCGAGCTTCATGTTGCCCGTACCGGACGCTTCCATGCCGGCCGTGGAAATCTGCTGCGACAGATCGGCCGCCGGCATGATCTCCTGCGCGAGCGAGACGTCGTAATCGGGCAGGAACACGACCTTGAGCTTGTCGCCGACGCGCGGATCGTTGTTCACGACGCGTCCGACGTTGTTGATCAGCTTGATGATCGACTTCGCCATCCAGTAGCCCGGCGCCGCCTTGCCCGCGAACAGCACGACGCGCGGCACGATGTCCGAGTTGGGGTTGTCGAGAATGCGCAGATAGCGCACGACGACATACACGAGATTCAGCAGCTGGCGCTTGTACTCGTGGATGCGCTTGACCTGCACGTCGAACATCGCATCGACGCTGACCTTGGTATTGAGCAGCAGCTCGATCGTCGTCGCGAGACGCTCCTTGTTCGCGCGCTTCACGTCGCGGAAGCGCCGGCGGAAGTCCGCGTCCTCGATCGCCCACTTCAGGCGCTCGAGATCCTCGAGATCGTTCTCCCACGCGAACCCGAGCCGCTCCGTGATGAGCTGCGAAAAGCCAGGATTCGCCTGCTTCAACCAGCGCCGCACGGCGATGCCGTTCGTGACGTTCGTGAAGCGGTCGGGCCAGAGCTGCGCGAAATCCGCGAAGATCGTCTCGCGCATCAATTGCGAGTGCAGCTTCGCCACGCCATTGACGCGATGGCTGCCGACGACGGACAGGTACGCCATGCGCACGCGGCGGTCGCCTTCTTCGTGGATCAGGGACATGCGCCGGCGGCGGTCCATGTCGTGGGGGTATTTCGCGCTGACTTCCTCGAGGAAATCGCGATTGATCTGATACACGATCTGCAGATGGCGCGGCAGGAAGCGTTCGAAGTACGACACCGGCCAGGTCTCGAGCGCCTCGGGCAGCAGCGTGTGGTTCGTGTAGCCGCAGATCGCGCGCGTCATGCGCCACGCTTCCGCCCACTCGAAGCCGTGCTCGTCAACGAGCAGACGCATCAGCTCGACGACCGTGAGCGCCGGATGGGTATCGTTCAACTGGATCGCGACGGCGTTTGCGAGCTCGCGCAGGTCGCGCTGCTCATATAGATGCTGCGTGAGAATGTCCTGCAGCGATGCGCTGACGCAGAAGTACTGCTGCCGGAAGCGCAGCTCCTTGCCTTGCGGCGTCGAATCGTCCGGGTAGAGCACGCGCGTCAGATTCTTCGCGTCGATCTGCTCGGCGACCGCGGCCGCGTAGTTGCCGGAGTTGAAGGCTTCGATCTTGAACGGCGTGATCGCGCGGCCGGACCACAAGCGCAGATGATTGACGGTAGGGCTGCGGTTGCCGGGAATCAGCAGGTCGTACGCGACCGCCCAGACATCGTGAGTGTCGTACCACTCGGAGCGCACGCGGCCCGCGGCATCGCGCGTCGATCTTACATGGCCGCCGAAACGCACCCGGTAGCGCACGCCGCCGTTGCCGCTTTCCCAGAAGTTCTGGAAGCCGAGCCACGAGCTCGCGACTTCGCGCTGCGCGCCGGCCTGATCGATGACCTGCATGAAAATGCCGTAGTCATAGCGAATGCCATAGCCGGTCGCGGCATAGCCGAGCGTCGCGAGCGAATCGAGAAAGCAGGCCGCGAGCCGGCCGAGACCGCCGTTGCCGAGACCGGGGTCTTCTTCCTCGGCGGCGATCTCATCGAGCTCATGCCCGAAGTCGCGCAGCGTCTCGCGCGCCTCTTCGATGACGCCGTCCTCGAAGGATGACAGCGCGTTGATGAGACTGCGGCCCAGCAAGAATTCCATCGAGAGATAACACACGCGTTTCACATGCGCGTGCGCGACCCGATTGCCCGTCGCGACCCACCGCTCCGCGAGCTCCTCGCGCACGGCGATCGACAAGGCATCGTAGAAATCGCGACGAGTCGCGTCCTCGATGGTCTTGCCGAGCGAGCGCTCGAGCCGATCCTTGATGGCCTCGCGCACGGCGCCGCGGCGCAGGGCAATGGCGGAAGTGATGGCGGAAGTACGAGGAACGGACATAGGTATGCAACAACTACTTTGACGCCAGCTCCCTAGCCGCACGGCGCGGCGCGCTCTGATGGAGCGCGCGGAGCCCGAGCGGAGCGGACAAAAAATTATGAGTCACCAGAACGCGTCGGCATTCGTTTTGATTCCGGTTCCGACTCCCTCAGCTGCAAGCGGCTAGATGCTTGCAGCTCATTTGACTTCGATCACCTTCTCCTCGGCGATGCGCCAGGATCCTGCTTCACGAACGAGCACGAGCTCCTTGTGGACGACGTTCGTGCCAAAACGCTGTGTAAACGTTGCCTTGCGACGGTCCCCGCCGTCGGATTCGACGCGCAAGCCCTCGACACGCGACTCGGGCACCGGACCGACCGCGACCTGCTCGCGGCGCTGGTCGAGCCAGGCCGCATTGCCGGCGGAATCGGTCGGCGCGACGAAGTTCGACGAGTACAGCGCCAGCACGCCCTCGGCCTCGCGGTTCGCCCAAGCCTGCGCCCAACTCGCGACGACCTCTTCGGGCGAGCGCGCGACGGTACCGGACGAACGGAAGTAAGACGGCGGCTCGGCGAGACACCCCGACCCGCTGCGGTTTTCGGTCTGCGCCGGCGCGGGCGGCACCGCGAGGGCAGCCGAGCGATCCGGCTGGGACAAGCCTTCCGGCACGCGCAGCGGCGGATTGCTGCCCGCGGCCAGGTACGGCTCATTGGAATCCGCGCAGATCTTGTCCGCGCCGCCGCAGGCTGCGAGCGCGAACGTCAGGAGAAACAGGGGTGCAAACCGGAACAACGACGGTGAATTCAAGGCAATCATCGGCTGAAAGCGCCAACCGCTCGGTACGGAGTGAGACCGGCAGACTGCCCGTTACGAGGCGGGGATGCAATCGCCGGGGAAGATTCGCGTAGGCGCAAATCGCACGCGCGGCACCAGCGCCGGAGAGGACCTCCGGACCGCCGAAATCGGCCTCCGAGGCGTTTCTTTTCAACCACGGGCACGCGTCGCCAGCGGCGCCAAGCCGAGCAAGACCGGCAGCTCGTCATGGCTCTCGAAAATGTGATCAGGTTGGGTCGCGCGCAAGCGCTGCTGGTCGAAGAACCGATGATGCTCGTCGGTCAGGTACAGCGCCGTGCGCGTTCCGGCCGCCTTGCCCGCAAGCACGTCCGCATGCGAATCACCGATCATGATCGCGCGTGCCGGCTCGCAGGCGAGCGCGGCCAAGGTCGTCAGCACGGGCTCGGGATGCGGCTTGTAATTCGTGACCTCGTCGCCGCAGATGACGAAATCGAACAAGTGCTCGATCTCGAGGCGGCCGGCGACAGACGCGATCAGATGACGGGGCGATGACGTGACCAGCGCGGTCTGCATGCCGTGCTCCCGGCAATGCTCGATCACTGCGCGCGCCTGCGGGAACAGCTCGGCGCTCGCGAACGCCTCCTGCAAACCATGACCGACCGCCATGCGCATTTCCTCGCCGGTGCACACGGCGAACTCCGACGCGACGTCGGCCCAATCGCGAAAGAAGCAGCGCCGCACGACATCTTCATCCGATGTCGTGATGCCGTACTGCGCCAGCGCGATGTGATACGCCTTGATCCACAGCGGCAGCGACGGGGTGATCGTGCCGTCGAAATCGAACAACGCTGCTTTCAGGATCACGTCGCGCTCACGCCGCCGTCGACGGCGAGAATCTGACCCGTGATGTGCTTGCCCGCATCCGAGGCGAACAACAACGCGGCGCCTTTCAGGTCCTCGTCATCGCCAATGCGATGCAAAGGGATGCGCTCCGTCATTTTCGCAAGGCCGATCGACTCGATCGTGCCCTTGGTCATCTTCGAGGGGAACATGCCCGGGGCGATTGCATTCACCGTGATGCCGTACGTGCCCCACTCGCCCGCGAGCACGCGCGTGAAGTTTACGACCGCCCCCTTGCTCGTGTTGTACGCGACCGTCTGCATCGAGCCGGGTGCATTGCCCTTCAGCCCCGCGATCGACGCCACGTTGACGATGCGGCCATAGCGGCGCGGAATCATGCTCAACTTGCCGACCGCCTGCGACATCACGAAGATGCTGCGCACGTTCAGGTTCATCACCTTGTCCCACGCTTCGAGCGGATAATCCTCCGCGGGCGCACCCCAGGTCGCGCCTGCGTTGTTCACGAGCACGTCGATCTGCCCGAGCCGCGCGAGCGCTTCTTTCACGACGTTCTGCGCGCTATCCGCATTCGACAGATCGGCTGCGATCGCGCTCGACTCGATGTTTCGCGATTGCAAGTGCGCGACGGCTTCATCGAGGTCGGCCTGCTTGCGCGAGACGAGCACGAGCTTCGCGCCATAGTCGCCGAGCGCTTCGGCAATCTGCAGTCCGAGGCCGCGCGAGCCGCCGGTGACGAGGGCCGTGCGCCCGGTGAGGTCGAACAGGTTTTTCATCGTGTCGTGGTGCCGGGATGGTTCGAGATGACGAATCGCCGGCGCCTCGATGCGCTCGGCAGCGGCATTTTGCCGCCCGTCCGAGCTAGTATCCACAGAAACGCGACGAGCGACGTACGCAGATGAGCGACAAGAACTACACCCGGACCGTACTGCGGGACGGCAGCATCAAACTCACGGCGCGGGACGGCGAGTTCACGTTCGCACGGCCGAAGCCCGGCGTGCTGTTCGTTACGGTGACCGGCCACGATCGCGGTGAGTTCGGCAGCGCGGCGCTGGATGAGATCCTGGCCGTCCTCAATCGAGAACGGCCGATCACGATGTTCGTGGATACGCGCGCGGCACTCAGTGTCGCACCGGCAGTGCGCGACGATTGGACGCGATTCCTGTCGAGCAATCGTTCGGACCTGCTCGCGGTTCACGTGCTCACGAGCTCGAAGGCCGTGCATTTGTCCGTCGCCGTCGCGCAGCACTTCTCGTCGACGGGAAAGCTGATGCGGCTGTACTCGAGCCCGCAGTCGTTCGAGGCGCGGCTCGCGAGCGCGACGGCTTGAGCCGCTCAGGCGCAGTCGTCGTTCGTGAACAAGCCGGCGTCGCGCCGCAGCAGGGTCGCGAGCTCCTCGCCGCCCATCGGCCGGCCGAAGTAGTACCCCTGCATCTCGTCGCACGCGTTGTCGCACAGGAACTGGATCTGCTGTTCGTTCTCGACGCCTTCGGCGACGACCTTCAAGCCCAGGTTGTGGCCGAGCGCCACGATCGCGCGCACGATCGTCGCATCGTCCGCGTCGCTCGCGATGTCCTGCACGAACGAGCGATCCACCTTCAGTCGATCGACGGGAAAGCGCTTCAGGTAACTCAAGCTCGAGTAGCCGGTGCCGAAGTCGTCGAGCGCGATCTGGACACCGAGATCGTTCAGCTCACCGAGCATGGAGATGAACTGCTCGGCATCGTGCATGACCGTGCTCTCGGTGATTTCGATTTCGAGGCAGCGCGGCTCGAGCTCTGTTTCACGCAGCACTTCGGCAATCGTCGCCACGAGGCTGTCTTGCCGGAACTGCCGTGCCGACACGTTCACCGACATGACGATTTCCGGCAGACCGAGCCGCCGCCAGCGCTGCGCCTGCTCGCACGCGGTGCGTAGGACCCATTTGCCGATCGGCACGATCAGGCCGGTCTCTTCGGCGACGGGAACGAATCGCGACGGCGCGACCGACTCCTGCTCGCCGGGGTTCCAGCGCAGCAGCGCCTCGACGCCGACGATCTTGCGCGTCCGCATGTCGACGCGCGGCTGATATTCGAGCGAGAACTGCTCGCGCTCCAGGGCGCGGCGCAGCTTGTTTTCGAGCTCCAGTCGCTCGGTGATGAGCGCATTGAGCTCGGCCGTAAAGAACTGGAAGTTGTTGCGGCCCTTTTCCTTCGCGCGATACATCGCCGAATCGGCGTGCTTCAGCAAGGTTTCGGCGCTCGTGCCGTCGTCCGGATAGAGCGCGACACCGATGCTGCACGTCACGTTGAAGTCCCCTTGGGGGATCGTCCACGGCTGCGAGATATCGGACAGCATGCGCTCGAGCACGGTCGCGACCGACTCGGGATCGCGGTGCCCGTTGATGAGCAGCACGAATTCGTCGCCGCCGAGCCGCGCGACGGTATCGCTTTCACGCACGGTCGCTTTCAGGCGCTCGGCCATCGCTCGCAGCAACTCGTCGCCCACGTGATGCCCGAGACCATCGTTGATGTACTTGAAGCGATCGAGATCCACGAAGACGACCGCGAGCCGCGTACCATAGCTCTGCGCCGAACGGATCGATTGCGACAGGCGCTCGTTGAGCAACGAGCGGTTCGCGAGGCCCGTCAGCGTGTCGTAGTTCGCCTGCTGTTCGATGCGCGTCTGATAGAGCTTGCGCTCGGTGACGTCCTCGACGGTGCCCTCGAAGCACGTGAGCTGCCCGTCGTCACCATAGATCGCGCGGGCGTTCTCGGAGATCCAGATCACCTCGCCATTCTTGCGGTACACCTGCGACTCGAAGCCGCTGACGGTGCCGCGCGCCTTGATCAGCTGCATGAACTCGTCGCGCCGGTCGGGCTGCACGTAGAGCTGATTGCGGATGTCGCGCAGCGATTCGATCAGCTCGGCGGCCGAATCGAAGCCGTAGATGCGCGCGAGCGCCGGATTCGCATCGATGTAGTGGCCTTCGGGCGTGGTGCGGAAGATGCCTTCGAGCGCGTTCTCGAACAGGTTGTAGTAGCGGCGCTCCGCTTCCCGCAGCGCTTGATGCGACTCCTTGCGCTCGGAGATGTCCTGGATGAAGCCTTCGACCGCCAGCAATTCACCGCGATCGTCGAACAGGCCCGCGCCGCGCTCCCACACCCAGCGTACTTCGCCGCTCGCGTGCACGATTCGATACTCGACATCGAAGCGTTTGCGCAGCGCCAGCTCGTTGTGGATCTCCTCGCGGACCCGCGCACGATCCTCGGGGTGCGTGATCGATTCGTACGACACCCGGTTGTTGAGCAAGAGGTCGTCGGCATCGTAGCCGGTGAGTCGCAGGCACCCCTCGCTCACGAACTCCATCGTCCACGACTGGTCGTCGCGACAGCGATAGACCATGCCGTCCAGATTGCCCAGCAGCGTGTGCAGCATGCGGGCGGTATCGCCGTTGATGATCGTGGTATCGATGAGGCTGTCTTCGAGGGTACGGATCGCATCGGCGTTGCCGTCGCCCACATCCGCGGGGCGGCGCGCTACGCAGCGCTCGCCGATGGACGGTTCCGTGTCCACAGAGTGTCGCAATCCACTTGCCGCCGCTTGGACGGAGGATTTCATCGAGGTCGTTTCCGAATAAGACTTAAGAATCGGTCTCGCGCCCTGCCCGCTGCCGCCGGCTCGAGGTCCTTGGGACGGCTTGTTTCGTTGTGCCCAACGGGCAGGTTCGAGGAGCGACTAGATATCAGGGTCAAGTCGTTGAAGGTGTGTGCTTTTGTCACACTTCCGAGCATGGGCGCAAGACTTTGTGAATATGCGAGGAAAGTGCGCTTGACGGCGCAGCCGATGCACAATTCCAGGGCAACTCCAAGCGGCGATTCCATGCCTCTCTCACGCATCGATCTGAACCTGTTCACCGTGTTCGACGCCATCTACCGCGAAGGCGGTATCACGGCTGCGAGCAAACGCCTGCATCTGTCGCAACCCGCCGTGAGCCATGCGCTCGGCCGGTTGCGGGAACTGCTGAACGATCCCCTGTTCGAGCGGCACGGCAACGAGATGGTCCCCACTCCCCTGGCGCGCACCCTGGCGACCACGATCGGCCGCTCGCTCGACAGTCTCGAACAGATGATGCACCGCGCCGGGCGCTTCGATCCGCGGACCAGCGAACGGGCCTTCACGATCGCCGTGCGCGAATCCCAGGAAACCGCGTTCCTGCCCGCGCTGACGGAACGCGTCGCGCGGGAAGCGCCGAATATCGAGCTTGCCGCCGTGCGCATCGACCGGCGCGATCTCGAAGACGATTTGCAGAGCGGCGAGGTCGACTTTGCGATCGATGTCGCGTTGCCGGTCTCGGCCGAGGTCCGCAGCGAACAGGTCGGCGCGGCGCCGATCGTCGTGCTCGCGCGCGCCGACCACCCGGCGGTGCGCGGCGTGCTCGATCTGGAAACGTATCTTGCGCAAGAGCATGTGCTCGTCACGGGGCGGCGGCGAGGCCGCGGCTACGAGGATCTCGCGCTTGCGAAGCTCGGCGTCACGCGGCGGATTCGCGTGCGATGTCAGAGCTATGCGGCCGCGGATGAGATCGTGCGCCGTTCGGATCTGCTCGCGACGGTGTCGAGCAAGCATGCGCAGCTGCTCAATCGCGATTCACACAATCAGGTGCTGGCGTTTCCAGCGGCGCTGGCGCCGCTGGAAAGCTTCCTCTACTGGCATGCACGAGCCGAAGAGGATCCGGCGTATCGGTGGATGAAGGAGTTGCTACTGTCCGTGCTCGACACCGCTACCGACGGACGAGGTCGAGTCCGGCACGGATGAGGGCGCCGCGCGCAAGTCAGCGAGCCACGCGCCGCCCCCCTTCGCCTCCTCTTCGTGCGCCCAATCGCGCTCGGTCTCCGCGAGCGCGCTCGCATACCACTCGCGCATGGGCTCGAGATCACGCAGCCGCGCCGCGTACGCATTCGCAAGCGACCCCAGGTCCAATCCGTACGTTTGAATCCGAAACGCGACCGGCGCGAAGAACGCATCGAGGGCCGTGAAGCGCGGCCCTGCCAGGAACGGCCCGCCGAAGCGCTGCAAGCCTTCGCTCCACAGCTCGCAGAGACGCGCCAGATCCCGTTTCAGTGCGGCAGGCATCTCGAACAAGCGCACCCGGATGCCGCAGTTCATCGAGCAGCGGCTGCGCAGCGCACTAAAACCCGAATGCATCTCCGCGGCCACCGACCGCGCCCAGGCACGGACCTTCGCATCCTCCGGCCACACGCCCGAATGACGTTCCGCCAGATATTCCGTGATCGCGAGCGAGTCCCAAACGATCGTGTCTCCGTCTTGCAAACAGGGCACGAGCCCGCTCGGCGAGAACGAGCGGAACTTCGTGAAACTGCCGGCCGACTCGAACGCCACGAAGCGCTCGTCGAACGCGATGTTCAGCTCGCGCATCAACAGCCACGGCCGTAACGACCAGGACGAGTAATTCTTGTTCGCGATGTAAAGCTGATACATGGATGCCCCTCCTGAAGAATGCGCCGCACGAGTCCGCTATGCTGCCGCACGATCACCGCATGGAAACTTTATGACCGCTCATCCTGCCTTGCTGCGGCTTCGCTCCGGACACACCGAGGCGTCGATTGCACCTCATCGCGGCGCCATCGTCACGTCCTTTCGGAGCGCGAATCGCGAACTGTTGTATCTCGATGAAGCCACCTTCAACGATGCTTCAAAAAATGTTCGCGGCGGAATCCCGGTGCTGTTCCCGACGCCCGGCAAGCTCGTCGGCGACCGCTGGAGCTACGCACAACACTCGGGCGAGCTCGCGCAACATGGCTTCGCCCGCAATCTCCCTTGGCGCATCGCCGCGAGCGATGAATCGAGCGCGGTGCTCGTATTGAATTCGAGCGAGTCGACGCGACGTGCGTATCCGTGGGACTTCGAGGCGCAGCTCACGTACACGGTCGCGCCGAGCGCCTTGAGCATCGAATTCACGGTGAAGAACACGAGCCCGGCATCGATGCCGTTCGCGTTCGGCCTGCATCCGTATTTTCTGGTGCGCGACAAGGCGGCGGCACGCATTCCGACGGGCGCCACGCGCGCGTTCGACAATGTCTCGAAGGCGACCGTGCCGTTTCGCGGCTTCGATCTCACCCAGCCCGAGGTGGACCTGCACTTGCTCGACCATGACGGCACGCGCGGCGAGCTCGCACTGGGTGACGGCGCGCGCATCACGATCGACACGTCGCCCGAGTTCATTCGCTGGGTCGTCTGGACGGTGAGCGGCAAGGACTACGTGTGCCTGGAGCCGTGGACCGCGCCTGGCAACGCGCTGAATACGGGCGAAGGCATCCTCGTGCTCGAACCGCAGGCGTCACACACGCTGACGCTGACGATTACATCCGTTACCTGACGAACGCGAAGAACAGCACGATCGCCGTCACGATGCTGGAAGCAGTGATCAGCAGCGCCGTGCGCAGCTTGGCCCCCATGCTGAGAAAGATCGCGTAGCCGGCGAGCGCCACCACGATCATCACGATCGCCATGATGTCGAGCGAGAAGCGCCACACCGCGCCCGCGCTCTCGCCTCGATGCAATGCATTCAGCTGCGCGATCGCGGGCTGACCTTCCGACGCGACGACGACGGAACCATCGAGCAAGTTCGCGCGGATATCCGATGAGCCGCGCACGCCCCGCAGGATCGCGACGACCTGCTCGCCGGCGACGGTGCCGTCCTGGTACTCGCCGTGCAGCGTCGCATGGTCGGCAGCGATTCGCGCCAGCGTCTCGGCCGGCGTCGACGAGCGGCGCAGCGCCTCCAATTGTTCGCCGGTCAGTTGGAATTCCGATTCTTCCAGCGCGGGTGCCTCGCCGGCGAACCAGTCCGGATGATTCAGCACCAGGCCGGTCGCGGCAAAAAAGAGCAACGCGGCAAACGCGAACGCGGACAGATAGCCGTGCCAGACGCGGCACTGGCGATAGAAGCGGATCTTCAGCGGCGCGCGCGGCGGCGCGGGCCGGTCAGGGATGCTTGTAGCGTTCACTCGGATGGCCGTAGAAAATTTCGATACCGCCGGAGCCTTCGAGTCTCGGCAGCTCCTCTCTGAAACCCTTGCGCCCGAGCTCGAGCGGCACGCTGCGATAGTGATGCTTGCCGCGCTCCTGGCTCGTTTCCAGATGCAGCGTGTATTTGCCCGTCGGCACCGGATTGCCGTTGTCGTCCACGCCCGTCCAGTACACCGGATAGCGCCCCGAGACGGACGTCGGCAGCGATCGCAACGACACGAGCTCCTTCGTGCGCGCGCGATTGATGCCCCACCACACGAAATTGTCGCGCTGCCATTCGAGCTCACGCCCGACCATGAGCACCGTGCGCACCGGCTTGTTCTGCGCGTCCGTCACCCACATTGCCATGTACGGCGAGCGAAAATCGGACTGACGCTTCGCGACCTCGCGCGGCGGGGCGGTGTAGTCGATGCTGAGCACCCAGTCCGTCGGCCAGCGGCGATCTTCGGGTAGCGAGCTCTTCGACTTGCGTTCCGCGACGAGCTCTTCGGGCGCGACGGCCGCCAGTCGCAGCGTCGGCCAGTCCGACGACGTATGCACTTGCCCTTGCGCATCCGTGATGCGAGCAGCGACCCCTTCGAGCGAGTCGATGATCGCCAGGCTTTGCTCCGGCGGCAGCACCATGCACGCCGTTGCGATGGCATCGGCATCCATCGCGTGACTCGACACGACGCTCGCGGACACGATGTCGCGAACGGGCTGCCCGGTAAACGGTGAAATCGTGTTGCTGCGCAGGCTGTCGCCGATGCAATCGCGCGGCCCGCGTCCGCTCGTCGCGATCGCCGCATTGTGCAAGGCGATTGAGTCGACCAACGGCGCGTTCATCGTCGGCACCGTCGCATCCGGGATGCCGACGCGCCAGCCATGGCGGTCGGCGCTCGCGCCCCAACAGCGCAGATCGCCGCCGATCGAAATCGCGACACCGGAGATTGCCGGCACGGCGAGCCGCGCCGCGTTGAGCGCGGCATCAACGATGTAACCCTTCGCGACGGCATCGAACGACAATTCGACGCCGCGTGACAGCTCTACGTGCAGGGTCGCCGGGTTCAGACGAATCGTCGCGCGCCGCAAGCCATCGAGCACGCGCTCGATCGAACGCCGATCGGCGGCCGCCTCGCTCGCCCAAAGGCGCAAGAGCGCGCCGATGCGGGCATCGAATGCGCCGCGGGTCACGGCGCGCCAGATCTCGCTCGCCTGCACGACCGCGAACAATTCGGGGCTCACGCGTGCGCGACGCGAGCGATTGAGCTGCGTCACTTCGCTGTCGCCGCGACGTTGATTGAAGACACGCTCCAAACGAGCGATCTCGGCGCGAGCCGCCGCCGCCGCTTCCGCGGCGAGTGCCGCGCTGTGCGAGTTGACCAGGACGTCGAGCCGCGTGCCGAGCACGTGCTCGGCATGGAACTGCCACATTCGCGAGGACGTCGCACTGACATGCTGCGGCTCTACGTCGAGGGCAGCCGCAGGCCCGACGGGCGGGATGGCGAATGGAATCATCGAGCGTCTTGCGTCGTTGTGATGGCGAGTAGATGGCCGCGCATGAGAGCGCAGCTTCGTATCATGCGTGCGCGCGAGGATGCAAACCAAGAGGTGTGAAGAGATGTCAGCGTGACGCACACCTCATCCGTTCTTGCACGGTCGCGACGTTACTATCAGGAATATGCACGTGAGACACGAAGCGAAGTCGGCGCTCGGCGCCGCGGAAATTGCCGCGTTCATACGCGATGGTTTCGTTCGGATGGAGGGAGCTTTCTCCAAGGACACCGCCGCACAGGCCCGTTCGATTCTGTGGCGCGCGACGGGGTGCGATCCCGAGGATCGATCGACGTGGACCCGACCGGTCGTCCGCCTGGGTCAGTTCGCTCAAGCGCCGTTTCGCGAAGCCGCGAACTCGGAGATTTTGCATCGAGCGTTCGATCAGCTCGTCGGACCTGGGCGTTGGCTTCCGCAAGGATCATTGGGAACGTTCCCCATTCGCTTCCCCTCACCCGATGCTCCTGGCGACGATGGCTGGCACATCGACGTGAGCTTCGGCTTCGAGACACCGGATTTCATGGAGTGGCGCGCGAACGTGACCAGCCGAGGTCGCGCACTGCTGCTGTTGTTCCTGTTTTCGGATGTGGAGGAGGACGATGCGCCGACACGCATCCGCGTCGGTTCGCACGCCGACATCGCGCGACGACTCGCGCCCGCGGGAGAGGCCGGGCTCACGTTACGTGAGTTGGCGGCGGATGGATTTGCCTGCTCGGCGCATCGGCCAGAGACCTTGGCCGTGGGCGAAGCCGGCACCGTCTACTTGTGCCATCCCTTTCTCGTGCACGCGGCGCAGGCGCATCGCGGCAGGGACCCCCGCTTCATGGCACAGCCGCCGCTGCTTCCGCGCGAGCCGATCTGCCTCGAGCGCGCCAGCGGCGACTATTCGCCGGTCGAGCAAGCGATTCGCAACGCGCTCGAGCCTTCGCCCGACGGCTATCGCTGAGGCTCGTATCGCAACGCTACCGCGCCCGACTTGACGCGCATGGCGAGATCCCTTCGAGGGAGTGAGCCGGGGCTCGAGGTGAGCGCGAGCGGCGTGCGACGGTCCCGGTGCTAGCGGAGTCTCACCACCAGCACCGGGAACAAAGGATGGGAATTACTCGCCGCTGCCGTAGCCGGTCTTCTTCGGGATGGCGCCAGGCAATGCCATCGCCGTCAGCTTGCTGCCGGTTTGCAGGACGAGGAACTGATGGCCCTCGTGCACGTACGTCATCATGCCGAAGCGACCGGCGCTGGGCACCGGAATCTTGCCCACCTGCTTGCCGGTCTTCTTGTCCACCGCGAACAGCGCAGGTTTGCCATCGGACATGTCGCTCGAATAGAAGAGCAGCGTCTTCGTGACCATCACCGGCGCGTGCCGG
Organism: Pseudomonadota bacterium; assembly: GCA_023428645.1. Lineage (GTDB taxonomy): Bacteria > Pseudomonadota > Gammaproteobacteria > Steroidobacterales > Steroidobacteraceae > Steroidobacter. The sequence continues at coordinate 20,879 of JAEYXD010000182.1, forward strand.
CCGCTGCCGGTATCGCCCACGTCGATGCCCTTCACCGCCGGGTTGTTCTTGACGCGATTCGGCGTCTCACCGGACGGGATCCACCACAGGTGCTCGCCCGTGTTCATGTCGATCGCCGTGATGCGGCTGTACGGCGGCTTGAACAACGGCAGATCGCGCGGACCGCGCGCACCCTGATTGCCCAACGACGCGTAATCCGCAATCGTCGTGCCGGTGGGCGCCGCGAGCATTTTGTCGCGTTCGGCGCCGGGAGCCAGGATGTGCGAGGTGCACGCCTTCACCGAGGCGACGTAAATCACGCCCGACTCCGGATCGGCCGCTGGCGGCGCCCAGATGTTCGCGCCACCGCCATCGCCCGGACACCACAGCGAGCCCTTCAAGCCCTGGTCGTTGTCGCGATGCAGAGGCGGCAGGAACAGCGGTCCGATCTCGAACGGCGCAACTGCCTTGATCGCTTCCGCGCGGAGCTCGGGCGTGAAGTCGATGAGATCGTCATGCGTCAGGCCCTGCATATCGAAGGGCTTGGGCTTCGTCGGGAACGGCTGAGTCTTCGCCAGTTTCTCGCCCGGCACCTTCGACGCCGGCACCGGCCGCTCCTCGATGGGCCACAGCGGCTCGCCGGTGACGCGGTTGAACGCGTACACGAACGCTTGCTTCGTGATCTGCACCACGGCCGGCACGGTCTTGCCGTTCTGTTTCACGTCCAACAGCATCGGCGCCGTCGGGTTGTCGTAGTTCCAGATGTCGTGATGAACCGTCTGGAAGTGCCACACGCGCTTGCCGGTCTTGAGGTTGAGCGCGATCACGCTCGTGCTGAAGAGGTTGTCGCCCGGCCGGAAGCCGCCGTAGAAATCCATCGTCGCGCCGTTCGTCGGGACGTACACGATGCCGCGCTCGGCATCCGCCGACAAAGGCGCCCACGACGACACGTCGCCCGTGTACTTCCACGCGTCGTTCTCCCAGGTCTCGTGGCCGAACTCGCCGGGGCCCGGGATGACTTTGAATTTCCACAAGTGCTTACCCGTCTTCGCGTCGTAGGCGAGGATGTCGCCAGGGACGTTTTCGATACGGGTCTGGTTGTAGCCCTGCTCCGCCGAGTTGCCGACCACGACGACGCCGTTCACCACGAGCGGCGGCGACGACGACGTGATGTAGCCCGTGCTCAGCGGGAAGCCCTTGTCGACGTCATACGGGAGGCCGAAGTCCTTCAATAGATCGACGACGCCGGTCTTCGGAAATCCTTTGATCGGCACCGGCTTGCCGAAGCCCTCGACGGGCGCGCCCGTTTCAGCGTCGAGCGCCGTCAGGAAGAAGGCGGGGCTGACGAGGTACACGACGCGGCGACCGTTGATCTCGCCATAGCCGACGCCTTTGCCGTAGTCCTTGCGCATCGAATATTCGTAGCGCCCGGTCTTCGGCTCGGTATACGACCAGATCGTTTCGCCCGTCGCGGGGTCGATCGAGATGACCGAGCGACGCTCGCCGGCGACCGTGAACAGCTTGCCGTTCATATATGAAGGCGTGGACCGGCCACTCGCCGCCTTGAAGGTGGCGCCGTCCCAAGTCCAGGCGACCTTCAGATCCTTGAAATTGTCCGCCGTGATCTGGTCGGCCGGTGAATAGCGCGTGCTGCTGACGTCACCACCCTGCGTGCGCCATTCGACGGTCTTTGCGTCGATGCGGGCCCGGGTCGTGTCCTTGGTCGCGGCGCCCGCGGCGAAGGACAGCGCCGCACCTCCCAGCAGGAGGGCCAACTGCTGCAGAGTGGCTCGACTAAACGAATGCGTGCTCATGAATCCCCCAATCGGATGCGTGTGCTGCTGGCAAGCAGAAACGAGTTGGTTTTTGTCACCCCAGCGTGGTCCCGCGATCTTCGCAACGAATGAAGAAAATGGGGAGAAAATTTGCTGCGCGTTCCGGAAAAAATCGTTAAGCCGAGTCAACGCAGACCCGAAGCGTCAATCGCTGTCGAGCAAGATCGGCCCCTCGGCAAAATTTACTTGCCGCCGATCAACGCCATCATTTCCGGATATTGATAGATCGACGTGGCGGCCGGAGGCCGCAAGGCGGCGGCGACCATCGCTCGAGCAATCTGCGTGGTGCGGATCGGACGCAGCTTCGCGGGCGTCAGTGGCGCAAATAACGTCATCACAGCCGCGAGCACACGCGGCGTGTGTTGGGAACCGATGATCAAGCTGGGACGGAAGATGCTCACGATCGGGGGCCCTTCCTTCACGACGGCCGCTTCGGATTCGCCTTTGACGCGCGCGTAGCGCGGCATTCCCGCGGCGCCTGAGCCCGTTGTTTTCGCATTGATGTCCGCCCCGACCGCCGACATGAAGCAGAGCTGCCGCACCTTGCCGGAAGCCTTGAGACCACGGGCGAACGCAGCGTTGAGATTCACATCGACGGCGCGATGCTGCTCCAACGTGAGCTTCGCCGTGCCCGCGCCGATGCCCAACACGCTGAAGCCCACGGCGTCCGTGGCGCAATCGCGCAGCGTGTCCACGACGGCCTGAGTCAGCTTGGCTGGTGTCATGTCCGGCACCAAGCGCTCCTCCGCGTTCGCGCCCGGCGGCAACTCGAGCGGCCGCCGCGTCATGACGAAGACGCGTGAGAAGCGGCCGCTCGCCAGCACTTCGGCGAGCAGCGCGTGGCCCACCGAACCTGATGCTCCGAGGATGATGGCGGCGCTATCGGTCATGGTGACGCAGGCGATTCGAGGTGGAGACCGGCTCGGGAACGATGTGCACTCATGGTGCCGCTGACGCCTCTGGCATTTCGACCGGCAATCCACGCCGCGCCCAATCTTGAAACGAGCCGTCGTACAGCAAGGCTTCGATGCCGAGCGTGCGCGCCGCGAACATGACCGCCGTCGCTTGCTGCCCGATGTGGCAGTACACGATGACGCGATCGCCTTCCGCCACGCCGCCCGCCTTGAAGAGCGCCGCGAGTTCGCTCGCGGGCTTCAGCATCGCGTCGGGCGTCGTGATCGCGCTGAATGGAATGTTCGTGGCGCCGGGCAGGTGGCCTTTCGGTACGGACGAGCCGGGCGGAGACATGCCTGCGCGAACGCCGTCGTAGAACACGGGTGCGCGCGCGTCGATGACGCGATAGCCCGGCTGACCTAAATGCCGCTGCACGAAGTCCGCGTCGACGACGCGCGCTTGCATCGTCAGCGGCGAAAGCTTGCCGGGCTTCACCTCTGGTACAGCCGTCGTGAGCGCGTTGCCGCTTTGCTGCCATGCCTGCAATCCGCCATCGAGCAGCGATACACGATCGCCGAGCCCCGCCGCATCCAGCGTGAAGATGACGCGAGTCGAGCTCTGCAGCTCGCGCCCATCGAAGTAGACGACGACCCGCGAGGTATCGGAGATGCCAAGCCCTTGGAGTTTCTCGTGCAGCAGTTCGCGCGAGGGCAGCTCGAGGATGAGGCCGTTCGGCGCTTCGCGCGGGCCGAACGTTTCCAAGTCAACGAAGCGCGCGCCCGAAATGTGGCCCGCGGCATAAGTGTCCCGATTGCCGACGTGCAGCACCACGAGATCGTTTTCGTCCAGGTGCTGCTCGAGCCATTGCGGCGAGACGACGAGCTGCTCACGGGGCGCTGCTGATTGGGCGTTCGCAAGTTGCAGCACGCTCGCTAGTACGAGGGCTCCACAGAGCATCGAGCAACGGAATCTCGCGTGTTGGGTCTTCATGCCTTTTCGCGTGCCTCGTATCCGACGATGGCCAGTTTATGTAGAGACTCGAGCAATGTGAAAGACATCGCGCGTTGCTGCAGTAACAGCATTCGAGAGGCCTTGCAATGAATGCTGCATCAGCACAGACACGCATCGTCGGCTCGCAATCATCACGGCGGCGCGGGCACCACACATACGGCCGCACGCGCCGGCATTCCGCAGATCATCCTGCCGTTCGGCGCCGACCAGTATTTCTGGGCGCATCGTCTCGCGTTGCGAGGAGTGACGCAGAAGCGATCACGCGGCAAGCAATTCAAGGCGGAACGCATCGCGGCGATGATCGAGTTCGCGCTGCGCGACGAAACGCGTAAGAGCGCGCGCTTACTCGGCGAGGCGATGGCGCAGGAGGATGGCGTGGGAACGGCGGTCGGGGAGATCGAGCGATTGGTGAAAGGCCAGCCTTTCGGTCATTGCTGACGATCGGACATCTGATGCCGTTGATCGAGTCGCTTACAATGTTTCGGCGTCGGGCCACGAGCGAGTTGGGCGATGACCAGCATTGCGGCATATCGTCGGTTTTTCCACGTTGTCGTCATCGTCATCTGCGGCGCTGCACTGTGCCCGCCGAGCGCGGCGGCGCATCACGCGCCGACCGAGTACGACTATCAAAAGATCGTCGAACTGGAAGGCAGCCTGGTCGAGGTGAGCTGGCGGAACCCGCATGTACGGATTCTGATGCAAACCGGCACGGACCCTACTGGCAAGCCTGTCATCGTGGATATCGAAGGCGCTGCCTTGAGCGTGATGCGGCGAACGAACGCAACCCCCGAGGGGCTGCGAATCGGCGACAGAGTGCGAGTCGCTGGTCATCCCTCACGGCGACATGCCGGGCGTCTGCTCGGTTTGAATCTGCTGCAAGCGAATGGCAAGGAACTCTTGTTCGTGCCCGGACTGGCTTCGCGCTGGACGCAGGCGTCCCTCGGATCCGAGACGACTTGGTTCGATCAACGCAACCTGGAGTCATCCGACGTCGGCATCTTTCGAGTGTGGAGTTCGAGGTTCGATGAGCTGCTGGCCTGGAATCCTCCACAGCCGCTCCTGACCGATGAGGCACGCCGGAAGGTTGCGGCGTGGGATTGGGTGAACGACTCCACCACCAAAGGCTGCGAACCCGTCGGCATGCCCACGATCATGGACAGCCCCTATCCGATCGAGTTCGTGCGTCGCGGGAACGTGATCCTTCTGAGAATGGAGCTCTACGACGCCGTGCGAACCATTCATCTGGGCGAGCAGCGGCGTGAGGTGCTCGAGAGGAGCCTTCTTGGGCGCTCGATCGGACATTGGGAGGGCGACACCCTCGTCGTCGCCACCGACGGCATTACATGGCCCTACTTCGACAACCTCGGCACGCCATTGAGCACTTCAGCGTCCATCGTCGAACGCTTTACCCCAACCCCCGACGGGTCTCGTTTGCAATACAAGATGATCGTCACCGATCCGGTGAATTTGCGAAGGCCCATGGAGCTCACACGGTCCTGGATGGCGCGGGCCAACGAATCACTGAAGCCGTATGAGTGCGTGGAGCGCTGAGCTGAGGAGCGACAGTGAACTGTCGAGCGAGCGGCGATGCGCGCTCGATCTGCGCCGCGAACCGCCAATGATTTCAAGCACTGGTTGACCAGACGCACGGCGTGGCTGCACCGGCAGCGACCGATCAGGCAACTCCAAAGAATGCGCCCGCTCAACGAATGGGACAGTTTCCGCGTAGCGCTTCGAAACGCGTCATTCAAATTCATGGTTCAGCCCGCGTTTGCCATTCGATTTGCAATCGAGCGCCCAGATCTAAGTCTGTAGATTAATCCACAACGGAGGCAGTACACTGGGAGAAAAGCGGGGGCATAGCGCCCATGGATAAGAAGCTAAAGCACCTGGAGTTTATCCAGCTTGCCATCAACCGGATGGCGTCGAATTTGTTCCTGTTGAAGGGCTGGACCGTCACGCTCATCGCTGCTCTGTTCGCTTTGTCAGCGAAGGACACAAGGCCCGCGTACGCGCTCATCGCGTACATACCAGCATTCATGTTCTGGCTCCTAGATGCCTATTTCCTATCGCAGGAACGTCGGTTTCGGTCGCTCTACGATGCCGTACGCAAGCGCGAAGAGGCGGACATCGATTTCTCGATGGACACAGAGCCTTACAAGACCTATCCCTCGCGAAACAAATTTTGGCACGCTTTCTGGTCGCTGACGCTGCGCCTGTACTACGGGGCGTTGATCGCGACGATGTTGATCGTCATGTACTTGCTCGAGGAGTGATCTGATGTCATCGACAGCAAAGATCCCGGTGTTCTACAGCTTTCACTTCGACAACGATGTGTTCCGTGTACAGCAGGTTCGGAACATGGGAATCATCGAGGATAACGCGCCGGTCTCGCCAAACGAGTGGGAAGAGGTTCGGCGAAAAGGCAACGCATCAATTCAGAAATGGATCGACGACAACATGGCGTACAGGCGTTGTGTGGTCGTCCTCGTCGGTTCTGAAACCGCAAGCAGAGAATGGGTCAAGTACGAAATTAAGAGGGCATACGACACGAAGAAGGCCCTGTTCGGCATCTACATCCACAATCTCAAGGACCCGCGCAAAGGTACATCGCGTCAGGGGCTGAACC
>JAEYXD010000237.1 GCA_023428645.1 Pseudomonadota bacterium
CGCTTCGCGCTCGAGGTCCACGAGCGCGGTCTCGCGGCCGTCGCGCGGCAACTGCAGCACGCGCACCGCCACGTAGCACGAGGGTGCCGGCAGGTGACTGCGATGGCGATCGTATGCTTGATACAACGTGCCTGAAGGGCCGCGATCGAGGATCTCCATCAGCTCGTAGCGGTCGCGCAGCAGCGTGCCGACGCCGACTTCGGCCTTGGGGGGAGTGGGCGTTTCGCGCGCCCTCGTGGGTGCGGCTGCGCGCGACATCGGCGGCGGACGCGTCGGCGGCTCGAAATCGCGACGCAGGGCAGGATCTTCGACGGGCGCCTCGTCGGCGTTCAGCGAGCCGCCCTCTGCATACAACTTGCGCCAGCGGGAGCCTGTCGTGTCGAGCGTCGCGTCGTTGTCGCGCGGCTCTTCGGTTTGATTCGCCACCCCGAAGACGAGCTGCGCGATCTCGGCCTTGAGCGAGCGCGCCAGAGCGACATCGACGCGGCCGCGGCGCTGGTATTGATCCAAGAGCGCCAGCGCATCCCAGGGCGCCTCCGGATTGCTGCGGCATACCTCGAGGAAGGACTCGTGCATCTTGGCGCGGTCGCACCGGCCGGCGATGTAATCGTCCAGCCAGGCCGACAGCACTTCGCGCGAATCTTCCTCGGACTCGCCCGATCCCTTGTCGATGGAAGCACTCATTGACTGAGTTTAGCCCTCGGTCTTGGCCACGTGGAACCTGTCGCACGATCGAGCCGTCTCGAAGGACACGTCGCTCGTCTCATTCACGGTGCCGCCCTACTGGCCGCACTGCACTGGGCGTCGCTGCCGCGGCGTTCGGAAGTATCTCGGGCTCCCCGGCCGGTCAAGGCTGCGCTCACGAGAGGCCCGAACCGGGCACCATAAGAAATGCCCCCAAGAAGGGGGTTTGCTGCGATGAACTCCAGAAGACATCCGACGGTTCCAAGTGAAATCCACAGGGGGAACTTGCGTGATGAGGTCGGATTCACGACGCAGCGAGGGCGTTCCTCACTCGAGTTGCTCGCGCAGCTGTGACTCGTCCAGGGCGCCACACCACTTGGCGACGACGAGCGTCGCGACGCCATTACCGATCAAGTTGGTGAGCGCTCGCGCTTCGGACATGAAACGGTCGATCCCGAGAATCAGCGCCAATGCCGTGACGGGCAACGTGCCAACGGCCGACAACGTCGCCGCCAACACGATAAAGCCGCTGCCGGTCACGCCGGCGGCGCCCTTCGAGGTGAGCAGCAGGACACCCAGCAGCGTCAGCTGATCCATGAGCGTCATCGGCGTGTTCGTCGCCTGGGCGATGAATACCGCCGCCATCGTCAGATAAATCGACGTGCCATCGAGGTTGAACGAATAGCCGGTCGGTATCACGAGCCCGACCACGGACTTGCTCGCGCCCGCGGTCTCCATCTTGGACATCATGCGCGGCAGGACCGACTCGGACGACGATGTGCCCAGCACGATCAACAGCTCGTCCTTGATGTAGCGAATGAAGCTCACGATCGAAAACCCATGCAGCCGCGCGATCGTGCCGAGCACGAAGAAGATGAACAGCAAGCATGTGAGGTAGAAGCAGATCATCAGCCAGGCGAGATCCGCGAGCTTGTCGATCCCGTAGCTGCCGATCGTGAACGCCATCGCGCCGAAGGCGCCGAGCGGCGCGACATACATGATCATGCCGACGATGCGAAACAGGACCTGCGAGAACCCTTCGACGATGTCGAATACCGGCCGCGCCCGCGCCGCGGCGGCATGCAGCGCGAAACCGAACAACAGCGCGATCAACAGCACCTGCAGGATTTCGCCGCTCGCGAACGCGTCGACGAATGTCGAGGGAATGACGTGCAGCAGAAAGTCCACGATGCCTTGCTGCTGCGCCGCCTGCGCGTAGCCCTGGATGCGGCTCGCATCGAGCGTCGCCGGATCGATGTTCATGCCGGCGCCCGGCTCGACCAGATTGACGACGACCAGGCCGATGACGAGCGCGATCGTGCTCACGATTTCGAAATAGAACAGCGCGAGCACGCCGGTGCGCCCGACGGCCTTCATGTTCTCCATGCCGGCGATGCCGCTCACGACGGTGCAGAAGATGATCGGGGCGATCATCATCTTGATCAGCTTGATGAAGCCATCGCCGAGCGGCTTCATCTTCGTGCCGATGTCCGGGAAGAAATGGCCCAGCAGAACGCCGATGATGATTGCGAGAATGACCTGGAAGTAAAGCGAGCGATAGAGCGGCTTGCGCTGCGGGACGTCCTGCGGCATTGGCCTTGTGCTTTCTCGTGTATTCATCCGGGCCGAAGGATACAGGAGGGCCGCTCGCGCACGAGCGCACCCGGGCCTTTTGCGGACCTCTACAGGAAAAAGAAACGAAAAGCGTGGCGCGGGTTCAGGCGCTCGCGGGCGCTGCGAAGCGGCTGCCCGGCGCGGTGCCCGGCGTGCCGGCCACCCAGATGCGGCCTTCGCGGGCATTCAGCCGGACGAGCAAGCCGAGCTCGCGGCGCAGCTCCTTGCAGTCGGGCGGCAGGCGCGCATCCGCGAAATAGGCTTTCACCAGATCGAGCACGGTTGCCGCGGGATCCTGCAGGCCGGCGTGCTCGGGGGTATGCGCGTAGATCGCCACCCGCCAGCTCTGCTTGCGCGCGCCCTCGCCGCGCAGTTCCTTGCAGAAACGATCCATGAGCAACAACGCCGAGCTCAGGGTGTTGTCGGTGAGATCGAGCGGCTGGTCGTTGCTCGTCGCGACGTACCGGAGATGCAGCAGCCCACCGACCCCTTGCGTGTCGTCGTGAACGCAGACCGCAAGCGCGGCGCGCAGCTCGCACACGAGCAGCAGGGGCTCGCGCGACACGCGAAACGCATCGGCGTCGACGAGCAGCTCCGTAGGCAGTTGGGACATGGCGCCGAGATGATGCGGATGTTGCCGCGAGCGGAGTGTGGAGTAGATCACGGAATCGCCCGCCGCCGCGAGACGAATGCGCTGGCGCGCTTCAACCGGCGGTCGGGCACTGACGCATTTCGTCAGTACTGTCATTTTCCGGCGACGTCACGACGCGACGACGCTCATTTGCGCGCACCGCCGAAGCTCAGCGCGCGCGTCGCGATGAAAACCTCGCGCAGAAAATACACGAGCGACACCGCGAGACTGAACAGCGCGAATACGAACGTAATGGAAATCGGCATCGCGAGATCGATCTGCAGCGACGAGCTCACGAACAGCGCGGCAACGACGATCGAGACGAGCAAACCGCTCAGCACGCACAAGCCGATCGCACGATTGATGAGCGCGGCGCGCTTGGACAGGACTCTGAGCCGCTCCTGCAGCTCGCGCGAGGTCTCCATATCCGCGGTCGCGAGGCGCTCCTCCATGGGCCGCGCGCGATCGATGATGCGTGCGATGCGGTTCGCGAGCACGTTGAGAATCCCCGCGACGCCTGTGAGCAGAAACACGGGCGCGACGGCGAGCTGAATGACCTGGGCGAGACTGGTGATATGGCTCAACGACTGCATGGGCAAGCGACGCGCGATTCCGAGGGGCGTAAGTACAACGGATGTTCGAGGTCTTTCTCAAGCGTTTATTGCGCGATGCCACGGCCCGTTGCGGACGTGCTCCATGGCGCCCCGGGGGACCGTCGCACCATTGCGCAAGCCGCGCGGGCGGCGTCACGCGCTCGTCACGTAACGGGTCACACCGGCGCCGTCGATCGCACGCTCCACGCGTCGCTCCGTCGCCAGATACTCCAGATGCGCAAGCGCTTCCGCCATCGCCAGGAGGAAATGCATTCCGAGCAAGGGGCGGCGGAACATGACAGGCAGGATGTCGAGCGCCGACGACGGCGCGCGACACGCTTGCATCACTGCGTCCAGCTGCTCGAGATGATGCGCGCGCAAATCCTCGACCCGCGCGCGCAGCCCGCGAAACGGCAAGCCATGCGAAGGCAGCACGAGCGTGTCCGCGGGCAGCGCATGCAATCGTTCGAGCGATGCGAGATACGAACCCAATGGATTCGGATCGCGACTGCGCCAGGTGAAGCCGATGTTCGAGGAAATCGTAGGCAGCACCTGATCGCCGCTGATGAGCGTGCCGTTCGCGGCGTCATGCAAACATAGATGCCCTTCAGCGTGTCCGTTCGTCTCCAGCGCTTGCCATTGCGCCGCGCCCCACGACACCGTTTCACGATCGACGAACGTCTTCCCGACCTCCGGCATGCCGCTCGTCATGCGCAGAAAGCGCGTCGGCGAGAGGCTCGGCAACAGACCGCGATCGACGACACCATGCAAGCGGAAGAAGCGCTCGGCCTCGGCGGCCGTGCTGTCCGGCTCGGCACCCATGAATGCCTGCATTTGCTCGAGCGTGCGCGGCGACATCCACACGGGGACCGCATAGCGCTGCTGCAGCCAGCGCGCGAGCCCGATGTGATCCGGATGAATGTGAGTCACGAACACGCCGCGCAACGGCGTGCTCCGGAATACTTCGGCCTCGAGCGCCGCCCACGCTTCTTCGCCGATCGGCGCGGCCATTCCCGTGTCGACCGCGACGCAGCCGTCGTCATGATCGATGAGCCATACGTTGATGTGATTCAGATCGATCGGCAGCGGTATGCGACACCACCTCACGCCAGGCGCAACGTCAATGGCTTGGCCGTTCTGCGGCGGGTCGATCGCGACGAAGCGCAGACGCTGCGGCGCTGACAGGTACGCCTCGCCTTCGGCGGTGACGTTGTCGGACGAAATGGACGGCGAACTCATGGAGTCACGTATCATGCCCCTTCCTTTGGCCGAAGGCTAAACCGCATGCTCGCTCGCCATCGCACTCTGGCCGCCCTGTTCCTGTGTGCGCTCGTCACGTCGGCGTTCGCCGCACCCTCGAGCACCGAACGAGCGCTCGTGGCGCGCATCGAGCGTGAGCAGGAAGCGGCCGTCCGCTTGTTGGAACAGGCCGTCAACATCAATAGCGGCACGATGAACTTCGCGGGCGTGCGCGCGGTGGGCGATCTGTTCGAGCCGCACTTCAAGGCGCTCGGGTTCGCGACGCGCTGGGTCGATGGGGCCGCCTTCGGGCGAGCGGGCCATTTGATCGCCGAACGCAAGGGACGCGGTCCGCACGTGCTGTTGATCGGGCACCTCGACACCGTATTCGAGCCGACGAGCCCGTTTCAGAAGTTCGAGCGCGTCGACGCGAACATCGCGAAGGGACCGGGCACGGCCGACATGAAAGGCGGGATCGTCGTCGCGCTCGCCGCGCTGCGCGCCCTGCACGAGGCGCAACTGCTCGATCGCCTGCACCTCACGGTGGTCTTGCACGGCGATGAAGAAGACGCCGGTACGCCGCTCGACGCGGCGCGTAAGGACCTGATCGACGCCGCCGTCGCGGCGGACATCGCGATCGGACTCGAAAACGCCGCCGACGACCCCAAGGCGGCCGTCACCGGACGACGCAGCTCGAGCCGCTGGGAGGTGCAGGTCAAGGGCGAGACCGCGCACTCCTCGCGCATCTTCGGCGATGAAGTGGGCGCGGGCGCGGGCTATGAACTCGCCCGCATCTTGAACGCGTTCTACACGGAGCTGCGCGGCGATGAGTTCCTGACATTCAGCCCCGGCCTGATCGTCGCGGGCGCGCAGCTCGATTTCCAGAGCGAGCCCCTGCAAGCGAAGGCATCGGGCAAGGACAACATCGTCGTGCCGCAGGCGCGCGCGTCCGGCGATCTGCGGGCGCTGTCCATCGCGCAGCGCGAGCAGACGAAGGAGCGCATGCGGAAGATCGTCGCGGCGAATCTGCCGAAGACGTCCGCGCAGATCGAATTCCAGGACAGCTATCCGCCGATGACACCGACCGACGGCAACAAGAAGCTGCTGGCGCTGTACGACGCCGTGAGCCGCGACCTCGGCTACGGCCCGGTCGCGGCCGTGAATCCGCGGCGCGCGGGCGCGGCGGATGTGTCGTTCGCCGCCGACCACGTGACGATGGCAATCGACGGGCTGGGCTTGTTGGGAGGCAATGCACACACCCCCGACGAGTTCGCCGATCTGCGGACGCTGCAGATCCAGGCACAACGCTTGGCGGTATTGCTCACGCGTCTCGCGGCGCGCTGAGTCAGCCCGTCAGGGAATCCATCGGGGTCAATTCGAGCTCGCGCGCGCCGCTCGCGGCACGGATCGGATGCGGCATCAAATCCATGAGCCGCTCGCCGCTGCGCAGGACGAAGCTGTTGCCGGAACGCTGTTTGGCGATTTTCTTCACGTGCGCGAGCAGATGCGCAATGGCATCGGCGCTCGTCGCGCCTTCCGTCTGCGAATCGAGCGCCGCGACCGAGAGCGTCAACAGCGGAAACTGCGCCGGCTTGCCCTCGCGATCGGCGGCGACGATGTGCCCCATCGCGGCGTGCTCCGGCGAATAGAACCCGGCGACGCTCGCGGCAAACTGTTCGAGCAGCCGGCCGACGCGCTCGCGCCAATCGGCCGAGCGCATCACGACGAGGAAATCGTCGCCGCCGACGTGACCGATGAAGTCCAGCCGCGCGGAGAAGGTCTGCTTGAGCAGTCCCGCGAGATGCAGGATGACTTGATCGCCTTGTCCGTAGCCGTACACGTCGTTGTAGGGCTTGAAGGCATCCAGATCGAGGTACGCAACGACGAAGCGGCGGTTGCCCTCGATCAGCCGATCGATGCAGCTGCGCACCGCGCCGTTCCCCGGTAACAGCGTGAGCGGATTCGAATGCTTCGCCGCTTGCAGTTGCTGTTCGGTGATCAGGCGGAGCAGATCGACCGTCTGACCCAGACCCAAGTAGCGGCCGTCTTTGGTAATGACGAACTCTTCCGTCAGCCGCGCGCGTCCCTTCTGGGTCACGAGCCGGCTCACTTGCTCGAGGCGCAGCTGCGCATCGATCAACAGCGTCGGCGACTCCATGACTGCCGTCACGGGCTTTTTGTTGAAGATCTCCGGATGCAGCGGCTTGGTCAACAGAGCAAACAGCTCGTTGCGACGAACGACGCCGAGCGCGCGACCGTCGCGCACGACGGCAAGGGTGAGGCAGTCCGGGTTCGCGTGGAAGCGCTCCACGAGCTCGTTGACCCGCGTCTCCGGCGATACGGGGGCGACGTAGATGGCGATGTGCTCCGCGCATAGCGCGCCATGCGTCACGATCGAGCGGTCCAGCGATTCGATCTGCTGCACGACGGCCATCGGGGCGGAACTCGGCCGGCCGAACAGATTGCCTTGCAAGCGATCGAGCCCGAGATCGACGAGCTCGCGGCATTCGCGCTCGGTCTCCACGCCTTCCGCGATGACGCGGCAGCCGATCGCGCGCCCCATGTCGAGGATGGAGCGGACGAATTCGAGCTTCGTCTGATCGGCGTCGATGCCGCTAACGAAATAGCGGTCGATCTTCACGAAGTCTGGCTTCAGCTCCGACCACGTGCGCAGCCCCGATGAGCCGGCCCCGAGATCGTCGATCGCGATCTCGCAGCCCGCGTCGCGCAGGCGCTGCAATGTCGAACGCAGCCGCGCGTAATCGTCGAGCAGACTCTCTTCCGTCAGCTCGATGACACAGCGATTGGGCGCGAGCCCGGCCGCGGCGACATCGGCCAGGAATCGGGTGGCGAAATTGGGTGCTTCGTAAATCGTGTCGGGAGAGACGTTGACGAACAGCTGACCGCCGACACGCGCGGCGACGAAGCGCCGAAACGCGCTTTGCAGACAGAGGAATTCCAGCTCCAGGCGCAGGCCGCTGCGGCGGGCGGCTTCGAAGAGATTCTGCGGTGAGTGCAGCCAGCTATCGGAGGGGCCGCGCGCCAGTGCCTCGAACCCGCATACGCCGCGCGTGCGCGGATCGACGATCGGCTGGAACAGCGTCGAGACTCGCGCCTCGCGAACGACCTCGCCGATCTCGGCCGTAGCGGCGTCGAGGCGGCGCAATCGCAGCGTGGGCGAATCGGGACGAGACTCGGACATGAGCGCGCGGCACGTGTAGGGCCAATGACCACGTTACGTTAATCCTGCGCCCTAACGACCTGCTGAGAACGGCATCCCAACGCCGTGGCAAAGCGGTTCTCAAGCAGCCGCATCGAAGGGGAAAAATGTGACGAGGATCTCGTCCGTCCGGGCGTCTTATCGGCGTGCGGCGTGCCCGGGGAAGCGCCGTGGCGAGCCCCCCCCCTCTCCCGAGAGAGAGAGAGTGAGCAGGGTGAGGGCGCCCGCCGGGCGTGCCACGAGACACTTCCGCGCCGAGGCGCGGAAGGCGCGGCCCTCACCTGCGCTGGTTCGCGACTTCTCCGTGCGGAGAGGTCTAGCGCTTCATCCCATCGAAGAAATCGCCGTTCGTCTTCGTGTCCTTCATCTTGTCGATGAGGAATTCGATCGCCGCGAGTTCGTCCATCGGGTGCAGCAGCTTGCGCAGAATCCAGATCTTCTGCAGCTCGTCCTGACTCGTGATCAGTTCTTCGCGACGCGTGCCTGAACGGTTGATGTTCACCGCCGGGAAGACGCGTTTTTCGGAGACGCGGCGATCCAGATGGATTTCCGAGTTGCCCGTGCCCTTGAACTCCTCGTAGATCACGTCGTCCATGCGCGAGCCGGTATCGATCAGCGCGGTCGCCAGAATCGTGAGCGAGCCGCCCTCCTCGATGTTGCGCGCCGCGCCGAAGAAGCGCTTCGGACGCTGCAACGCGTTGGCATCGACACCGCCGGTCAGCACCTTGCCGGAGCTCGGCACGACCGTGTTGTAGGCACGCGCGAGACGCGTGATCGAATCGAGCAGGATTACGACGTCGCGCTTGTGCTCGACGAGCCGCTTGGCCTTCTCGATCACCATTTCCGCGACTTGCACGTGACGCGTCGCCGGCTCGTCGAAGGTCGACGACACGACTTCGCCGCGCACCGTGCGCGCCATTTCCGTCACTTCTTCCGGACGCTCGTCGATGAGCAGCACGATCAGGTACACCTCGGGATGATTCGAGGTGATCGAGCTCGCGATGTTCTGCAGCAGCATCGTCTTACCGGCCTTCGGCGGCGAGATGATGAGCCCGCGCTGGCCTTTGCCGATCGGCGCGACGAGATCGATGATGCGTGCGGTCAAATCCTCGCTGGAGCCATTGCCGCGCTCGAGCTTGAGCCGCTTCGTCGGATGCAGCGGCGTGAGGTTCTCGAACAGGACCTTGTGCTTCGCGCCTTCCGGGGAATCGAAGTTGATCTCGCCGACCTTCAACAGCGCGAAATAGCGCTCGCCGTCTTTCGGCGGACGGATCAGACCGGAAATGGAGTCGCCGGTGCGGAGATTGAAGCGGCGGATCTGGCTCGGGCTGACGTAGATGTCGTCGGGCCCGGCGAGATAGGAGCTGTCGGCGGAGCGCAGGAAGCCGAAGCCGTCCTGCAGGATCTCCAACACGCCGTCGCCGTAGATGTCCTCGCCGCTGCGGGCGTGGGCCTTGAGGATCGAGAAGATGATGTCTTGCTTGCGCGAGCGGGCAAGATTCTCGAGCCCCATCTTCTGGGCGATCTTGACGAGCTCAGGCACTGGTTTCAGCTTGAGCTGCGTCAGATTCATCGACTGACGCGACGCCGCCAGCTCCGATGGGGAAATGATCCCTACGTCATCGGAATCGAACGGATCGTCCTGCGGAAGATCGTCGTGTTGTGGTTGCCGGTGATTGCCGCGTTCGCCGCGATCACGATTGCCGTCGTTGCCGCGGTTCGGACGACCGCCGCCACCTTTGCCCGGACGGTTACGGGCCTGATTACCGAGATAGCCTCTCACAGTTTGGTGTCCAGAAATGTTGCCAGGTCTGATTTACGAAGGGCTCCGACCTTTTGGCCTTCGACCTGGCCGTTCTTGAAGAGGATGAGGGTCGGAATGCCGCGCACGTTGTAGCGCAGCGGGGTTTTGGGACTTTCGTCGATGTTCAGCTTTGCGATCGTGACTTTGCCTTTGAACTCGTCGGCGATCTCATCGAGCATCGGCGCGATCATCTTGCATGGAGCACACCATTCGGCCCAGAAATCGACGAGGACGGGACCGTTTGCCTTGAGCACGTCGGCCTCGAAGCTTGTATCAGTGACGTGCTTGATCGTGTCGCTGCTCACCAGGACTCCTCCAGCTTGGAACTTTCTACGGACTTTGTTTGGAAATGTGCTCTTCTGCGCTATCTCGAGTCGTACACCGATGTCTCAAATCAATTGCGAATGACGCGAGGGCGCGCGAGAAGGGAATTGACCGTTAGTGACTAATGTGTGCTCGGTCGGGCACAATGTGGCGGTAAAGCCTCCGATGTAAGCCGTGCGGTGCTCGCGGTTTGAACCTTACGTTTTGAGCGCCAGTAATAGGTCGACCTTCAGGTGTTTGGATCGAACGTTGCTCGAACCCCCGACGGGGTCCCATTCAACGAGGTGCTTGGTCAGCGAGACTACGAGCTTGGGCTTGTGCCGGTGATCCGGTCGGGGCGGGTGCGGATGAATCCGCTCGTTGAGGCTTATTAGAACCTAAGCTCTTTTCAATTTGCAAGCCTCGACTTTCGCATTCACACCCTAATCACTCGTACCACTCTTAAACCCGTTCGCACCGCACTCGCGTAAAAACTAAATGGCCGAATCTCATCTCACAGAGCTGTCTTTTTCCAGCTTGCACCTTCCTGAAACCCTGCAGAAAGGATTGGCGGACGCGTCCTTCGAGCGCTGTACGCCGATTCAAGCGCAAACCTTGCCGGTGGCGCTCGCCGGAATGGACATAGCAGGCCAGGCACAAACCGGAACCGGTAAAACCGCGGCGTTCTTGGTCGCGATGTACGCGCGCTTGCTCCGAGAGCCGAGCCCCGCGGGACGTACAGTGAATGCACCCCGCGCCTTGATCATCGCACCAACGCGCGAATTGGCCGTGCAGATCCATCGCGATGCGGAAGTTCTCGGCTCGCACACGGGACTGCGCCTGGGGCTGGCGTTCGGCGGCGTCGATTACGACAAGCAGCGCCATCATCTGGAAGCGGGCGTCGATGTGCTCATGGGTACGCCCGGTCGATTGATCGATTTCTACAAGCAGCGCGTCATCGATCTGCGCTCGGTGCAGGTGCTCGTGCTCGACGAGGCGGATCGGATGTTCGATCTCGGCTTCATCGCCGACATCCGTTATCTGCTGCGCCGGCTGCCCGAACCTACGCAGCGCTTGAACATGCTGTTCTCGGCAACGCTCTCGCACCGTGTGCTGGAACTGGCCTACGAACACATGAACGACCCGCAGCTCGTGCGCATCGAGCCGGACAAGATGACGGTCGATCGCGTCCGTCAGGTGATCTACTACCCCTCGAATGACGAGAAACCACGCTTGCTCGTCGGCTTGCTGAAGCACATGGATCCGCGACGCAGCATGATCTTCGTGAACACGCGCCGCGCGGCCGAGGAAATCGAACGGATGCTGCAAGCGAACGGGATCAACGCCGAGGCGATCTCCGGCGACGTCCCGCAACGCAAGCGCCTGCGCATGTTGCGCGATTTTCACGATGGCACGCTCGCGTGCTTGATCGGCACCGACGTCGCCTCACGTGGATTGCACATTCCCGATGTGAGCCACGTCTTCAATTACGACCTGCCGCAGGACCCCGAAGACTACGTGCATCGCATCGGCCGCACCGCGCGCGCGGGCACGGAGGGTGATGCGATCAGCTTCGGCTGCGAGGAATACGTCATCTCGCTGCCGGACATCGAGGCGTACATCGGCCGCAAGATTCCGGTCGCGACCGTGCCGACGGAAATGCTCGCCGAGATCGCGCCGATGGAGCGATCGCCGAGTCGTTACCGCGGCGGCGGCGGCAAAGGACCGCGCGGATCGCGCAATGGCGGACGCGGCGGCGGTGGCGGCGGTGGCGGTCGCCCGCCGAGACGCTCGCAGGAGCGCCGTCCTCACTCCGCAAAGCCGGCGCCACAACCGAGCGCGAGCCCGCCGCCCAGCGCGCCGAGCGCACCAACGGAAGGCGCGGCCGAAGGCGAACAGAAGCGCCGCCGCAGACGCCGCAGACGCCGCGGCGACAAGCCTTCCGAGCAGAGCACGCCGGCACCCACGCCGCCAACGGAGTAATCGCCGTCCGGCTGCGCGTCAGTCCTGTCGCGGCAAGATGTCGAGCTGCAGGAGCTCGGCGATCGCATGCACCGCTGGAAACTCCTGCACGACACGACGCTCCTGCGTCGAGTCGGGATGCGCGATCGCGACGATGTGCCGAATCCCGTGCGCGCGCGCCGCGCGCAAGACCGCGAGGCTGTCGTCGACGAACAGCGTGCGCTCGCGGTCGAAACGCAGTTGCGCCTCGAGCGTGCGCCAGAACTCCGGGTGCTCCTTCGGCACACCGTATTGATGTGAGCTGACGACGCCTGAGAAGTAGCGCAAGAGACCGGTTTGACTCGCCTTGACCCGCAAAGCGTCGTGATGCGCGTTCGTGACGAGCACGGTTCGCAGCCCGCTCGCCTGCAATGCCTGCAGGCAACGCTCGGCGCCCGGGAGAAACCTGACGTGCTCGCGCAGCTCCTGTTTCAGTCCCGCGATATCCAGCTCGAGCGTCCGACTCCAATAGTCGGTGCAATACCAGTCGAGCGTGCCCTGCTTCGCGGCGAACATCGGCCTTAGAATTTCGTGCGCGCGCTCGCGGTCGATGCCGCGGTTCTGCGCGTACCGCTCCGGAACGACCTCGAGCCAGAAATAGTTGTCGAATCGGAGGTCGAGCAACGTGCCGTCCATGTCGAGCAGGACCGTCTCGATGTCCGGCCACGCGACGAACGACGAGCGGGAAGCGTCGGGCGGTGTGATGATCTGCATCGTTACGTAAAGCGCAACTTCGCTGAAGCGGGGTCGCCTTATCATAGTGGCCCGCGCGCCGCCCTGGGATCTCGTCGCCCAGGGGATCTCCTGACTGTGAGACCCTCGTATGGAATTTGGTTGGACTGCCCTCGTCTTGCTGATACTCGCCGCGGCGCTCGCCTGGTTCTGGCAGGACAGTCTTGCCGCACGCGAGCGGGCGAACGCCGCGGCCATCGAGGCCTGCGAGCGTTTGAGCCTGCAATTTCTCGACGGGACGGTCGCTTTCGCTCGGCTGCAGTTCGTGCGCGGCACGCACAGCGCGTTCACGTTTCGCCGCACCTACGTATTCGACTACACGGCGAACAGCATCGAGCGCCGGCAGGGATTCGTCGTACTCACCGGCAATCGCGTGGACAGCGTCGGTTACGCACGCGGGGATGATGCGCCGCGTACCGCACAAGTGTCGCCCGAGCGCGCGGTCAGCGTGCAGCAGCTGCCGCCGGCCGCGAACGTGTTGAGCCTCGATGAGTGGCGCGCACGGCAACGTTCGGCGGCGTCGAACACGGACGGTTCAAGGCAAAACGGCACTCACGCGGGCGAATGAACGGCGCGCCGGGCGCGCTGTGCATACGTTGCCTACTTCGCTAAAGTACCGCCCGCGATGAACGAATCCGACGACAACACGGAAAACAAGGTCGAGACGGCGACTTTCCGCCGCCTCGAACGCTTGCGCGACCTGCGGATCGAGCATCGCGACCTCGACGACGTCATCAACCGGCTGCAGATGGATCTCTACGTCAACGAGGTGCAATTGCGGCGGCTGAAGAAACGCAAACTGCTCCTGAAGGACCAGATCGCTCGACTCGAAAGCGAGCTCATTCCCGACTTGAACGCCTAGCATGCAGGAACTGCTTCGCAATATCGGCCGTAATCTCGAAGCGCTCCTCACTCCCGCCTCCATGCTGCAGCTCGCGGCGGTCGCGATCGCGATCTTGCTGGCGTGGTGGTTCAGCCATCAGCTGCGCAGCACCGACAAGGCCCGCCTGGCGCTCGTCCAGACGGGCGTTCAGGCGCGCGTCACGGAAGCTGTGCTGATCGCGAGCCCGCATGTCGCCGCGCTCGTGCTGATCGCGGCCTTCGGCGGCGTACTACACGCGATCAAGGCTGAAAGCGGCATCGTCGATCTCGCGATCACGCTCGCCGGTCTCATGCTGCTCATCCGGGTCGGCGTGTATCTCGTGCGGCTGTCGGTCGGCAATCGCACGAAGGGCTGGGGGAATCTGATCACGTTCTTCATCTGGGCCATGCTCGCCCTGCACGTGCTCGGCTGGTTCGACCCCGTCGTGCAGGCGCTCGACAGCGTCGGCGTCAGGACCGGCAAGGGGAAGATCACGCTCTGGTCCGTCCTGAAGCTGCTGTTCACGGTCGGCGCCTTCATTCTCGTGGCGGTGTGGCTCGCGCGCTGGTTCGAGCGGCGGCTGATGGCGATGCAGGGCCTCGCGCTCAGCATGCGCATCGGCATCGCGAAATTCTCGCAGACGTTCTTGATCGGCCTGTCGATCCTGCTCGGCCTCAACGCCGCGGGCCTCGATCTCACGACGTTGAACGTGCTGACCGGCGCGATCGGCGTCGGCCTCGGCTTCGGTCTGCAGGCGATCGTCGCGAACTTCATCAGCGGCTTCGTGCTGCTCATGGACCGCTCGATCAAGCCGGGCGACGTCATCAGCTTCACCGGCATGCCGGGCACGAGCACCGAAGGCTTCGGCTGGGTACAGGAACTGCGTGGCCGCTACGTCGTGGTCCGCGACCGCGACGGCGTCGAGACGCTCGTGCCGAACCAGCACCTCATCATCAACTCCGTCATCAACTGGAGCTATACCGATCCGCGCGTGCGCCTGAAGCTGCCGGTGCGAGTGAGCTACAAGTGCGATCCGGAGCGCGCGCTGGCGCTGCTGCTGCAGGCATCCGAGGACCAGCCCCGCATTCTGCGCGATCCGCCGCCCGTCTCCCGAATGATGGGCTTCAACGATTACGGCTTCGATCTCGAGCTGCGGTTCTGGATTGCCGATCCGCAAGAAGGCGTGAACAACGTGCGCTCCGACGTGAATCGCGCAATCTGGCGGCTGTTCCAGGAGAACGGCATCACGATCCCGGTCGCACAGCGCGAAGTCCTCTTCGAAATGAAGAAAGAGCGCGCGTCGCCGGCCACGGAGCCCTGATCCGTGCGCCATGCGCCCCCCGACTCGGCGATCGACCTGCGTTTCATTCGCGCCGGCGGGCCTGGCGGACAAAACGTGAACAAGGTTGCGAGCGCCGTTCAGCTGCGCTGCGACCTCAACGCATGGCCCGGACTGCCGGAGCGCGTGCGCGCGCGCCTGGCGGTACTCGCGGGCCGCCGTCTCACCGACGAGGATGTCATCGTCATCACGGCACAACGGTTTCGCACGCAGGAGCACAACAAGCGCGACGCGTTCGAGCGCCTGCACGCGATGATCGAAGAAGCGGAGATCGAGCCGAAGATTCGCCGCCCGACGAAGCCGACGCGCGGGTCGAAGCAGCGCAGGCTCGAAGGCAAGCAGCAGCGCGGCCAGGTGAAGCAGGGACGCGGCCGAGTGCGCAGTTACGATTGAAGCGAGCGGGCTCCCTTCGCTCCTTCCAAACGCTCAGAGGGCGACCGCTATGCCAAGCCTGAGCTGCGCATCGAGCTTGCGGTTGTAGTCGAGCAGACTCTCGCCGTAGCCGCCGAAATACTGCAGCAGCAGCCAGCCCGTGAGGTCACCGCCGCTCAGCTTCGACAATGGATACGATAGATTCAGCTCGGCGCTGCCGTAGTTGCTGCGGTCACCCTTGCGCAGCACCGTCCAGAAATTCCAGCCGCCTTTACTGCCGACGCCGAACAGCCAGTCGACGTTGCCGCGGTAATCCGCGATGTCCGGGTTCTGTTCCTCGCCGATGTAGTTGTGGAAAAGGGGCGCCGCAAACGCGGTGAATCCCTCGGGATCGCCGATCCGCAGCGTCGGGCGCACATAGAGCATGTTGAAGCTGCGCGAGTCTTCGCCGTCCTTGCCATTCGACTCATGACCCGCGCCCGCCTCGATTCCGAGTCGCACGCGGCCATCGAACAGGCGGCCGAGATCGTAGTTCGCGTAGAACAGCCGCGGCCGGTAGCTCGAATCGCGGAACGGCTTCGACAGCTCGTTCAAGTCCCACAGTGACGTCTGCGAATACGACAGATACAGATCGTCGATCCACGGCAGACGCCGTGCGAGCCGGCCCTGATCGTCGAACAAGCGATAGCGAAAGCTGAGCTGAAATTTCGCGTTCAAGCCGCCGTCGCCACCCACGATGAAATACACGGGCTCGTACACGGAGAGCGCGAGCGGCGGCGGCTTGTCGACGAGCTTCGCATCCTGGCCGGACTTCGGCGGCTCGGACGTCGGCGCGCTCGTGCCGCTTGCCAGCGCTTGCGGGCTCGGCGCGGCGATCACGAGTGCGAGCGCATTCGTCGTCAGCCCGGTGGGCCGCACGCTTGCCACACCGACCGAGGCGGCGGGCAAGGCGCCCGTCAGCTTCACCGTCGTGAACTGGCTCGGGGGCACGACGATCGTGCCGCTGCGGTCAGGCAAGAACTCGATCACGGTGAGCGCGGTTTCGGTTTCGAGACGCAGTCGCAACGGCGAGGGCAGATCGACCGAGAGCGGCTCGCTGCCCGCATTCGTGATCGTCAGCGCCAGCTCCACGCTGCTGCCGGCAACGACGCGCGGCGTCGCCGTCGTCAGGAGAATGTCCGCACCGGCGCTGCAGGCCGCGATGAGGAGCGTGAACGCAACGAAAACACGTGTCATGACGCATACTGCCGCAATTGAGCAAGGCGCCGGATGATGCGCTCGAAGCGCGCGGATGCCTATCGTGAGATGCGCGAGCGCCCGCGATGCATTCGCACAGGATCAGCGATGCGTCGCCTGGAGAATGCTGTTGCGGATCTGCTCGTGCAGGACGAGCTGCGCGTCCTGCGCGACGACCGTCAGCATCTCCGTGAACACGAGGCGGCCTTCGGCATTGACGGTCAGCACCT
This sequence comes from Pseudomonadota bacterium, assembly GCA_023428645.1. Taxonomy (GTDB): domain Bacteria; phylum Pseudomonadota; class Gammaproteobacteria; order Steroidobacterales; family Steroidobacteraceae; genus Steroidobacter. The sequence goes on from JAEYXD010000237.1 coordinate 16,861, forward strand.
TGCGCGCACGCAGCAAATCGATGAAGTGCGCGAACAGGCTCTTGTCGAAGAATTCGGGCGCATGCAGCTCGTGCAGGATCGACATTCGCTGCGCCATCAGCTGACATTGCGACTCCAGCACTGTCTGGGTGAGCCGGCCGCTGCCGGCCTTCAACAGCACGGAAATCACGAGGTAATAGCGCTCGATGATCTGCACCGTCGTTTGCGCGAGCACCGACAGCTGCACCGCCTCGATCGAATCGGTCGGCGGCCGGCGCCACATCTCCGGCTCGTCGGCACGATGCAGCAGCCCGTGGTTCGCGAGATCGTCGAGCGTTTCGACCACGAGCTCGTCCATTTCGGCCTCTTCCCAGCGCAGGAACAGCTCGTCGCGCACATACGGATAGATGCGCCACATGAGCCGCCGAATGTCGCTCGTCGTCATGGCGCGATTGTTCAGGAAGCAGCACGCGATGAGTGACGGGATCGCGATCAGGTGCAGGACGTTGTTGCGGAAGTACGTCATCAGCACCGAGTTCTCCTCGTTCATGCGGATGATGTCGCCGAGCGGATGCGCGAGCCGCTCGAGCACGCCCATGCGCTCGCCATGCTTGATCATCGACGCGCCATCGAGGTCGGTGATCGTCACGAGCGGCGAATAGGGGAGCTGACGCAACAGCGACGCATACAGCTCCAGTTGCCGCGCCAGATCGCTTTCGATCATCGACTGCTTCGGCGTCGCGAGCAGCGCCAGCGCGAGCAAGTTGATCGGCGTCGCGCACGCGGCGCTGTTGATGTTCGTCATGATGCGCGCGGCGAGATCGTTCACGGCGGCACCGAGCCATGCCGGGCGCTCGTCCCGGACAGCAGACAGATCCACTTTCGTCGCTGGGCTGTTGGCGGACGCAGCGCCGCTGCAATCGGCGCCCTCTGCGGGTCGGGCGAAGGCGTGACGAGCCAGCACATCGTCGAGGCGCAGCGGCTCGCCGAAGCTCACGTGCACCTTGCCGAAGCGCTTGCGCAGCAGCGCGGGCAGCGTTCGCAGCATGCCGAGGATCGATTCTTTTTCTTTCGGCTTGCCCGACAGCTCACCGATGTAGGTCTTGCCTTCGACCAGACGTTCGTAGCCGAAATACACCGGCAGGAACACGATCGGCCGCCGCGGATCGCGCAGGTAGCTGCGCACCGTCATCGACAACATGCCCGTCTTCGGCTGCAGCAGCCGTCCAGTGCGGCTGCGCCCGCCTTCGATGAAGTACTCGATCGAGTGGCCGCGGGCCATCATGAGCCCGAGGTACTTCATGAACACCATCGTGTAGAGCGCATTGCCCTTGAAACTGCGCCGCAGGAAGAAGGCGCCGCCTCGCCGCAGAATGCTGCCCACGATCGGCATGTTGAGATTGATGCCCGCGGCGATATGCGGCACCGCGTACCCTTTGTAGTAGATCGTGTACGAGAGCAACAGATAATCGATGTGGCTGCGGTGACACGGCACGAAAATGACTTCGTTGCCTTCGCTGACCTTCTGCAGCTGCTCGAAATGATGCAGCTCGACGCCGTCGTACAGCCGTGTCCAGAACGAGCGCAGCAGGCGCGCGAGAATCGCGACGATCACGTGCGAGTAATTCGACGCGATCTCCCCCGCATAGCCTTTCGCCAGCTCCACCACTTCGCGGCGCGACAGCTTCTTTGCGCGCATCTCATCGCGCATCGCGCGCCGGACGGCGGCCGTGCGCAGCACCTGTGTCGTCATCGTGCGCTGATGCGACAGATCCGGGCCGATCGCGGCGACACGCTGCCGGCTCAGTGCCGCGCGCAAGGTGCGATGTACTCGACGCACGGCGCGCGCTGGGTCGGTTCCTTCGTCGACGAGCGTTCGCAGCGAGATCGGCTCGCCGAACTGCACGAACAGATTGCGGCCGTTCACGATCACGGAGAGGAAGCGACGGAAGCGGCCCACTCGATCCCACGTTTCGGCGAGCAGCACGCGCAACCAGGAGCCCTCGTGTTGAGGCGCCCTGCCCCAGAACACGCTCACGGGGATCAGATCGACGTCCAGACTCCTGTCAGTGCTCGCCGCGCGCACCAGCTGCCGCAGCGGGGCCGAGATGCGTCGATCGATGCGATTGCCCCAGAAGTCCGCGAAGCGTTCGAGAAAGAAGACGCTCGTTGCCGGCAGCGGCGCTTTCAATGCCTGCGACGGCGACGGCAGGCCGTGCGCCTCCGTCACCTTTTCGAGCACGACGAGATCCGCGACACCATGCATCTCGAGCACGTAGCACACGGGTCGCACGTGCCCGCCGAAACGCGCCTTGACGTCCTCTGGCAGTACATGCGGCCGCGCCCACATGGCGAGCGGGCGCCTCAACATCGCGAGCAGCAGGCGATCCCAAGCGGAGAGATCGGCCATTTATTCGGCGGCTTCCAGCGCGCGATCGATCGGCGCGGCCAACGTTCGATGGGCGGCGTTCATGTCGGCTCCTTGGTGTTATCGGCGCCGCGGATGATGCAACGCCGACTTTGCGGCGGCAATGCGGCGCATCGCGCGTGTGATTACGATTCGTGCGGCTTCGAGAGCCCCCATCCCCAGCCTTCCCCCGCTATCGCGGCGGAAGGGGCTGGAGCCGAGCGATGAAGCTATCGAGCAGCTCGCAGATCTGCGAGATGCTGTCCGTCAGCCGATGATCAGAATCGAGCACATGCAAGACCGTCTTGTGCAGACGCGCGAACTTGATGCTGTTCTCGACCGGCACCGTCGTATCGTTCCAGCCGTGCACGATCTCGATGGGGCAGCGCGCCGGCGTCGGCGTGAATTGCTCGAAGCCACGCATGAAGAACGCTGGCGCGAGCAGAAACATGGCCCGGGTCGGCAGGAACGACGACACCGCCGCGGACACATGGCCACCGAGACTGGAGCCGACGAGGATCGGCGGTTCGGGCAGCGCTCGACAGATGTCCAGCGCCTTCGCGACTCGGGCGGCCGGATCGTCCATGCCGCGATAGTCGATCGACTCGACGGCGAGACCATGACGACGTGCGACCTCCGCCATCGCGACGATTTTCGGGCCCCACGGCGCGCCGTCCTTGCCATGCGAAAAGACGATCGTTGCCGCGCTCATGGTGACTCGCTCGCGTCCGCCTCGCCCGCGCGCAGCGAGGCGAAGTCGTAGGCCGCCGGGTCCGCCAAGTGCGACGGCACGACGCTGCGCAGGCTCGAGAAGATGGATTCGGTGCGTCCCGGATAGCGCTGCTCCCAGTCCTGCAGCATTTTCTTGATCTCGAGCCGCTGCATGTTTTCCTGCGAACCGCACAACGAGCACGGGATCAACGGAAATTCGCGCGCCCGCGCATAGCGCTCGATCTCGCTTTCGGGAACGTACGCGAGCGGACGGATGACGATGTGCCGGCCGTCCTCCGATTTGAGCTTCGGCGGCATCGCCTTCAGCTTGCCGCCGAAGAACATGTTGAGGAACAGCGTCTCGACGATGTCGTCGCGATGATGGCCGAGCGCGATCTTCGTGACGCCGTTCTCGGCCGCGAAGCGATACAGCGCGCCACGCCGCAAGCGCGAGCACAAGCCGCACATCGTCTTGCCTTCCGGAATCACTCGCTTGACGACGCTGTAGGTGTCCTGCTCGATGATGTGAAACGGCACGCCGAGCGCGGTGAGATAGTCCGGCAGCACGTGTGCCGGAAAGCCCGGCTGCTTCTGGTCGAGGTTCACCGCGAGGAGCTCGAAGCTGACGGGTGCCGAGCGCTGCAAGGACAGCAGAATGTCGAGCATCGTGTACGAATCCTTGCCGCCGGACAGGCACACCATGACGCGATCGCCCGCCTCGATCATGCGGAAGTCTTCGATCGCCTTGCCCACGAGGCCGCGCAGGTGGGCCTGCAGCTTCTTGAAGTTGTTCGAAGGGATGTGCGGAACGGAGGACATGGGTCTGATCGAGTGTAGTGGGATGACGACAAGGCCGACGGCAGGCGTTCGCATAGTACCTGCTAACGCCAACGACGGCCGCCGCTAGTCTTCCAGGTACTTTCCTTCGACATATCGCAGCCACGCCGCGGCGGACAAGGGCCTGCCCGTCGCGTTTTGAATCAGCTCGGGCATGCCGAGGCTCGCGCCGACGCTGTGGACGTTCTCGCGCAGCCATTCGAAGAGGCCGCCGAACTGGCCCGCCGCGATTTCCTCGTCCAGGGCCGGGCGATCGTTGCGCAGCGCCTCGTACAGCTGGCCGGCGATCACGGCGCCGATCGCATAGGAAGGGAAATAGCCGAACGATCCGACCGCCCAATGCACGTCCTGCAGGCAGCCCTCGGCATCGTTCGTCGGCCGCACGCCGAGCCGGTCCTGGATGCGCGAATTCCAGGCTTCCGGCAGGTCCATCACCTTGAGCTCGCCATCCAGGATTTCCTTTTCCAGCTCGTAGCGCAGCATGACGTGCACGGGATACGTGACCTCGTCCGCGTCCACTCGGATCAGGCTGCGACGGACGCGGATCAGCAGGCGGTAGAGGTTCTCGACCTCCCATTCCGGACCGCTGACGCCGAACGTCTTTTCCAGCAAGGGCTGCAGATAGCGCAAGAACGGGCGATTGCGGGAAATCAGCATCTCGAGCAGCAGCGACTGACTCTCTTGCATCGCCATGCCGCGATCACGCCCGACCGGTTGGCCCCGCCACGCTTCCGGCAGGCCGACGTCGTACATCGCATGACCGGACTCGTGCAGGATGCCCATCAGGCCGGTCAGCGGATCGGCGGGATTGAAGCGCGTCGTAATGCGCATGTCGCCCGGCACGCCGCCGGTGAACGGGTGCTCGCTTTCGTCCAGGCGTCCCTTGTCGAACGGGAAGCCGAGCGTCCGCATGACGTCCAGCGCGAGCTGGCGCTGCTTCGACACCGAGAAGCGCCCGCTGATTTCCACCGGCGGCTTTTGCGCCTGCAGCTCGATCACCTCGTGGATCAGCCCCGGCAGACGGCGGCCGAGGGTCGTAAAGATCGCGTCGATTTCGGCGCTGCGCAGGCCGGGACTGAACTCATCGGCCAATGCATCGTAGGGCGCGAGGTCGAGCGCCTTGCCGAGCAGTCGCGCCTTGTCGCGCAGCAGGTTCACGACCTCTTCGAGATGCGGCGCGAACAGCGCGAAGTCGCTCTTCTGCCGCGCCTCGATCCACTTGATCTCCGCCCGCGCCGTCGCCTTCGCGAGCCGGGACACGAGGCTCCGCGGTGTGGCGATCGCATGCTCGCGCTCCCGCCGCATCTCACGCAGGTTGGCGAGCTGCCAATGCTCCAACCCTTGAGCGTTGGCGTCGGCCCGATCGAGCAGACGGGAGACCCTTGGGGAGGTCAGGAGGGAATGGCACTCGGTCTCGAGCGCGGCCAGCTGCTCACCGCGCAGCTCGGAGCTACCCCTGGGCATCATGACGGCAGCATCCCAACGCAGGATGCTTGCGGCGCCGCGGAATGCGTGCAGACGACGGAATTCTTGTTCGAGTTGTTGGTAGGGCGACAGCGGCATGGGCGACCCAAGGAGCGCGAGCGGAGCGGGATTTTATCAATCGCCGGCCACGGCAAGCTGCCCTGGAGCCCACTCCGCGATGTTGATGTTTTTCTAACGATGGCCGGCTGTCTGCGTATGGCAACGGGTGGGCCGGGCCATAAACATCACAAATTCTTAATATTGCCCGCGATTTGAAACTTTGGCGCGAGAGGCGGAGTCACATCTTCGTCCTCCTGCGAGAGCGCAACGAAAGTCGCGCTTTGGACAAGCCGGTGCGGTTCCCCCCACCGGCTTTTTTTATGCCCGATGCCCGCGAGGACCCCTAGGGAGATTCGGGCTCCGGCGGTGGGGTGGCCGGCTTCTCCGCGGCCGCGCTATGGGCACTGCGCACCCGCTCCAACATCCGGCTGACGTATTCGGGGGAGCGCGAGTTACGTGCGAGCAGCTTGTACAGCGTCGGGACGATGTACAGCGTCAGGAGACACGAGAACCCGATGCCATAGACGACCACGGCACCGATCGCACGACGGCTTTCCGCCCCCGCCCCCGACGCCAATAGCAACGGCACGGCGCCAAACAACGTACACAGGCTCGTCATGAGCACGGGACGCAGGCGGATTGCGGACGCTTCGATCACGGCTTCGACGAACTCCACGCCACGGTCACGCAGCTGATTCGCGAACTCGACGATCAGGATGCCATTCTTCGCGGCCAGGCCGATGAGCATGATGCAGCCGATCTGACTGAACACGTTGATCGAGCCGCCCTCCACGAACAGCCCCAGCAGCGCGCCGGTCACGGCCAGCGGCACCGTCACCATGATGATCATCGGGTGACGGAAGCTCTCGAACTGCGCCGCGAGCACGAGGAACACGATCGTCAGCGCCAGTACGAAGACCACGTACAGCGCGCCGCCAGATCGCTTGAACTCGCGCGATTCGCCGTCCCAATTGACGCTCGCTTCGGGCGGCAGCTCCTCGCGCACGATCTGCTCGAAGAACTCGATCGCCTCGCCCATCGAATAGCCGGGTGCCATGCCGGCGCTGATCGTCACGGCGCGCAGCCGATCGAAGCGCTTGAAATCGGTCGGCCCGGCCGTCTCGGTGAGACGGACGAGGTTCGCGAGCGGAATCAGCTCATTGCTCGTCTGCGAGCGCACGTAGATGTGGTCGAGATCGCTCGGGCTGGCGCGGTCGCTGTCGCGCGCCTGCAGGATCACGCGGTATTCCTCGCCGCCCTCCAGGTAATTCGTGACGACGCGCGAGCCCATCATGGTCTCGAGCGTGCGGCCAACGCTTTCCAGGGAAACGCCGAGGTCGGCCGCGCGATTACGGTCGATCGAGACATCGAGCTGCGGTTTGCGCTCGTAGTAATCCGAATCGAGATTGACGAGCCCCGGGTTCTGCGCGGCGCGCTCCAGCACGATGTCGCGCCATTTCACCAGGTCTTCGTACGTCGGCCCGCCGAGCACGAGCCGCACCGGCGAACCGGCGCCGCCACGCTGACCCATGCCGCCGGGCTGCACGACAGCGATGCGCACGCCCGGCAGATCGGCCGTACGCTGGCGTAGCCGCTGCATGATCACCGTTGCGGAATCATCGCGCTCGCCCCACGGATTCAGGGGCAGCACAACGCGCCCGATGCTGACGTCGTTGCTGCCGAAGCCGCCCGTACGCGTCAGCACGCGCCGCGCATTGCCGCGTCTCACTTCGTCCTGGGCGATCTCTTCGATCCGCTGCAGATAGCGATCCATGTACGCGAGGCTCGAGCCTTCGGGCGCCGCCACCATCATCTGCACCTGCGCGCGATCTTCGGCCGGCGCGTATTCGCTGGGCAGCGCCTTGTACAGCACGCCGCCGAGCACGAGCGCTCCGACCGCGAGGCCCAAGCCGATCACGGGCCGGCGCACGCTCGCGCGGAGCGAGGTCTCGTAGCGATCCGACAGCCAATGGAAGAACCGCTCGACCTGAACCGTAAGGCCGGTGCGCTGCACGCCTTGCGGAAAGAATTTCGAAGTCATCATCGGCACGAGCGTCAGCGAGATCAGCGCGGAGAACACGACCGCCGCCGCGATCGTCACGCCGAACTCGCTGAACAGCCGGCCGAGATTGCCGGGCAGGTAGGAGATCGGCAGGAACACCGCGATCAGCACCATCGTCGTCGCGAGGACCGCGAAGCCGATCTCGCGGCTGCCGTCGACGGCCGCGATCAGTGCCGGCTCGCCTTCCTCCATGCGCCGCATGATGTTCTCGAGGACGACGATCGCGTCGTCGACGACGAGGCCGATCGCCAGCACCGCGCCAAGCAGCGTCAGCACATTGATCGAATACCCCGCGATGACCATGACGATCGACGCGGCGATGATCGACACCGGAATCGTGACGGCCGGGATGATCGTCGCGCGCAGGCTGCCCATGAACAGGTAGATGACGACGAGGACGAGGATCAACGCGACGGAGAGCGCGTGCATGACCTCGTTGATCGACTCGTGGACGAACAGCGAGTTGTCGATGTTCACTTCCATGCGAATGTCTTCGGGCAGCGTCTCGCGAATGCGCTCCATCTCTTCCTGCGCCCCGCGGGTCACGTCGAGCACGTTCGCGGTCGAGGTCGGGATGATTTGCAGCGTGATGCCGTTGACGCCGTTCGTACGCGAAAGCGAGCGGAAGTTCTCCGCGTCGCGCTTCACTTGCGCCACTTCCCCGAGCCGCACGAGCGAGCCATCGACGCCGCGGCCGATGACGAGTTCCCGGAAATCATCCTCGGTCGTGAATCCCGTGTCGGTGCGCAGCGTGAATTCGCGGTTCAGCGACTCGATGCGTCCGGCGGGCAACTGCAGATTCTCCCGGCGCAGCGCCGCCTCGATGTCTTGCACGGTGAGCCTGCGGCCGGCGAGCGCCTGGCGGTCGAGCCAGATGCGCATCGCATAGCGGCGCTCGCCGATCATTCGCGTCATCGCGACGCCCGGGACGACGAGGAAGCGATCGATGAGATAGCGGTCCGCGTAGTCGTTCAGCTCGAGCATCGAGCGCTGGTCGCTCGACAGGTCGATCTGCAGCACCGCGTCGGAATTCGCATCGACCTTGCTGATCTGCGGCGGATCGGCTTCGTCGGGCAGCTGCGCCTGGACGCGCGACACGCGATCGCGGACGTCGTTCGCCGCGGACTCGATCTCACGGCCGAGACCGAATTCGATCGTGATGCGCGAGCGCTCCTCGGCGCTCGACGAGGTGATCTTCTCGACGCCTTCGAGGCCCGCGACCTGGTTCTCGATGATCTGGGTGATCTTCGTTTCGACGACGGCCGCGGTCGCGCCACGATAGGTCGTGTCGACGCTGACGATGGGCGCGCTGATGTCGGGGTATTCGCGAACCGGCAGGCGGTCGTACGCCATCAGGCCGATGATCACCAGCAGCAAGCTGATGACCAGCGCGAATACCGGCCTTCGGACCGATACCTCTGAGATGATCATGCAGGCTCCGAGCCTGCCGCCGGGGTCGCCTTCACGGGTGCGCCATCACGCACCTTCTGAGTACCTTCGGTAATGACCGCGTCGCCTTCCTGCAGCCCGCTCACGATCTCGACTTCGCCCGGACGGCGCCGGCCGGTCTGCACCTGCACTCGCACGGCCTGGCCGTCGCGGACGACGAACACGTACTTGTTCGTGCCCTCGGGAACGAGCGCTTCCTCGGGAAGCATGAGGGCCGGCACATCGGCGCGGATCAGTTTCACGGTCATGAACATGCCGGGCTTCAGGCGGCCGTCCTTGTTGTCGATCCGGGCGCGCACGACGATGGCGCGGCTGACCGGATCGAGTCGGCTGTCGATGCTCGATACCTTGCCCGTGAACTCCACGTCCGGGTACGCGGCGGTCCGCGCGGAAATGCCCAGCCCTTCCTGCAGGGTCGACAGGAACACCTCGGGCACCGAGAAGTCGAGTTTGATGACGCTCGAATCATCGAGTGTCGTGATGACCGAGCCGGGGGTCACGAAGCCGCCCACGCTCACATTGCGCAGACCGACACGGCCGGCGAAGGGCGCGCGGATGATCGTATCGTTCAGCTGCGATCGCGCACCGGCCACGCGCGCTTCGTTCGCTTTCAAGGTGGCCTGCAGCTGATCGAGCTGCGCTTCGGAGAGCACCTTCGTCGTGTACAGCTCACGGCTGCGCTTGTATTGACTGCGGCTCTCGCTCAACGCCGCTTCGGCTTCGGCCAACGTGGCGCGCGCCTGCTCGCTGTCGAACTCGACGAGCACCTCGCCCGCCTTGACTTGCTGACCTTCGCGGAAATGGATTGCCGTGACGCGATTGGAGAGCTTCGCCGTAATGTCGACCGCCTCGTTCGCACGAGCGGTGCCCACGGCTTCCATTTGTTGGGCGAACGGCTCGCGCTTCAACGTCACGGTGACGACGCTCACCGGGCCGCCGGGGCCGCGCTGTTGCTGACGCATCCCGGCAGCTGCCTGGGGCCGGCCGCCGACCGACGGCGTACCGCCGGGTGCGGGCGAATCGCCATTGGAAATGGCAAACCAACCGAGTCCGGCGAGCGCGATCACGACGGCTGCACCGACTGCAATGCTGCGAAGATTAACGATCATTGAAGATTCCCCATCGACGCTCTCACGCCGAAGGGCACGAGCTGTGGACGAAACGGACGATACGCGGAAGTCACACGCAAAAACGTAACGAATTGCGAATGACCGGCGCGGCGAACAAGGGTTCGGCGCAAGTTAGCCGCGGCACCCCTTGGAGGCTGTAAAGAATCGTAAATTCAATATGTTCCGACCACAACCCTCCAGATTGCGCAGGCGCAAACCGGATGTGCACGGAAGCTGTGCATGGCGGGAAGTTGACGGCCCATGTGCGGGCGCGATTGAAGCGGGTCGCCACGTGGTGCGTAAACGACCCCCTTCACAACTCCGCATCTCATCTGGTCGATGCGGCGGGCTCTTCGTCGGACGCGTCTGGAATGCCTTCGAAGAGCGCGGTCGTGAGATAGCGCTCGCCCGTGTCCGGGAGCATCGCCAGGATCACCGAGCCTTGCGGCGCTTTCGCCGCTACCTTGAGCGCCGCCGCAAACGTGCCGCCCGCCGAGATGCCGACGAAAATGCCCTCTTTCGCGGCGAGACTGCGTGCGGTTTGGATCGCTTCGTCGTCGGTGACCGGGAGGATCTCATCCGGCACCGAGCGGTTCAGCACGGCCGGCACGAAGTCCGGCGTCCAGCCCTGGATCTTGTGCGGCTTGAACTCGGCGCCGGACAGCAGCGCGGCCGCCGCGGGCTCGGTCGCGATGATTTTCACGTCCGGGCGCGCCTTCTTGATCATCTCGCCCGCGCCGGTGAGCGTGCCGCCCGTGCCCCAGCCCGTCACCCAAAAATCGAGGCGCTTGCCCGCGAAGTCACTCAGGATTTCCGGACCGGTCGTGTTGCGGTGATAGTCGGGGTTCGCGGCATTCTCGAACTGGCGCGCGAGGAACCAGCCGTGCTTGCGCGACAGCTCCTCGGCTTTACGCACCATTCCCGAGCCGCGCTCCGCGGCCGGCGTGAGAATGACCTTCGCGCCGAGCATGCGCATGATCTTGCGACGCTCGATCGAGAACGTCTCGGCCATCACGGCCACGAACGGATAGCCCTTCGCCGCGCACACCATCGCCAGCGCGATGCCCGTGTTGCCGCTCGTCGCCTCGACCACGGTCTGGCCGGGCTGCAATGCACCGCGCCGCTCCGCATCTTCGATGATCGCGATCGCGAGTCGATCCTTCACCGAACTCATTGGATTGAAGAACTCGCATTTGACGTACATCGTGACGTGCGCCGGAGCGAGCCGATTGATTTTGACGATGGGCGTGCGGCCGATCGTTCCCAGGATGTTGTCGTAGATCATGGGGCGTTACTCGTGAAAGGGAGATGGGAAGCGCGGACGATGCAACAACAGATTGTGGGCTGGCGAAAACATCGTCAACTGCGCTTTTGGGTTATCGAGTCAGCATGTTTCGTTATCGTGATCGCGCGCGTGATCGCACTGCTCACGTCGATACGGTCGCACGGCGCCGTGGGAGCGGGCGTGGGAATGCCTTGCGGCTCGGCCGACGCGGCTCGCGCGCGTGGAGCCAGGTCGCGATGCGCTCGGGAATCTCGCGCTGCGCGGAGCCGCTCACGTAGATGCCAATGTGACCGCCGCGAAATTCGTGCTCGGTGTAGTCGCGGCTGCCGATCAGACCGGCGAGCGGCTTGCTCGCGGACGGCGGCACGAGATGATCCTGGCTCGCGTAGATGTTCAGGACCGGCATCGTGATACGCCCGAGGTCGACGCCGCGGCCGGCCAGCTCGAGCGAGCCCGCGGCGAGACGATTTTCCTTCAGGAACCACTGCATGAATTGCCGGAACATCTCGCCAGGCTGATCGGGGCTGTCGAAGATCCACTTCTCCATGCGCAGGAAATTCTCGAGCGCGTGCGGGTCCTCGATGTGATCCATGAGATCCACATACTTCTGGCTCGTCAGCCGAAACGGCATCAGGCCGAGAAACAGCGCATTCAGCATGTCGCCGGGCACGTTGCCGGTCGCGGCCACGAGCTGCGCGAGATCGACGTGCTCGGACCATTTCGTGAGCAGATTGTCCGGCGTTCGAAAATCCACCGGCGTCACCATCGTGATGAGATTGCGAACGCGCTGCGGCTCGAGGGCCGTGAAACACAGCGACAGCGTGCCACCCTGACAGACGCCGAGCAGATTGAGCGCGTCGTGGCCGCTCGCCGCGCACACCGCCTCGACGCAGCGCGGCAAGTAGCGCAGCACGTAGTCGCTCACTTCCAAGTAGCGATCCGCGCCGTCGGGGTAACCCCAATCGATGAGATACACATCGAGGCCGCGATCGAGCAGCCGGCGGATGAGCGAGCGGTCTGCCTGCAAATCCATCATGTAAGGCCGATTCACGAGCGCGTAACAGATCAGCACGGGAACGCGCACACGGTCCTCGTCCGGTACGGTTGCGACCGGGCGGTAGCGATAGACCGTCAGCTTGTCGAGCGCGAACACGGCGTCCTTCGGCGCGCCCCCGATCGTGACGTCACCGACGGCTGCTAGCGCGCTCAAGCCGCGCGTCACGCGCTGCGCGAACGCCTGCATCTCCTGCGCGATCTTGTCGTGATCGACGTGCTGCTTCATCGGGACCGCGCCTTCGCTTTGCGGGAGCGCTCGGCTTGTTTGCGCGGTGCGGCCGGGCGTCGCGCGGGCGCGCTGCGCAGACGCTCGACCTCGCGCGTGAGCTCGCGCACTTGACGATGCAATGAGTTCAGCTCCGAACGGGTCGGCAGATCGAACTGCTTGAGCGCTTGTTCGAGCACGGTCTGAACGCGGATGCGCAGCCGCATCGTCGCGTTGCCGAGCTCCGCTTGCAGCTTCGAATACGCATGACTGTGCGCCAGCTCGCCATAGACTCGCTCACCGCAGTCGACCCACAAGTCGTACAGCTCGCGGAAGCTCTCGAGCGGCTGCGTGCGCTCGCGCACTCGTTGTTCGAGCAGGTCGAGGGCATCGAGCTGAACCTTCGCGAGCACCGAGCGCAGCTCGTGCTCGAGTCGCTTGCATTCCGCATGCGCGGCCGCGAGCTCGCGCCATGCTTCGGTCTGCTCGCGCGCCAGACCAACGGGCGGTAAGCGCTGCAAGAAATCGGCGGCCTGCTCGGCGACGTGCGACTGGAACATGGTGGCCTGGGTCCAGACCGCCGCCATCGTGTTGCCGATGTCGAACGGATCGAGCGTGGGCGCTGCGCCGGGCGCGCCCACGCCAGCGAATCGACGCATGCCGTCGAGGACCGCCTTGCCCGCCTCGACCCAGCGTTCGCCGAACTCCGCCGCTTCCGAGTCGCCCGCCTGAGCCTGCGCGCCTCGCGCGAGCATGTCGCGCTGGCGCGAGATCCAGGCGGCGACCCAATCGCCGTCGTGTGTCTGTCGATCCGTCATCGATGGTCTAAATAATGAGTGCGGCTGCTAACGAGCGCCGTATCGAGTCTGCCCGTGCGCTGGCCTGTGTTGCGGCGCCAAAAGAGCGTCGTTACAGTAGCCCGCCCTCGCCTCGAGGTCCGCGCGACTACGGCCCGCCGTATTGTCACAGAAACGGCCCGTATGCGGGGCGGGAAAGCGGGCCAGTCGCAGGCGGATTCCCCAGGAGCACCGTTCGCAGCGTAGGCGGATTGACGGTTAGAGGCCGAAGCATGAGTGCAGAACGCTTGATCAAGAAGTACGCAAACCGTCGCCTGTACGATGCGTCACAGAGCCGTCACATCACGCTCGATGACATTCGCGCAATGGTAACAGCGGGCGAGCGTGTGAAAGTGATCGAGGACAAGACGAACGAGGACATCACGCGACTGATCCTGCTGCAGGTCATCGCGGATCAGGAGCAGTTCGGCCGGCCGATCCTCTCGACGCAGCTGTTGGAATCGTTGATTCGCTTCTATGGCAATTCGCTGCAGGGATTCCTGAGCACGTATCTCGAAAAGAGCGTCGAAACGTTCATGCGTCAACAGGAGGTCGTGCAGTCGCAGCTGGCGCGCATGATGACGAGCGCGCCCTTGAGCGCGATGTCCGAGCTCACGCGTCACAATCTCGAAATGTGGGGCAAGCTGCAGGAGAACATGCTCGCCGCCTTCACACCGCCACATTCGCAGCCGCCTGCGCCCGAGCCGCAGGGCAAGAGCACTGAAGACGAAGAAGGCAAGGGAACCGGCTAGCGGCCCGGCGTGTACGTCTAGTGCACCGCCACGAATGCCAAGAACGCCACGGACACTCGTTTAGCTCATGCGGATCTGTTTTGTCGCTTCCGAGATAGCCCCTCTTGCGAAAACCGGCGGCCTGGCCGACGTGGCCGGTGCGCTGCCGCGGCATTTGCAGGCATTGGGCCATGACATCCGGCTGTTCATGCCGTTGTATTCGAGCATCGGCTTGTCGGCGCTCGGCGCGTCCCATGTCGATGTCGCGCAGGACGTGCCGCTCGAGCTCGGCGCGCACTCCTACCGTTTTTCGCTGCTGGAAGCACGGCTGCCGGGCTCCACGGTACCTCTCTACTTGGTTCATTGCCCGGCGGTCTTCGATCGGCCGTCGATCTACACCACCGCGACCGACGAGCATTTGCGCTTTCTGGTGCTGCAGCGTGCGGCGCTCGAGTCGTGTCAACGGCTGCAGTTCGCGCCGGACATCGTCCATTGCAACGACTGGCATACGGCGCTCATTCCGACATTGCTGAAGACGGCGTACGCGTGGGACCAGCTGTTCGCGCGGGCGAAGACGGTCATGTCGATTCACAACATCGGCTATCAAGGCGTGTTTCCCGCGGCGACGATGTACGACGTCGGCACGGACATTCGTTGGATCGTCGATCCGATCGTCGCGCCGAGCGGCACGATCAATTGGCTGCGCGAGGGCATTCGTCTGGCCGATCGAGTATCGACGGTGAGCCCGACGTATGCGCAGGAAATCCGCACGCCCACCGGCTCACATGGTCTCGATTTCGTATTGCGCGCGCGCCCGGACGGTGTGATCGGCATTCTGAACGGGGTCGACTACGACGAATGGGATCCGGCGACCGACCGTTATTTGAAGCATCGCTATTCGCGCGACGACATGGCGGGCAAGGCGGCGACGAAGCGCGCGCTTCTGGATTGGATGAATCTGTCGGTGGGGCCCGCGACACCGCTGCTGGGGATCGTGTCGCGCATGACCGTGCAGAAGGGCTTCGATCTACTGTTCGATTCGCTGCCCGACATTCTGATCAATCGCGACGTGGCGCTCGTCGCGCTCGGCAGCGGCGACGCTCGGTACGAGAATTTTTTCGCGCAATTGCAGCATCGCTTTCCGGATCGTGTGGTGTTCCACCGCGGCTATAGCGAGGAGCTCTCGCACTTCATCGAGGCGGCGAGCGACATGTTCCTGATGCCGTCGCAGTACGAGCCGTGCGGTCTGAATCAGATGTACAGCTTGAAATACGGGACGGTGCCGATCGTTCGCCGCACGGGCGGGCTCGCGGATTCGGTTCAGATGTGGGATGCGGCGACGGGCACGGGGACGGGAATCGTGTTCAACGACTTCGATGTTCCGGCGGTGCGCTGGGCGATTCATACGGCGCTCGATCTCTACCACGACACCGAGAGTTGGCGGCAGATCGTGCGCAACGCGATGGCGCAGGACTTCTCCTGGGATCGGCAGGCGGTCGAGTACGAGCGGATGTATCGAGGACTCGTCGGCTGATGACCTCGTCCGATGGCGGGCTCGCTGGGAATCGGCACTTCGCCTGAGCGCGCTCGCTCGTGACGAGCCGTCACTTCGACCGGTATGAGTCGGCATTTCGACCGGTTATGGGTCGGCACTTCGACCGGCCGCGCGCGCCCTTCGGGCCCGCAACCGCCTAGGTCAGGGGGTACGGCTTGGCGCCGAGCCCCGAATGCTCATCACAGCTTCCTCTGGACGTGCCCGCAACATCTGGCCTTCCCGCTCTCATGCGCATGGCAACCCGCATGAGCGACCCGCCATCCGGATGACGGGAGGGCCCGCTCGACTGAGCCCTTCCCACCACGACCGCAGTTCGCGCCAATCCGTACCCCCTGCCCTCTCGGTTGCGAAAGAGCGCGCTCCGATTCCCACTCTGTACGCAAGCGCCCCACGCCAACGTCTTCGATGAACCTTCCCGTGAGGTTTCGCTCTGCGCATCGCATCGCATTCTTTTGCCCATCGACGGTCCTCGCACACGTCCATCACTCGCGAAAAGATGGGATTCGGGCAGCCGCGATGTGCATCTGAACGCAGCGCACGCAGCAAGCGGCAGAACGGCACGGCAATCGGCAATCGGCAATCGGCAATCGGCAATCGGCAATCGGCAATCGGCAAAGCGTGCGCTGAAGGACGTTGGCGTGCATATCGATCATTGAACGTGCGCCGTGGGGAGAGTGCAGCGCGCTCTTCGCAATCGGAGAGGGCGGGGTGAGCGTCTTGGCAAACTGCGGTCGTGGTGGGAAGGGCCCAGTCGAGCGGGCCCTCCCGTCCTCCGGATGGCACGTCGCTCATGCGGGTTGCCGAAGCGTGAGAGCGGGAAAGCCAGATGTTGCGGGCACGTCCAGAAGAAGCTGTGATGAGCTTGCGGGGCTCAGGCCAAGACGCTCACCCCGGCCTAGGCCGATTGCAGCCCGAAGGGCGCGCGCGGTCGACGCAGTGCCGTAACAGCCGACGGACGCACGCGGCCGACGGAGTGCCGTACAGCCGATGGACGCGCGCGATCGACGTAGTGCCGTACAGCCGACGGACGCGCGGTCGACGTAGTGCCGTAACAGCCGACCGACGCACGCGATCGACGGAGCGCCGTAACAGCCAACGGACGCGCGCGACCAGATCGCAGCGGCATCAAGACAGTGCCGCGCAGCGCCGACGCCAGGACCGGTCACTTGATCGTAGTCAGGTCCACCGACCCACTTTCCCGAAACGGAATCTTGCTGAACATCCCAACATCGGTGAGCACCTTGCCTTCGAGGACGTAGAAGACCTGCTTGCGTCCCTGCAGCCGCGACACGAGCCGCCCCAGGCTGCTGACGAAGTTCGTACGCACTGGCAGATCGAACTCCGTCTCTCCGAGTGCCGGAATCACGAACGCCTTGTTCGTCACCCCCTCCGCGAAACTATCCCCCTCGAGGAACAGCTCATAGTCGATCCCTTTCACCGGCAAGTCCCGATCGTTCGGATTCTGCACGTGCAGGCGCACGTTGAACTGCTGATTGAAGAAGTCCGCGGACGTCATGCTCACGTTGACGAGCGTCAACCGCGGCGCTTCCAGCTTCGGCGCCAACGAGCAGCCGGCCAAAGCGAACACGAACACGCCCAGCGCCGCACGCAATAAATGAGAAAGCATCGAGCCCCCGATGATCCTGACGACCCGCGCCGGCGCAACGCCGCCGGCCTCGCGGCGCGGATTATGGGCGCAAACGGGCCAGCATGTCGCGAGTCACGAGCGCGATGCCCTTCTCGCTCATATAAAAGCGTCGCGCATCGTCCTCGCGGTTCACGCCGATCTGCGTCCCCTCGGGCACGACGCCACCCGTATCGAGAATCGCGTTCTTGATCACGCAATTCGGCTCGATGCGCACGTCGGGGAAGATCACCGCCCGCTCCACGTAGCTGCGCTCCTGCACGCGCACGTTCGAGAACAACAGCGACTGATTCACCTGCGCCCCGGAAATGATGCAGCCACCCGACACCATCGAGTTGATCGCCATGCCGCGGCGGCCGTCGTCATCGAGCACGAACTTGGCGGGCGGATACTGCCGCTGATAGGTCCAGATCGGCCACTGCTCGTCGTAGATGTTCAGCTCCGGATTCACGTAGATCAGCTCCATGTTCGCCTCGTAGAAGGCGTCCACGGTGCCGACGTCGCGCCAGTACTGCTGTACCCGCGTCTGGTTGTCGCGAAATGGATAGGCGAACACCTTCAACCGCTGCAGCGCGTCGGGAATGATGTTGCGCCCGAAGTCGTGCGATGTATGGGGCTGTTTGGCGTGCTCCTCGAGCAATCGATACAGCAAGCCCGCCTTGAACACGTAGATGCCCATCGAGCCGAGCGCGACGTTCGGATTCCCGGGCATGCTCTCCGGGTCCTTCGGCTTCTCAGAGAACTTCGTGATCCGATAGTCCTCGTCCACGCTCATGACGCCGAAGCTCGTTGCCTGCTCGCGCGGCACCTCGACGACGCCCACCGTGATGTCGGCCTTCTTTTCTACGTGCGCCGCGAGCATCGGGCCGTAGTCCATCTTGTAGATGTGATCGCCGGCCAGCACCAGGATGTGCCGGGGATGATGCAACTTGATGATCTGTAGATTCTGATAGAGCGAATCCGCCGTGCCGCGGTACCAGAAGTCGCCCAACTGCTGCTGCGCCGGAATGATCTCGACGAACTCGCCGAACTCGCCGCGCAGGTAGCCCCAGCCGCGCTGAATGTGCTGGATGAGCGAATGCGCCTTGTATTGCGTCATGACCTGGATGCGGCGAATCCCGGAATTGACGCAGTTCGACAGCACGAAATCGATGATGCGGAACTTGCCACCGAACGGGGTCGCCGGCTTGCAGCGGAAATCGGTCAGATGCTTCAGCCGCTCGCCCCGTCCGCCGGCCATGATGACGGCGAGGGTATTGCGGGTGAGGCGGCTGACGTAGCGACGCGACAGTTCGTGTTTTTGCGCGCTATTGACTCGGTTGGGGCGTCCGGGGATTCGTGTCTCGCCAACGCGATCTAGCATGTCGGTGGTTCTCGCATTCAGTCCAATCGGGCCGAGGTCACCTGCCATGTTAGCCGATGCACCCGCACGCAATGCCTTGCGACGCCGCTTGCCGGGGGCGACCGCGTTCGGCATTGTTCGCAACGCTTTGACCCGCGGTCCGGTTTCTGGCGCGAGGTCGGGCTCGATGAGTAGCGGATCGGAATACGGCAATTGAACCGTCACGAGCTTGTTCCCCCCTCTTGGCTGCGCGACGCCCCCTCGAAGGCGGCGCCCGGTCGGAGCGCCCTGCTGTGCGCGCTCGCTTTGCTGGGCCCGTGCAAGGTCCATGCACAAGACACACACGACCCGGCCGATGCTGAAAATTCTGCGCGACCCACTGTCGCCTGCCTGCCGGTCGGCGATGGCTACCTGCGCGCACGGCTCGATGGCGCCGTGAAGGCGGAGCTCGATTGGGGCAATGCAGGCACCGAGTGCACCGGCGCTGTGCGGCCGACGGACGGCGGCATCCGGATGCGCTTCACGTCCGCCCTGCCAGGAAGCGAGAAGCTGGTGCTCGTGTTCGGCATCGCCAAGCTCCGGGAGGGCGCGGCCGCGAAAGCGGTGCCCGTCAACATCACCCTCATTCGCGAAGGCACGGGCGAGTTCTACGGCACGCAAGGCGACGACAAGTGCATGCTCGATGACGTACGGCAGGAGCCGATCCGCGGCATTCCGCGTCGCAGCCGCTCGTACCGCATCGTCGCGCGCGGTTTCTGCACGGAGCCGGCGCGCGCGATTCGCGGCGAGGGCGCGGTGCTCATTTCGCGGTTCGACTACGCGGGCCGTGTCGATTTCGACAGCGAAGACAACACGGCCGATGCGCCGCAGGTGGCAAAGCAATGACTCGAGCGACCCGGATGCGCGGATTTGGATGGGCGCGCGAACTCCTCTACGTCTGCGCCCTGGCCGCGCTTGCGGCTCCGGCCCTCGCTGCCGCGGATGATGCGGCGCAACTCGACCGCATCTATCGCCGTTCGACGCTCCAGGTCGCAACGCCGGATGCGCGGCTGCACACGTTCAAGGTCTGGCTCGCGGACGACAATGAACGGCGCGCGCGCGGGCTCATGTTCGTCAAGCAGCTGGCGGACGACGAAGGCATGCTCTTCATTTACGATCGGGCGCAGCCGATCGCGATGTGGATGAAGAACACCTTCATTCCGCTCGACATGGTATTCGTCGCCGCCGACGGCAAGGTCATCAACGTCGCCGAGAATACCGAGCCGCATTCACTCAAGACGATCGAATCGAACGGCGACGCGCTCGGCGTCATCGAACTCAAGGCCGGTACGGCGAAGAAGCTACGGATCGCGAAAGGCGCGCGCGTGATGCACGCGGCATTCAAGACGGGGCAATGAAACGGCCGGCGGCGTCCACGGCCGCCAGCGCTGCTCTCGGGTGACGAGGCGGCGATCGCCGCCGCCTCGCCTCGAGCTTACTCGCCGAACGAGTACCGCATCCCCAGCGTGAAGTAGCGACCGATCGCCCCGGCCGCGTCCAGCGGGTTGTAGTTGATCGAACCGTACGTGTGCGGATCCAGCGGCGCGACGCGGTCCAATGCGTTCTCGATGGTGCCGAAGAACTGCAACGCATCGGTCGCCTGCCACCGTCCCGTGAGATCGACCGAGTAGAACGACGGGATCCGACAGCCGCGCGGCGCGGGCGTGCCGTCCGCGTACTTGTTCGAGCAGCTGCCGCCCTCGGACTCGGTGTTGTCCATCTCGCCGCGGAAATTAACGACCGCACCGAGCGACCAGTTCGTCAAGCTCCATGTCGTGCCGAGATTGATGCGGGTCTTGGGCGTGCCGATGCAGTTCGAGACGCTGCAATCGCCGTGCGTGCCGGCGTATTCGAGCACGCTGCCATCGGCGCCGATCGCCTCGAACGAATCCATGTAGCTCCACTGGAGATCCACGGTCAGACGGCCATACGCCGCCATGTCGAAGCCCTGATGGATGGCCGTGTCGATGCCGCGCACCTTCGTGCTCGTCGCGTTCACGTAGTTCGTGTTGACGGCGAGCAGCTGACCCGAGTCGGGAATACCCGGGATGACAGCGTCGTTGCGCACGAAATCGCCGCGCGCGATGGCCTCCTGCTCGTCCTCCGGCTTGATCTCGCCCGTGCGCTTGATCTGCCACGCATCCACCGTGATCGTCGTGTCCGCGAAGGGGGACAAGACGACGCCGAAGGTGTAGCTCTTCGACTCTTCCGGCTCGAGGTCAGGATTCGGCCGATTGATCGTGGCGACGTTCACGTTGCAATCCGCCTGCGTCGCGCCGGCGATCGGCGTGCCGTTCGGACAACGCAGCGGATCTTCGATCGTCGTGAAGCCCGCGGAGTCGCCGCCGGTTTCCGCGGCGTTCGGCGTGCGGAAGCCTTCCGCATACGTGCCGCGGAACGTGATGAAATCCCACGGCCGCCACTTGACCCCGAATTTCGGCGTCGTCGAGGCATCCGAGTTCATGTAGCTGTCATGGCGCAGAGCGCCGGACAGTTCCAAGCCGGGCAGCACTGGCGCGAGGACTTCGACGTAGCCTGCGATCTGATTCTGCGTGCCGTCGTACGCCGAATAGCCGAGGCCGATAATGTCACCCTGATCGGTGTAGGTTTGCGGGGTCAAGCTCGTTTCCAGCCGCCGATACTCGGCGCCGGCCGCGAAGCCCAACGTTCCGCCCGGCAACTCCCACAAGCTGCGCGACAGCTTCACGTCGACGGAATCGAGCTTGCTCTCACCGTCGGAATGAATCTTCGGCGAGATGAAGTCGTACACCTCGCGCGAATTCAGGTGTGCGTTGTCGCCGATGCGCCAGACGATGGGGCCCGTGCCACTCAATGCTTCCCGCACGGCGCTGTAGCGCAGGAAGCCGGTGCGCGTGTAGACGAGATCGCTTTCCGAATGCAGTACCGCGGCGTCGAAATCCCAGTCGCCGAGCGATCCCTGTACACCGACGATCGCGCGATAGAAGTCGTTCACCGATTCGCCCATGCGCGGCCCGACGTCCCAGGCGGAATAACGCAAGCGCGCGGCCTGCCCCGGAAAGAGCGTGTTGTCCGGATGCGTGGGCCCGAGCATCGTCGCGCCAG
This sequence comes from Pseudomonadota bacterium, assembly GCA_023428645.1. Taxonomy (GTDB): domain Bacteria; phylum Pseudomonadota; class Gammaproteobacteria; order Steroidobacterales; family Steroidobacteraceae; genus Steroidobacter. The sequence goes on from JAEYXD010000237.1 coordinate 38,717, forward strand.
GACCGCTGCTCGCGTTCACCGCGCCGCCGGGATAACCCCACGACCCGCTCACACCCGACGGCGTGTTCGCGAAGATGCTCTTCTTGTGGGAGTAGCCGACTTCGGCGTAGCCCTCGAAATTTTCCGATAGATCGAACGTACCGCGGCCGAAGACGTTCACGTATTCCTGCTCGGGCGTCAGATCGCGGAAGCGACCCACTTCCCACAAGCAGCCGCCGCCTGCGCCGTCTTGCGGGATTGCCGCGAACTGCTCGCAGCCGGGGAGCGAATTCGGCGTCGTTCCACCCGGCGTCAGCAGCGCGCCGGTGGGCGAATTGGAGACGCTATTGCCCGAGATCCAGCCGGCGAGAAATTGCGATCCAGCGACGCTGTAGCCCCAGGGGCGAAGATCGCCCGTGCCGATCCAATCGCGATCGCGGCGATCGGAGATCTTGATCGCATCCGACTTCGAGCCTTCGACATTGAAGAACACGTTATAGCCGTCGCTCGCGCGGTCGCCGAAACCGGCGGTCAGCGACAGCTTCGAGGTGTTGCCGTCGCTTTCCTCCGAGATTCCATAGCTGCCGCGCGCACTGAAGCCTTGATACTCAGGGCGCAGGATGATGTTCACGACACCGGCAATGGCGTCGGAGCCGTAGATGGCGGAGGCGCCCTCCTTGAGCACTTCGACTCGCTCGACCGTTTCCAGCGGGATGACGCTGAGATCGGTGAACACTTTCTGTCCGTCGTCCGCCAGGCCGTACGGCGCGATGCGCCGGCCATTGAGCAGCACGAGCGTCGAACCGGCGCCGAGGCCTCGCAGCGACACGCCCGCGGCGCCCGCGGCAAAGCCATTGCCGAACGATCGCGGCACGGAGCCCTGACCGTCCGCGGTCAGTGTCTGCAGATATTCCGCGACGGTCGTCTTGCCCGTGCGATCGATGTCCTCGCGCGTCACGATCTGAATGGGCGCGGCCGTCTCGGCGTCAGCGCGACGAATATTCGAACCGGTGACGATGATCGTCTCGATGTCTTCCGGCCGGGGCTCCGCGGCGTTGACGGTGAACGTGACCGCACTCGACGCTGTGAACAAGACGAACGCAACTGACCTGCGCAGTGCGTGATGACTGCTGCCCATACGAATGCCCTCCAGTGATTTTTTTACGAGGCCGTAGCGATCTGCTGACGGCGGCGCCTACATCGACTGACTGGCCATCCCGAAGGCTGACCAGACGTGGCAGCGAGGCTACATCTCGAAAAAATGACGCTGAAGATTTGGTGCGCGCGAGCCACGCCGCCGGGGAGGACGTCCCGCGCAATCCATGCGCTTGTATACAGAATTGAGCCCGTTGATGTGGCAACAGCAACACACCCGAGGGCGTCGTCGCACTCGTTGCGCACCTATTTTCGCGGCGGCGAGCCGCTCAGTCGCATTAATTGCTAACTATCGGGACGCGAGCAAAAAATGACCTCGCGGGGCCGTCCGCGGTGTCGCTGACGGGGTTTTCGCGCAAAAAGAAAGGCCGCCGAGGTGACTCGGCGGCCTTTGGTTACAGCCGGCTGCGCAGTTAGAAGCTGTAGCGCAGACCGAGCTGGAAGTACCGCCCGACCGCACCCGCCTGCGTGAACGACGGGTTGTAGTTCACGGCGCCGTACGTGTACGGGTTGAACGGAGCGTGCTTGTTCGTCGCGTTCGTGATCGATGCGGACAGCGTCATGTTGTCGCTGACGCTGTAGCGCCCATACAGATCCAACGTATAGAAGTCTGGCGTCTTGCAATCGCCGTACGGGACGGACCCGTCGGGGTTGTAGACACCGCACACGATCCCGTTCGGATCGACGTTGTAGTACGCACCCTCGAACGTCGTCGTCGCGTACGTGC
>JAEYXD010000061.1 GCA_023428645.1 Pseudomonadota bacterium
TAAGCGGAGCTGCCCCAGCAAATCGATCTGCTTCCGGCTCCACGCTGCGTTTTCGACGTCGACCTGCGGCACGATCCTCAGGAAGGTACCGTCGGCATCTTCCTCGATCCTGGTGATGATCAAGTAGCTCGGGCCGATGCTCGGGTGGTAGTCCACGAGCTTCTGCCGGGCCGGCGCGTCCGCCGGGATCAGTGACAGATTGACGATTTCCGTCGCCGTCGGCGTGGCGATGACGTATTGATTCAGGACCTCAGCGCGATAGTCGACCGACATATGAACTCCCATGACAACGAGTGGCGAGCCCACCATGGGCTCGGTGGAACGGATCAGCCGCCGTACGTGAGCGGATCCGCGAACCTGGCGAGCTGGACGAAGCTGGCGACTCGCGGAAGACCGAAAGCCTCATGGCAGTGTGCCTGCACGGCGCCGTAGGCCGGCATCCCCTGGAGCGCGCTACGAACCGTCTCGCAGAGGAACACACTGCCGAGCGGCCCGAGCCGCAGGCCGTCCCCGCCCAGCGCGGACGCTTCCAGGAGCACGTACAGCCACAGCGGCGTTTCGTCCCAGAGTCCGGCGGCGCGCAGCTTGAACTCTTGATGGGCGTCGCGCGGTTGCAGCTGCAACACCGGCACGATTCGACGATCGATGCCCATGCGTCCGAGATGCATTGCAATCGTCTGTCCCGACGGCAGCTGCACACGGCAGCCCGCTTCGATATTTCGCGCGATGACGCTTGCGACCGGCGGCTCGGGCAACGCGCTCATCGGCTCCACGACTTTCGGGTTGATGCGCCGTCCGGAATCGCTCACGATGCCTGCGCTCGCAGCACCCCAATCGAAGAATCTGCGCCAATCCACCGCTTTGCGATGCGGAACGCCTTGGAAATCTGCGCCGCCGAGCAGACCGCTCAGCAAGAACAATTCGCCGAGCTCGGTGCTCTCCTCGTTGCGATTCAAGAGATATGACTCGCGAACCTGCGAATGTCCGAAGCGCAAGGCCGCGTGACTGATTTCGTAGGGCAGATCCGTCTCCGACACAGGCAGCTCGAAGACCCGGAGCAAACCGTCTCTGTGCAGACGGTAGATGGCCTGGTCGCAGCACACGCTCAAATAGTCCTCCACGTAGATACGCTGCAGACTCGCGACGACGTAGGCCCGCGCCGTCTCGAAGCACTCGTCGCAGCCGAGGCCGCGGCTCGCGGCGGACCCGCGGATGGCATCCAGCGCAGCGTTGTGGAACAGCTGCACCGTGAGGTGCAGCTGCGCGAGGATGACGTGTTGATCGTTTCTGAATTCGGGAATGCAGGCCCGACGCGTCGACGCGTCGCGCAGCAGATCTTTGGCATGCGTCGCCGAGGCGGCCGTATAGAGAAACCGCCCCTCCGCATCGAATCGAGCGCCGCTGCCGTAAACGCTGTCGAGGTCGAGCTTGCGGCTGCGGATGCTCACCGACATTCCTGGCACCTCGCGGCTCACGATGTCGTGCGCGAGAAACTGGCCGAGGTACGTGTAACCCTGGAGCATGCCGGCACTGTCGTGCCAGTTCTCGCAGATCTCGCTGATCGCCTGCACCTTCGTCCTCACGCGCGCCGCGAAATCGGCGTTCGCGGCGAACAAGCGCCGATCACTGGCCACGATGGGAGGGAACATGGCACTCGTCCTTATTCGTTGTGTTCGGCCCCGCTCGGCCGAATGCTGACTCGATCCTGCTCTGTAGCCTTGGCGCGATGTATCGCAGTCCGATAGGTGACTCCTCGCAGGTCCATCGCTATCCTGCGGGCGCGGGGACACACAAGACCAGGAATCGAAATCCGTGGGTCAGGACGAGATTTCAGACGACTTCGCGAAGCTGCACTACGCTGGTCTCCATCTGCTGCTGCGGCGGCGCATCAGGGATCCCGGTGTGGCCGCCGAGATTCTCAACGAAGCAATTGCGACCGCGATCTCGCACGTGCGCGTGGGCCGCGTCGCGCAGCCGGAGCGCCTGGCAGGATATGTGTATCGCGTGGCGCTCAATCTGTATCGCAACTACCAACGCGAATTCGACAATCGCGCTGAGATTCGCACCCATCCCGACGACATCGATCGATTGCCATCGGCGAGCAGCCCGGCGGACGCGCTCGACTCGCGCCTGCTGCAACGAGTGCGGGCGGTGATCGAGGAGCTGCCCACCCCGCGAGATCGCGAGATCGTGAAACGGTTCTATCTCGAAGAGGAAGAGAAGGCCGACATCTGCGCCTCGCTCGGCTTGACGCCGCTGCACTTCGACAAGGTGATCTTTCGCGCGCGTCAGCGCATGCGCGTCTTGCTCGAGGCGCAGGGATTCGACAAGACGGACTTCCTGTCGGCCTTGCTGTTCGTTGCCGCGGCCGCCAGCCACGCGCTCATGGCGCGTTGACGAATTCCGCTGAGAAGAGCGCGACGGTGACCACAGAACGTCTCAGGGGTAAACCGGGGCGCTCAACCGATGGATGACCGCATCATGGATCGCCAGTACATCGACGACCATCACATCGTCGCTCGCTATCTCGCCGATCAGCTGTCCGAGGAGGAGCGTGAGGCCTTCGAGGCTTACTATCTCGAACACCCCGAGGTCGTGAAGGAGCTGGAGACGACCGCCCGTTTCAAAGCGGGACTCCGCGAGTTGCAGCGCTCGGGTGAGCTGGACGCGCTCATCGGCGGCCGCCCTCGCCTGCTCAACCGCAATCTCCTTGCCGCTGCTGCAGCGGTCGTTGCAGTCGCGATCGGCCTTGCGTTCTATCTCAATCGACCCGCCGCGGGACCACTGCTTGCCGCGGCGCCGGCGATGTTACGAATGGACGGCGACATGCAGCTCGCCGTTACAAGTACGCATCAGATCATGCGCACGCGCAGCACAGCGGCGGACGCAACGATTCAGTTGCCCCGGACGGCGCAAGCGATCGAGCTCGAGATCCTGCCCGAGATCGTGGGACCGGCCGCGGACTATCGCGTGTCGTTGACGCGGCTCGGCGGCGACAACGAACAGCAACTCGCGACGATCGGGCGCCTGAGCCCGAATGAGAACGGCTTCATCGAGGTCTATCTGGACTCGCGGGCTCTCGAACCCGGCAGTTATGCCCTCAAGCTGACGAATGACCAGTCCACCTATTCGCAAGCCAGCGTGTTCTCCCTGCGCGTGGAGGCCGCTGCGCCCCTCTAGCCTCGCGGCGCTTCCGGTCGGCTTTGATCCGTGGTTCCACAAGCGCGCATTGCTGAGTTGCTCGATGCGCTGCCTTCAGCTCTCCAAATTCCCGATCAGCATCTGATCTTACGACGCGCGCACCTCGTGCTTGAAAGCTTGGCGCAGCTGTTGGCGGAACTCGGGCGTGTCTTCGTGACCGTGAACGTCTCTGGCATGTTGCGCCGCGGCTTCTAACAGCTCCGCCTCATCATCAGCTGAGATGGCGACGCTGCAGTGGGACTCGCTCGGAAATTCTCTGCAGTCGATATACATGCGGTCCATTTGAGTCTCTCCGGCCATCTGACCGCATGCGTTATATGCCCCCGGGCCCTACGAGGGATCTAGGAGGATCGCGTAGGGCGTATGCGTTAACAGGTGATGGGACGTCGTCCAGACATGGCCGAACTGAGTCCGCTCGGAGGGCGACAGACTTAGTCTGTGGGGAATTCAACGCAGATAGCTGGTGTGTCGGTTTTTCCGCTGATGCGAAGTAATGAGATCCGCAAGACAAGAAGTTGCTCGAGCTCGCCGTGTACCGACGGAAGAGGATTCCTCGAGGCCACCTGATCTCGCGCGACTCGAAGCCGGGATTCTGTCATCAAGATGTCAAATGAAGCGTCGATGGCACGACCCCGCGTGTTTTCTCAGCGCGAAAAGCCGAGCGCCCCTCTGGAGCCGCGCGGGCTCTTCCGCTAGTCTCTTTGACACATCAAGAAACCGACCGCGCAACTCAGCGATGCGCGCGTTTGAAACCAAGGATTCAGGCCATGTTCTTTCGATCCCTCGTCGCGGCGGCGTGCTTGTGCTGCGCGGTCCCTGCCCTGGCGCTTTCTCCCGAGCCCTTCGCGAAACAGAATGAGATCGAAAACGCCAAGGTCTCGCCAAAAGGCGATCGAATTGCGGTCACGATGCGCACGAACGGGAGGGTGTTTCTCAACATCCTGTCCCTGCCCGACTTGAAGCCGATTGGCAGCTTCGGGATCCAGAACGATCGCGATATCGAGGATTTCTACTGGTCCTCGAACGACAGGCTGCTGTTCGGGCTGTCCCATCGCCAGGGCAAGGAGGAGGCCCGCGTTCTGACCGGTCATCTGATGGCGGTCAACGTCGACGGCTCCGAAGTCGCGACGCTGCTCGGCATGGAACGCCGCAACACACTTCTCATCGATGCCTACTATCGCGATTGGGAGCTCGTCGATCTGCTCGATGACGACGACGAGAACGTGCTGGTCTCGATCTACGAAGATTCGGCGCTGCCCTACCTCTATCGACTGAATACGAAGAAGGGCAAGAAAACGCGGCTCATGCAGTCGCGCTATCGCAACGCCGACTTCGTGACCGACCACGACGGCAAGGTGCGCTTCCAAGGAGGCTCCGAGCGTGACGGCGAGTACGTGCTGCTGTATCGCGATTCGGAAGGCGGTTCCTGGTCCGAGATCGGCCGGTACTCGACGCTTGGCGACGGCGATGGCGGATTCGGACCGGTCGCGTTTGCCGCCGACAACAAGCGCATCTATTTCACGGACGCACGCGGCGCCGACACCTATGGCTTGTACCTCGTCGATCCCGCCAAAGTCGGCGAGCCGCAACTGTTGTTCCGCGACGAGATCTATGACTTCGGCGGCTTGTTGCCCAGCCTGACGCCGGGCGTGCCCATTGGCGTTCAGTGGTATGGCGAGCGGACGCAGTGGAAGTACTTCGAGCCGCACCATCCCGACGTGCCGATCTTCGAGTCGATCCGCAAAGCATTCGGGGCTACGCACGACGTCACCATCGTGAATTCCTCGCGCGATCGCTCGATCGTCACCGTCTTTGCGCGCAGCGACGTCGACCCTGGCGCGTACTACGTCATCGATATCGGCAAAGGCGCGATGTTGGCTCGCCTTCCCGTGCGCCCTTGGGTGAAGCCCGAGGAGATGAGCCCGAAGCAGCCGATCACCGTCAAAGCGCGCGACGGTCTCGACCTGCGCGGCTACCTGACGCAGCCGCGCCAGGCCGCGACCGGCGCGAAGAAGAAGATGGTCGTGATGGTTCACGGCGGGCCGATCGGCGTCCGCGACACCTGGAGCTACGACGACGAGGTGCAGTGGCTCGCGGCGAACGGGTTTACGGTGCTGCAGATCAACTTCCGCGGCTCTGGCGGCTATGGCGCGACGTTCGCTGGCCGCGGATTCGGCGAATGGGGCGGCAAGATGCAGGACGACGTGACGGATGCCACGCTGTGGGCCATCGAGAAAGGCTATGCGGACAAGTCCTCCATCTGCATCTACGGCGCGAGTTACGGCGCCTACTCGGCGATGATGGGCTTGATCCGCGAGCCCGATCTCTATCGCTGCGGCGTGGGATACGTCGGCGTCTATGACCTCGAGCTGTTGAAGCGCGACGGCCTCGCGTCCGACAGCCCCGAAGGACGCGCCTATCTGCGCGCGGTACTGGGCAAGACTGGGGAGGAGCTACGGAAGATTTCCCCGGCAACGCGCGGCGCTGACATCAAGGCACCCGTCTTTCTCGTCCATGCCGGCGAGGATCGCCGCGCGCCGACCGCGCAATACGAGCGGATGCGCGACGCGCTGCAGAAGAACGGCCGCAAAGTCGAGACATTATTCAAGAAGAAGGAGGACCACGGCTTCATTTCCGAGGCCAACGTCGCCGAGTTCTATACGCGGCTCGTGCAGTTCATGGATGCGAGCCTCGCGACGGAGTAAGGACGGCGAACACCGATTGCATTCGCGTCGCCTGGTGCGACGCAGTGCCCTCCTCGCCCCGCCTTCTGCTCTTGCGACGGAGTGATTTCTGCGTCTCGCGTCCGCATGATCGGACCGGCGGCGCTGAGCGCCCACGATCGCGGGGCAGCATCCATGATGCTCGAGCAGAGAACGAATTTGATGATGGCGACGGGCCTGTCGTGCCTCGCCGGCTTCAACGATGCGGTCGGCTTTCGTGCGCTCGGCGGGTATTTCGTTTCCTTCATGAGCGGCAATTCGACGCACTTCGCCGTCGATCTCTCGCTGCCCCATTGGTCGACTGCGACCTTCCTGCCGCTCGGCCTGATCGCGCTGTTCGTGTCGGGCGTGATCCTGGGCGCCGTACTCAGAGAGAAATTACCGCAGCGCAAGCAGCTGGCCGTGTTGCTGCTCGTCACGGCAATTCTTGGGACGTCCGCGGGTTTAGCGACATACGGTCAAGGCAGGCTGGCCGTCGTGCTGATCCCACTGGCAATGGGAGCGTCCAACAACGTCTTCGTGAAGGAGGGTGAGGTCAGCGTTCCCGTCACGTACATGACAGGCACGTTGGTAAAGCTGGGACAGCGGCTGGCGGGGCGCCTCTGCGGCTCTGAAAGGCCATGGCATCCCAACCTGATCTTGTGGCTCGCGCTTATCCTGGGGGCGGTCGCTGGCTCGCTGGCCTATTCGTTATTGCAGCTGCACTGCCTGTGGATCGCGCTCGGTTTTTCCGTCGGGCTGATCTTTGTCGGCGTGGCCACGAGCGACGACTCGGACTGAGCGATTCGACGCCGTGCTTCGAGCTCTCGATGCGTCGAGGCGGCCGGTTCGCCCCAAGGACGAACCGGCCACCTGCAAGCTACTTCATTCGCAAGACGACGACGTCGTTGCTGCCGACCGGCTTCGTCGCGGCGCGAATCGCCGCGACCTGCTCAGACGTCACCGGCTTCGCGCCTTTCGGCGCGTTGCCCCAGGCGCCACGGATGAACGTGACGACATCGGCAATCTGCTGGTCGGACATCAAGAGGTAGAACGGCGGCATGTCGAACGTTTCGACGTGCCCTTGCGTCACGAGGCGCAGCGAGCCATTGATCGTGAGATTGATGAGCGAATCGGGCCGCGGATCGAGCACGACCGGATTTCCCGCGAGCGGCGGCAGCATCTTCACGCCCGCGCCGCGGCCGTCGAAGCCGTGGCAGGAAGCGCAGTATTCGAAGTACGGCTGCGCGCCCCGCTGGCTGAAGTCCATGCTGACCAGCTGCTTCGTCGTGCCCTCGTCGTACTGATACGGCGCAATGCCCTTCTCCACCTGAGCCGGCAATGACTTCAGGTACACGGCCATGGCCTGCAGGTCCTCATCGGTCATGAACGAGGAGCTGGCATTGATGACTTCGACCATCGTGCCGAACGCGGTGCCGAACTTGTTCTTGCCGGTCTTCATGAACTCGGCGATGTCTGCCTCGCTCCAGCGGCCGAGACCTGCGTTCATGTCGCCGTTCAAGGACGGCGCCGACCAATGGTCGAGCAGCGCCCCCGCGAGGAAGTCGGAATCATCAGCTTCCATGCCCTTCTCCTGTGACAACAGGCCGCGAGGGGTATGGCAGGCGCCGCAATGACCGAGACCTTCCACCAAGTAGGCGCCGCGATTCCATTCGGCGCTCTTGTCCGATTGCGGCTCGAACGGATCGTCGTCGAGGAACAGGAAATTCCAGATGCCGAGCAACCAGCGCGCGCTCAGCAACCCCGAGGTCTCCTCCGGCTTGTTCGCAAGCTTGACGGGCTGCACTTCCTTCATGAAGTAGTCATACAGAGCCCGCATATCCTCCGGCGAGGTCTTCGCATACGAGGGATACGGCATTGCCGGATAGAGGCGATGGCCGTCTTTCGCGATGCCTTCGCGCATCGAGCGATCGAAATCCTCGAACGTGTAGTTGCCGATGCCCGTCTCGGGATCCGGGGTGATGTTCGTCGAATAGATGACGCCGACGCGCGGCACGGCCATCTTCAAGCCGCCGGCAAACGGCTCGCCGCCAGGGATGGAGTGGCAGGCGACGCAATTTCCCACTCGCGCGAGATACTCGCCCTGGGACATTGTTTCCTGGCTCGAAACGTCCGCCGCTGGCTGGCTAGGAACGCTCGGACCCTCTTGGCTGATGGCGCTCGACACGAGCATCAGCTGCGCAACGCCCAACGATCCCAAGGCAAGAATGCGAGTGGAATATTTCATCCGCCCCCCGTTATGGATTTTTGTAAACAGCGGCGGAGTCTAAGTGCGCAGGTAACGCCGTTCAATTCTGCCGGAGCGGCATTGACGTATCCTCACAAACGAATGACCCCGCCGCCGAGCGATGGGAACGCCTTGCCCGAGCCGCTTCAAGCCGTCACCTTTGCGTCGAGGCGCCCTGCGCAACGGGCGCCGCCGCGACGCACCGTCAATCGAGCGCCCCCGACGTACGCCATCGATGCGAACAATGACTGGCCGTGATTTGCGACCGCGAGCGACATCGAATCGCGCGGCGGCCGCTGAGCCAAGGTATCAGCGTCTTCGCGCTCGTTACGGTGTCGGCGCTTCCGCGGCCGGCGCCTGCGCGGGCGCTGGCTCGGGCGGCGCTTCTTGCGGTGCCGGCGCCGCTGGCTCGGTCCCCTGCCCCGCACCTGGCGCCGCTGCAGGCGCTGGTGCCGCTTGCGCCAGCCCAACAGGCAGCAATGCCTCGACTTCCACTTGCGGCGCAATGCGCGAACCCTGGCCGCATCTCGGACTGCCGCGCACGACGCGAATCTCGAGCTCGCGGAATACGCTGCGCGACATGTTTTCGAGCAGATCGCAATCGTCGGGCTCGAGCCGGATCGTGCGCTGAGAGAGCGTGACGGTCTGCCGTTGCGCCGCGAACACGATGGGATCGTTCATCGCGGCCATGGGATTGCCGGTCACGCGGGAGATGAGCTCGCGCCGCGACTTGTCCTTATCGATTTCGGCAAGCACCTGCGGCGTCACCTTGACCGGCGTCATGAGACGAACGCGCACGTGCGCCATCTGCTCGTTCTCGTTGCGACGGTTCGAGAGCCGGTCGTTGGTGCGATCGAAAGGATCGGAACGGTCGAACGGATCGGAGCGATCGAAGGGATCGCGGCCATACCGGGCATCGCGGTCGAACCGCTCGCGCCGGATCATGTTTTCCTCGCAGCCGGTCGCGCGGACCTCGATATCATCGCGCGCGCCGACGGCACGCAGAATCACCGCCACCCGGCTCTGGAGCTCGTGACACGGGTAATAAACCGCGGAGCTTCGATAGACGAAGTTCACTTCGCGCGACTTGAAGACGGCGGGCGCTGGCTCTTCGGCGGCGGCGAAGCCGGCCGTCGCCACGAGCAATGCCAACACGAGCTGCGCGCTGCCGCGCCTGTCGATTCCCACTCTGCTCGGCCGATGCATCGCGCTCATGGTCCGATCTCCGCACAGCGAGCTCAACGATCGTCAGTCGCGGCTACTTTACGGCCGCGAATGCGCCAATACGAGAGGGACTTTACGCCGCTCGCGAGCCGGTGCGCCCGATGGACGCCGTGTCGGAAAACGGCATGCGCGGGACGCTCGCCTCAGAACGACACGCCCAGGCGGGCGTACGACTCGTCGTCGCCGCCACTGTCGAAGCCGTGCGCATAGCCGAGCCGCAGCGTGACGCGTCCCGAGCACAAAAGACCGACGTCGGCATTGAGCTCGAATCCCGCGCCGGTGCGATCGTCGTGCGCGCTTTCCCGCACCGCCCGGACCTTGCCCGAGTCGACGCAGACGGTGCCGTGCAGCTGATGCAGCGCAAGCGGAATTGGCACCAGTGCTGCCGCGCTCCAAGCGCCACAGCGGAAATCGATACTCGAGCGAGCCGAGCCGCATCCGGTGATCGCGCGGATGCCACACTGCGCGGCGAGGGTTCGAATCATGTGCGTCCTCGAACAGCGCCTCGTCGATCGCAACCTGTTGGCGGCGCCTGGCCGGATTCGGGCTTCCGCGCGTGCGTGATTGCGGAAAGCCCTGAATTCGGAGCACGCGTCTTCAGATTCCGGTGCGCTCGCCGACTCCCTCGGGGGAAGACGTCTTGAAGAGTCAGGAGCTGCGAGGCAATGCGAGACAACGGGCCAGTGACCAACATCGAATACGTGCTGCCGGACGACGAAGTCATCATCACGCAGACGGACCTTTCCGGCCGCATCACCTATGCGAATCCCGCATTCCTGCGCAGCAGTGAGTTCTCACTCGAAGAGTGCTTCGGCCAGCCCCAGAGCATCGTTCGTCACCCGGACATGCCGCGCGAAGCGTTCGCCGATCTCTGGGCGACGATCCGTGCGGGCAAGAGCTGGACGGGCGTCGTCAAGAATCGCCGCAAGAACGGCGGCTTCTATTGGGTGCGGGCGAACGTCACGCCGATGGTCGCCGCCGGCGGCGTGGTCGGCTACACCTCCGTTCGCGTAAAACCCTCGCGCGAGGAGATCGCGGCCGCCGACCGCGCGTACCGGGAAATCCGCTCGGGGCGGGCCGAGAAGCTGCACATCGAGGGCGGACGGCTCATCGACACCTCGCTCCTCGGCCGCCTGCGCAAGCTCGCACATCTGTCACTGCGCACCGGCACCTGGATCGTGCTCGGCGCGCTGACGACGTTGTTGTTCGCGATCATCGCGCTCAGCCTCAGCGGCGGCAGCACGGGCTGGATCGCCACCCTCGCGGCCGCGAGCGCGCTCGTGTCGATCTGCAACATGATCTACGTGCAGGGCAATGTCGTGCGGCCGCTGCGCCAGCTGCACGACGCAGCCTGCAAGCTCGTGAGCGGCGATACCACGACCCGCATTCCCATCCGCGGGGTCGCCTGCGTCGTCGCGGTCGCGAATGCCCTCGAGCAGGTTCGCGTCAAGCTCGACGGTGTATTGAAGGACAACATCGCCGCCGCGACGCGCGTCAAGGACAGCGTGCACGACGTGCTGCAGGCGAATACGGCACTGTCGAATCGCACGAACGAGCACGCCGCTAACCTCGAGGAGACGGCCGCGTCGCTCGAGCAACTGACAGCCACGGTCCAGCGCAACACCGACAACGCCACGCAGGCGACGACGCTCACGAAGCAGTCGGAGGTTGCCACCGCGGAGAGCCGCAACGTGGTCAAGCAGGTGCACGCGACGATGATCGAGATTTCCGCCTCGTCGAAGCGCATCTCGGACATCATCAGCATCATCGACGGCATTGCCTTCCAGACGAATCTGCTCGCGCTGAATGCAGCGGTCGAAGCCGCCCGCGCCGGCGATCAAGGGCGCGGCTTCGCGGTCGTCGCGCAGGAGGTTCGCAGCCTCGCGCAGCGTTCGGCCGGATCGGCGAAGGAGATTCGCGATCTGATCCATGAATCGAGCCTGACCGTCGAACGTGGCGGCGAGCTCGCCGAACAGGCGGAACGCGCGATGCAGCAGGTCGTGGAGTCGGGCCGGCACGTCGCGAACGTGGTCGCGGAGATCGAAACAGCGAATCGCGAGCAGGCCGCGGGTATCGATCAGATCAATCGAGCGATGACGCAGATGGACTCATTGACGCAGCGCGACGCCGAGATGGCGCAGGAGCTGATCTCGACGGCGCAGATGCTGCAGTATCAGTCCGAGCAGATGCTGACGGCGATCTCGGCATTCTCGATGCAACGATCGCACGAGGCCGTTGCGTCGCGGCCGACCAGCGGCGGGCGTCAGCAGCCACCATCGCGGGAGGTATTCGATCGCGCAGCCTGAACGCGCGTCGCGCTGAGCGCACGAGCGGGCCCCGCATTCCGGCAGCCGTCGAGACGAACGCGTCTCCGCGCCGCCGGCGGGCCTAGTAACTATGCTCTGCGCCCGGAAATTCCCCCAGCTTCACCGCCTTGACGTAGGCCTCGAACGCACCGCGAATGCCGGTCGTGCTCTCGGCGAGAAAGTTCTTCACGAACTTTGGCACCTTGATATCCGGCGGGGTGATGCCGAGCAGGTCGTGCATCACCATGATCTGCCCATCGACGTGCTTGCCCGCGCCGATACCGATCACCGGAATGCGCAGGCGCTGCGCAATGCGCTCCGCGAGTTCGGCGGGAATCGCCTCCAGCAGCAGCACGCTCGCGCCCGCCTGCTCGAGATACAACGCCTCATCGAGAATCGTCTGCGCCTGCTCGGGATCGCGGCCTTGCACGCGAAAGCCGCCGAAGCGATTGATCGATTGCGGCGTGAGCCCCATGTGCGCACAGACGGGAATGCCGCGCTCCACGAGCAGCCGCGTCGACTCCGCGATCCAACGTCCGCCCTCGAGCTTCACGATGTGCGCGCCGGCGCGCATGAGGTGCGCCGCGTTCTCGAGCGTCAACCCTTCCGAGTAGTAGCTCATGAACGGCATGTCACCCATGATGAGCGACCCGCGGCTGCCGCGCCTGACCATCTCGAGGTGATAGAGAATGTGCTCCATCGTCACCGGCAGCGTCGAATCGTGGCCTTGCACCACCATGCCCATCGAGTCGCCGACGAGCAGCACTTCGACGCCGGCCGTACTCGCGATCTCCGCGAACGTCGCGTCGTAGGCCGCGACGCATGCGAAGCGCTCGCCCTTGCGCTTCAGCGCTTCGAGCGTCTTGAGCGTGACCTTCGTGCCGGAGCTGAAACTGGACATGGCCGCCTCCGAATGGTGTCGCCGCAGCATAGCAGCGATCCCGGCCCGGAAGGCGCTAGCTACCGCGGATCGTTCGCCGTGATGAAGCGGACCAGCGCGTCACCGAACAATGGGTCGCGCGTCGCTTCCATGTGATCGCGGCCGGGAATGACGACGTACGTGAAGTGCGCGGCCACTTGTGAGCACGCCCCGGATCACGCAACTTGTCATCACGGGGCCATCAACCCTGGACCGGCAACGTCGCGCTCGAGCTACTCTCGGTCGGAAAGCTCCTGCGCGGCATGCACGAGAAACAGATAGCTCGCCGCGAGATCGATGACGTACTCGTTCTGGCCCCAGAGGAATGGCCAGTCTTCCTTGTTCTCTGGGAAGTCCGGTTTCAGGATCAACACGCCGGGCACGACGCCGCCGGCGATGAACGAGAAGTCCGCGCGATTGTTGCCGTACGCGACGCGCTTCGAATGCGCGCCCACACCCGAAACGAACGAGATGTTCGAGCTCGGATGGGTGCCGTAGAGGTAATTCAAGCCGCGAAAAACGGCTTCGCGATCGAACAGGTCCGGAAAGGCGGTGTGAAGATGAAACGCCGCGATTGCATAGCGCACGACGGTGCCGTTGCCCGCCCAACCGCCATGCGTGATCGGCACGCCGTAAGGATTGTCGCTGATGGCGCGTGCCGCTTCATCGCGAGCCCGCGTGGTGCGCGCACGCAGCTTCGTGGCGAAGCGCTTGTCCATGAACGGCAGCACCCGCACGGCATCCGCCGCATTCGCCAAGAACCGCTGCTCGATTGCGGGCCACAGCTCGTGGATACGCGCGGCGTACTTCGCATCGCGCGTCGTGATGAGCAGCTCGACCGCGGCCCGCAGCGCCTCGTCGTCGGGATGACCGCCCGTCGTGTTGCCGAATGCGAACAGATTCGGCTGCCGCGCGCGCTCGAAGTCCCACGCCTTTTTCGCCCATGCGAGGCACTCATCCGCGAGCGCATCTCGATAGCCGCGCAGCGCGCGGCTCGCCGCCGCGAGCGCGGCCGCGGACCCGTAGTTGAGCGCCGTCGTCGCCGTCGTGAACGCCAGGCGATCGTCGCGCGGCGAGCCGGGATCGGCAGGATCGTCCACCACGTTGTTCGTCTTCGTCACGGCGTCGCCCAGGTGCGTGTACTGATCGAGATCCGGCTCGACGACGCCGGGGATCGCATGACCGAACACGCGAAACTGCGAGATCAGGAACAGCGTGCCGTGCTCGATCTGCTGCAGGATGTCCGGCACCCCGTCGGGACGATGCATCTCGACGCGCCGCCGCGCTTGATCGATCGAGGTCTCGTCGCGCGCGGGCTTGTAACGCTCCCACGTCTCGACGAGCGATTGCACGACCGCATAGTGCGTCTGCGTGCGCAGATCGAAATCGCCTGCGTCGTACCATCCGCCGATGTTCAAGCCGGGGATGTGCTCGCCGGCCGCGAACGGCGAATCGTTCGCGGGGCTGCCGCCGTATAGATCGAAGTGCGGCTGGTTCTCGGCCGCCTGGCGCGCATCGTCCAGATGCGAGGCGCCATGCCATACGCGATAGGCCTCGTTCACGAACATGTGGTCCATCGCGACCGGGAAATACACATCGAGCGTCGGATGCCACGCGTCGGCGAGCACGTCATGAGCAATGCGAAAGGCATGGGTTCGCTGTCCCGCGGCCTCGATGACGTAAATGCCCGGCTCGCGCACAGCCGAGAAATCGAACGTGTAATACCGATAGCGCAGGTAGTCGCCCCAGGGGCGAACGTCGGCGCTGAACACCTTCGTCAGCGCGCCGTCGGCGTTCGCTTTGAACAGCTCCGCCGCGGCCGGCGCCGCCGCCTTCGGATCCGTCTCGATCACGGCCACCTTCTGCTGCGACGGGTGATAGCCCACCTGTGAATGCCCGATCACCGCGGGACGCGTCCAAGCAGCGATCGTGTTCGCCGTCAGCGTCCATTCGAGTACGGTGCCCTGCTTGCCCGCGGGCAACAGGCTGCGGACGACGAACCAGCCGTTCTGAGCTTGATTGCGGCCGTCGTACAAACCCAGCTCCGCCGTCTTCGATGTGATCGTCACACGGCGCTCCGGATCTTCCGGCGCGAGCGTCAAGCGATGTCCCGTCGCGATCGGCAATCGTGTCGTCTGGCCGGCAGCATCGCGCCCCGACGGACCGGACGGATACAACGGCAGCGCGCCGCTGCGCTCGTCGAGGAGGAACGTGCGCCCGAAGTAGGCGGACGGCAGGAACTCCAGATTGAATCCGGCCTTGCCTTCGAGCTCGCGTGGCACGGGGCGATCCAATACCACTTGCACCAACAAGCCCGCGCCGCTCGGCTCGGCATGTATGACGTAGTCGAAGCCGTGCTGCGGATAGTGCAGCCGGACATCGATGGCGCCGGTCTGCTTGTCGATCGTGCGAGCCTTCACCGCGGGCGTCGGGTCCCACTGCTCCGGCGTCGGGCTCAGACGCACGTCGCCGTTCGTGGCCGTGCGCACGCCGTGATGGATCAGCTCGAGGCCGGCGATCTTCGCGTCGCTGAACAGGCCGTCGTACGTGTTGCTGAACACGAGCACGTCGAGGCCGCGCGCGGAGAAATATTCTTTGTCATGGAGCGACAAGCGCGACTCGGTGGCCAAGGCGCTCGCCGCGATCAGGACGGCGCAACCGCCCGCGATCACCTGCGTGTGGAAGTTCATCGGCATCCCCCGAGTCATTCTTGTTACCGATACCAATGCTGCCTTTTTAACGCTCTCCGCTCAAGTGCATTCACCGGCGGCATTTTCAGGCTCACCTGCGCCGAGGTGCACTCAGTGTACGAACCTCGGCGGCGATCACATCGATCTGAGCGCACTGATCGACCCGGCGTTCGATTTCGATCCCGCCTCGAATTCGGTCAGCGCGAGCGCGACGATACCGGCGGAAGCGGCGAACGCCTTTGCCGCGCTCGTGAACACGGCGTTCGGCGTCAGCGTCGACAAGGCGCACGAGCAAGGCGCGGCGTTGCTGTTCATCAGCGGCAGCGCCGGCGCGCGCTCAGGAGATCTCGACATCTGCGTTCGCTATCGGGATCGCGACGGCGACTTCGACACGGGAAGCACCACCGATCCGAACGGCGCGATGCTGATCGGCGGCCGCTGGAGCCTGTTGAACGATCACTCGTTGACGTTGAGCGTCGATGTCGTGGGCGGTGTGCGGCCGCTGTTGTTGAAGAGCGTCGGCGCCAGCGGCGGCGAGCGCACGTACCGGTTCGATTTCGGCGGCGATCTTTCGGAGTGGTCCGGCTCGGCTCCCGCGGGATTCGCGACGGGCGCCGTGCCCGCGAGCGATGCCCAGTGCAGGACCGCGCTGATCGAGCGCTTCGGCAACGCGAATTGAGGATGAGCGCACCGGGAGCTCGAGACGTCTCGAGCTCCCCGGCGTCGCAGGCTCAGGCGGAGCGTGCGCGGGCGATCGAGCGCTTCTGCTGCCGTTGATCCTTCAGAAAGCCCTTGCTCGGCCTGAACTCGATCGCGCTCACGCGGCGGGCGAGGTCTTCGGCGAGCACGGGATCTTGTTCCAGGCGCGGGCGCATTTCGGGCGTCTTGCGAAACAGCTTCGAGAACATATTCGTGGCGTTGTGTTGGACGTCGGTCGAACAGGAGTGCTCGAAACATACATAACGCCGCCTCCCGAACCCGTGAAGGACATCACAGTCGGATGTAGGCGCTGCACGCATCTGCGCGCGGGCTGATTCCAACGTGCTGGCAGCGCTCTGCTGACGCGACGGTCGCTGCTTTCTCACGCTTGCCTGCTGCATCGCTGCACTCGCGACGATCGCTGTCGATGCAATCACCGCGTCGATTCATCGCCCGGCACAGCGCTCAACTCCGCCGACCACCGACATGCCCGCGCTCGCATGCGTGCGCTCGGAACCGCCGCGATCGACACAAGTTGCTCATCAGCGGCGCATCCGAGTGAGGCCGCGCTTTCGCGGGAGATCGTCATGTCCACACGAATCGCGATGCTGCTGTTGCTCTTCTTCGTCGGTACCACGGGCGCCCTCGCCCAGCAGCAAGGCAAGTCGACGCGTCACGCCGCGGGAGAGATCTCGCTGAGCAATGACACGTTGGATCTTCGTTACATTGGCAAGGGCGGGCTATTCGGCACGGAAGGCAACACCCAAACATCGGGCGCCTTCTTCCTGAGCGAGGACCGCGACATCGTGCTGAGCGGGGCCATGCTGTTTCGCGGTCCGGATATCGATCGACTCACACTGCAATTCGGACCGCAGGTCTATGCAGCGCTGCTGAATGAGGAAAACAACGACGTACTCTCGATCGCGATCGGGCTGCAGGCACGCTATGTCTTGGACAAGAGCTCGGGCTTCGCCGTGAGCGGCAGAGCGTTCTATGGGCCCGACATTCTCACGTTCGGCTCGGCGGACAAGATTCACGACTTGAGCGCGCGCGTGGAGATACAAGCGGCACCTCGTCTGCTCGCGTTCGCCGGCATGCGCTGGTTCGAATTCGATCTGACCCAGGGCGGCGGCACCCAGAAGCTCATGGATGAACTGTTCGTCGGCGTGGGCTATCGATTCTAGAAGCGAGCGAGCGTCACACGTTTGACGCTCGCGGCGCAGCACGCGCGAGCGCCGCAGTCACCGCTAGCGGCTTTCCCTTAGCGTCGCCGTGACTCAAGGAGCCTATAAGAGCGGCGTCAATCGTGATCCAGGAGGTTCCTATGGAACGCCTGTACGCCGACTGCTGCGAGCTTCCGAGTGAAGGCCATTGCTCCGCGATCATCTGCGCGGATTCCGAAGCCGAATTGATGGAGGCCGCGGCGAAGCACGCCCGCGAAGCCCACGGACACAAGGACGGCCCGGAGCTGCGCAATGCGCTCCGCGAAACCTTTCATCAGGATCGCCGGCGTCCGATGTCCCTGTGACTCGGTCGAACGAGCCAGGTCGCCGCCTGCTCATTCCAGTTCTTCCTGCCTGCGAGGCCCGCTCCCTGGCCACATGGCCGCCGCACGGCGTGCGCTCTTTTTCCGCAGCGGAATTCGAAGGAGCGGCCGTGGGCCGCTGTCTCTAATGACCCGTAATGCTCGGTGAGCGGCCGAGCCGCTCAGCCGGCCCGAGTCTGCGCCGCTGCGCCCGGAGCCGCGCCTGGTGTGACTCGCCTGCGTAAAATTAACAACGGGTTGCGCGCGCTCTTTTGGCTTCTTCACGTTCGCAGTCGCGGATTTCGTAGATCCTTATATCCCCGATCGAGTCGTACGACCTGTCGTGTCTTGGTCGAGGAGACCGATCGAATGCTTCGAAAAACCGTTTCAGGGGGAATCGCCACATGACTCAGTCCGGTCGTATCACGCTCGCCGCCGCCATCTGCGCCGTCGGCTGGCAGGTCCAGGCTCAGACGCCGATGGCACCGGTCAACGACGTCCACAATCCGTACGAGACGATCGACAACCACTTCAAGCTGCCCGCCGGGCGCACCTGGGGCTCCACGAGCGCCGTCGACATCGCCAAAGACGGCAAGTCCATCTGGGTCGCTGAGCGTTGCGGCCAGAACTCGTGCGCGAACTCACCGGATGTCGACCCGGTGCTGCTCTTCGACGAGAAGGGCAATCTGGTCCGCAGCTTCGGCAAGGGATTGCTCATGTTCCCCCACGGCATTCACGTCGATCGCGATGGCAACGTATGGGTGACGGACGGCCAGGACAACGCGCCGCGCCCGCCGCCGGCCGCTGAAGGCGCGCCGCGCCCAGCGCCGCCGACCGGCCCGAGCTCGCAGGCGACGAAAGGCCACCAGGTCTTCAAGTTCAGCCCCGAAGGCAAGGTGCTCATGACGATCGGCAAGCCGGGCGGCGCGACGGGCCCGGGCGAATGCTGCTGGGAGCCGAACGACGTCATCACGAACGACAAGGGCGAGATCTTCATCGCCGAAGGCCACGGCCGGAATGCGAACGACCGCATCATGAAGTTCACGAAAGACGGCAAGTTCGTGCAGGCGTGGGGCACGCGCGGCGACGGCAAGATGCAATTCAATCAGCCGCACGCGCTCGCGTTCGACTCGCAGGGCAACCTGTACGTCGGCGATCGCTCCAACAATCGCGTGCTCGTGCTCGACAAGAACATGAACCAGATCAACGACTGGCAGCAGTTCAGCCGCCCGAGCGGCCTCTACATCGACAAGCACGACATGCTCTACTCGGCCGATTCCGAGTCCGGCAGCATCAATCCCGCGCACGGCGACTGGAAGCGCGGCATCCGCATCGGCAGCGTGAAAGACGGCAAGGTGACGGCATTCATTCCTGATCCGCTGCCGACCTGCGAGCGCGGCGTGCGCCCGGGCAATCCGCCGACCTGCGGCGGCGGTACGTGGGTGGCCGAAGGTGTCGCGGTGGATGACGCCGGCAACGTCTACGGCGCCGAAGTCGGGCCCCGCAAGGTCACGAAGTACGTGAAGAAGAAATAGCCCCTTGGGTCCTGCGCTGTTCGCGAGGCTGGCTCGGCCTTCCTCGCGAACAGCGGCGGGCGCCGCATCGCGTGGCTCGCGTGTTCGCGACATATGCCCACCCGTCATTAGGACAAAGCTTCTAATTAGCGGACACAGCGCACGACGAGCGTTATATACGCCGCCTGCTACCCAATGAGCGCGCGACGAAGCGGCATGAACCACGATGACACTCCCAGCAGGGAGCCTGAGCTTTCTGCAACCGACACTCCGTCCGGAGGCGGCATCGGCGAGGACTGGCTCGCGACGCTCGTCGGGCTTGGACTTCTCGTGCTGGCGCTTCTCGGCCTCGTTCCCGACGCGGTGCTTTGGTAATGGCCACGGAATCCGAGGCGCTTCCGGCGAAGGCCGACGCAGCAGCGGCCACTAAACTTTCGATGCCGTGGGCCGGCGTGGGCTTGCTGCTCGTGGTCGGCCTCGGCTGGGCGACACGCTTCCTGGAGAAGAGCCTGCCGACGTGGTTCGACTGGGTGTGGCTCAAATCGGTCGAATATCCCGTGTACGCCATCGTGCTCGGCCTGCTCGGCAGCGGCGTGATCGGGCTGCTCGGCATCCGGGAAAAAGTGGCGCCCGCCTTCCGTACGGAGTTCTTCATCAAGACCGGGCTCGTGCTGCTCGGCGCTTCGGTTCATCTGAATGTGATCGCGAAAGCCGGCGGGCGCGGCGCGCTGCAGGCCCTGATCCTCGTGTGCGCGGTCTTCATGTTCACGTGGTGGCTGGCGGGCAAGCTCAAAGTGGGCGAGACGCTGCGCGCTTTGCTGGCCGCTTCGGTATCGATCTGTGGCGTCAGTGCCGCGATTGCCGCGGCCGGCGCCGTTCGCGCGACTCGGGAACAGATCGCGTACACCGCGACGCTCGTGATCCTGTTCGCGTTGCCGTCGATCTTCATTCTGCCGTGGATCGCCGAGGCACTCTCACTGTCGGAGCCCGTCGCGGGCGCCTGGATCGGCGGCAACATCGATACGACGGCCGCCGTGGCCGCCGCAGGTGCCATCGTTGGCGAGCAGGCCTTGCAGATCGCCGCGATCGTGAAGGCGACTCAGAACGTCTTGATGGGCGTCGTCGCGGTCGCGCTGACGCTGTACTTCGCGCTGCACGTCGAGAAAAAAGGGGCGGAGGCGACGCGGGGCGTCGGCAAGAATCTGTGGACGCGCTTTCCCAAGTTCGTCATCGGCTTCGTTCTGGCGTCCGTCGTTGCGACGCTCTACGCGCAATCGGGCGGCGCGGCTTCCGGCATCGGCGCCGCAAACACGTTGCGCGCGTACTTCCTCATTCTCGCGTTCGTGAGCATCGGCCTCGAGTTCCGGATCACCAAGCTGCTCGCGGAAGGCTGGCGCCCGTTCGTCGCCTTCGGCACGGCGACGGTGTTCAATCTCGCGGTCGCGCTGCTGCTCGCCTCCGTGCTATTCGCCGACTTCGAGATCTGAGCTGCGCGCGAGCGCGCCGACGCATCAGCGGCGCTCCCACGACTCCACCTCTCCCGCACGTACGATGAAGATCGAGTGCGCCTCCGGCATGTCCGTATGCCGCCACCGACGATACAGCGTCGGGTTGCGCGTCTTCAGCTTGGCGAGCAGATGCTCCCACTCGTACTCGATCTGACCGGTGGTGACGGTGAGAGTGACTGCCTGTCGTACCGGCCTGATTTTGCTCACGTCGAATGAATACCCGCGCAACGTCGCCTCCTCGTGAATGCCCCGGAGATACAGCGACATCGCCGTCAGCGGCGCCGCATGATCCTTGAACCGATGCAGCTGCGGATGATTGCGATAGCCGCGCGTCTCGCCGCGTAGGACGACCTGCGCAAGCAAGGTTTCGCGCCACAGCGCGACGAGCCCTTGCGTGTCGAGGTATTTGGGATGTAACGACCAGAGGCGCATGACGAGGTGCTCTTCACCGAACGCGCGCGAGCGACCGAGCTAGCGTCTCGCCACGAAGAATTTCTTCAGCTCCGCGCCGCACGCCTCCGCCATCACACCGCCGACGACGTCGATCCGATGATTCAGCGCGGCATGCTGGGTGATGTTGAAGATCGAGCCCGCCGCGCCGGCACGCGGGTCCGTGGCCGCATACACCAGCCGTTTCACGCGCGCATGCACCATCGCGCCCGCGCACATCGCGCACGGCTCGAGCGTCACATAGAGCGTCGTGCCCAGTAGGCGATAACTCTGCAGCGCCTGCGCCGCGGCGCGCATCGCGACGATCTCCGCGTGTGCGGTCGGATCGTTCGTGCTGATCGGACGATTCCAGCCTTCCGCAATGATGGCGCCGTCTTTCACGATCACCGCGCCGACCGGCACTTCGCCCGCGGCCTCCGCGGCGCGGGCGAGTTCGAGCGCCCGTGTCATGAAATGCGTGTCGAGCTGTGCTGGGTCGAGTGGGTCCGGAGTCGTCATGGATTTGCTATCGTGGCCGCGGACGCATCTTGCCCGTCGGACGCCGTCATTTCCATGTCTCGCTCGATGCGGCCCTCCCTCTCTCACGATACGCGGAGCTTGCATGGCGCCGGAAAGTACCTCGAGCGATTTGACGAGCGTCGTTGCACTCCTGGGCGCCGCCGTCGTGATGGTGCCGCTGTTCAGACGTTTCCGCCTCGGCTCGGTGCTGGGCTATCTCGCCGCCGGACTCCTCATCGGCCCCTTCGGTCTCAAATGGTTCACGCATCCGCAGGCAATCCTGCATGTCGCCGAGCTCGGCGTCGTCATGTTCCTGTTCGTCATCGGCCTGGAGATGCGCCCGTCACATCTGTGGGGCATGCGTCGCGACATCTTCGGCTTGGGCACGCTGCAAATCGCCGCCTGCACGCTCGTGCTGACGAGCATCGCCTACGCGTTCGGCTATCCCCTCGGCGTGTCCTTCATCGCCGCGATGGGGTTCGTGATGACCTCGACCGCGATCGTCATCCAACTACTGACCGAGCGTGGCGACATCTCGCTGCCGCGCGGGCAGCGTGTCGTCGCCATCCTGCTGTTCGAGGATCTGCTCATCGTCCCGCTGCTCGCGTTGATCGCATTCATGTCGCCCGCGCCCGTCGAGACGACGATGGCCGTGCGCTTGCAGCACATCGGCGTCGCGCTCGGCACGATCGCGGGCCTCGTCGCGGCCGGTCTCTGGCTCTTGAATCCGCTGTTTCGCGTGCTCGCGGCGGCGCAAGCGCGCGAGGTGATGACGGCCGCCGCGCTGCTCGTCGTGCTCGGCGCCGCGCTGTTGATGCAAGTCGGCGGGCTGTCCATGGCGATGGGCGCCTTTCTCGCCGGCGTGCTGTTGTCGGAATCCACGTTCCGGCATCAGATCGAAGCCGACATCGAGCCGTTCCGCGGCATCCTGCTGGGGCTGTTCTTTCTCGGAGTCGGCATGTCGCTCGACCTCCGCGTCGTCGTCAGCAATTGGCCCGTCGTGCTGATCGGGACGTTCACGTTCATGATCGCGAAGGCGCTGTGCGTCTACGGCGTTGCGCGGCTCATGAAAGCACGTCATCCCGAGGCGCTCGACCGCGCTGTCATCATGGCGCAGGGTGGCGAGTTCGCCTTCGTGCTGTTCGCCGCGGCCGCGAGCGCGAACGTGATCGATGCAAGCATCAGCGCGAATCTCACGGCGATCGTCGTGCTGTCGATGGTCTTGACGCCGCTCGCGGTGATCAGCGTGCGAACGTGCGCACCGAAAGCGACGCAATCTCTCGAAGGCATCGAGGCGGCGAGCGGCTTGTCGGGCAGCGTGCTCATCATCGGCTTCGGCCGCTTCGGCCAAGTGATGAGCCAGTCGCTGCTGGCGCGCAATGTCGACGTCTCGATCATCGACACCGACATCGAAATGATCCAGAGCGCGGGCGAGTTCGGCTTCAAGGTGTACTACGGCGATGGCACGCGGCTCGACGTCCTGCGCGCATCGGGTGCGAGCACGGCGCGCGCGATCGCCGTCTGCATCGACAACCGTGAGGCGGCGAACCGCATCGTCGAGCTGGTCAAGAATCAGTTTCCGCAGGCGCAGCTGCTCGTGCGCGCGTACGACCGCCAGCACTCCCTCGAACTCGTGAATGCGGGTGTCGATTACCAGATTCGCGAGACGTTCGAATCCGCGCTGCGTTTCGGCACGGAGGCGCTGCAGGTGCTCGGCGTCGATGCGGCCGAGGCGCTCGAGATCGCGCAGGACGTGCGACAGCGTGATGCCGAGCGGTTTCAGCTCGAGCTGGCAGGCGGCGCGAGTCTCGACGCGGCGCGCGAGAAACTGCGCGGAAACATGCCGCGGCCGACGCCGTTCACGAAGCCGAAGCGGGCCGCTCGCTCGCTCAATGAGCAGGCGCCGGTCGCGACGAACCAGAACAGCTTGGGCTGATCGATTCAGATGCGTCACGTCACATCGTCAAGCGCCGCGGCTTCGGCGCTACGACTTGCGGCGCTTCCCTGTTGCACTGCCGGGTGAGCCACGGGCTCGTCGTCACGGCTGATCGGTAAACCCTGTCTGGCCGACGCCGGCGTGAGTCACGAAGATCACGCTCCAGTGTCGCTGCGCATACGCGTCGATTCGATCCGCACCTCATGCCGGAGATCCGATGCGCCTCGGGCCGATCATATCGACTTGCGTGTTCGCCGCCGCCAGCGCGAGCGCTCAGAACCAGGCACCCGAAAACCGCGCCGAGGCGTTGGAACTGCCGACGGTCGTCGTCGTCGGGACGACGCCGCTCCCCGGGCTCGGAACGTCGATTCGGGATGTGCCCGCGAACGTGCAGATCTATACGAGCAAGGACCTGGCGTCGCAGCGGCAGACGACGGTGGCGGATTATCTGGAACAGAATCCCACCGGCATCGCATCGAACGCCGCGCAGGGCAACCTCTTCCAACCCGACATCAGCTTTCGCGGCTTCAGCGCATCTCCCCTGCTCGGCACGCCGCAAGGCGTCTCGGTCTTCCAGGATGGCGTGAGGGTGAACGAGCCCTTCGGCGATGTCGTGAACTGGGACCTCATACCGCAAGCAGCGATCGCGAGCATTCAGCTCATTCCAGGCTCGAACCCCGCCTTCGGCTTGAACACGCTCGGTGGCGCCGTGGCCGTCTACACGAAGAGCGGTGCGCAGTTCCCCGGCGGCGGCGTCGAGCTGTCCGGCGGCTCGTTCGGCCGCAAAAGCGCGGAGCTGGACTGGGGCGGCTCGCACGGCATCTTCGATTGGTTCCTCACTGGCAACGTCGTCAACGACGACGGCTGGGCTGACCACAACCCGAGCCGGGTTCGACAGTACTTCGGCAAGCTGGGCTGGCAGAACGCAACGAGCGATCTCGACGTCAGCTTCACGGGTGCCGACAACACGCTGGAAGGCACGCAGACCCTGCCGCGCTCCTTCCTTACGGATATCCGTCAGGCGTACACGTTTCCGGACCGGAACCAGAATCGGCTCGCGTTCCTCGTCACGAAGGGCAGCCACTTCTTCAGCGACGCCGTCCTGCTCGGCGGCAACGTGTACTACCGCAAGTACGAGACCAGCAATATCAGCAGCAACGTCAACGACGAGTTCGACGAGGACGGCATTCAAGCGACGAACGACACGGCGGACATCGACCAAGAGAGCTACGGCGGCGGCCTGCAGCTCGTGCTCACTCGCGAAGCGGATGCCCGCAAGAACCAGCTCACGCTCGGCGTGACGGGTGACAGCGCGAATGCACGCTTCACGCAGAACTCGCAAGAGGCGGTGTTCACGGCGGAGCGCAATACGGTCGGGATCGAAGGCTTCGCGCTCGAGACGGATGCGGATACGAACAGCCGCTACTTCGGCGCGTTCATCGCCGACACGTTCAATCTCAACGCGCGATGGACGCTCACGGCCTCGGGTCGATACAACCATGCGCGCATCCGGGTCGAAGATCGAACCGGCGAGGCACCGCTGCTGGACGGCGAGCACACGTTCTCGCGGTTCAATCCGGCCGTGGGCATCAACTACAAGCCGGGAGAAACGACCACCGCGTACGCGAGCTACAACGAAGGCGTTCGTGCGCCGACGGCCATCGAGCTGACGTGCGCCGACCCGGATGCGCCATGCAGACTGCCGAACGATTTCCTGGCGGATCCGCCGCTCGCGCAGGTCGTCTCGAAAACGATGGAAGTCGGGGCACGTGGCGTTGCCGGCGGCTCGTGGCACTGGAGCGCCGCGATCTATCGCACGCAATTGCAGGACGACATCGCCTTCATCGGCGCGGGCGCGGGCGCGACGAACGCCGGCTATTTCGCGAACGTGGGCACGACGCGACGCCAGGGAGTGGAACTGGGGTTCGAGGCCTTGCTCGCTCCCGTCACGTTCTCCGTGCGCTACACGTATCTCGACGCCACCTTTCGCACGGCCTTTTCGGCCAGCAGCCCGGCGAACTCCAGCGCGGACGAAGCTGGCAACATCGCAGTGGAGCCTGGCGATCATATTCCCGCGATTCCGCCGCACGTGCTCAAGGCGCGGGTGAATTGGACCGTGACGCCGCGGCTTGCCGTCGGCGTGAATGTCCTCACGAGCGCCGGCGTGTATGCGCGAGGAGACGAGAACAATCAGGACATCAACGGCAAGCTGCCGGGCTACACGCTCGTGAACTTCGATGCGAGCTATGAACTGTCGAAACTGTTCGAGCTGTTCGTGCGAGTGAACAACGTGTTCGACCGGCAGTACTTCAATTTTGGCGTCGTCGGCGAGAACATCTTTACCGGCCCGGATCGCACCTTTGGGCCGGCCGTCGGTATCGACCCGGCCGTGGAGCAGTTTCGTGGTCCCGGCGCGCCGCGCGGCGCGTGGGTAGGCGTCCGGTATTCGTTCGGCTCACGCTCAGGGCGAGCGGAGCGATCGCGAGATTAGCCGCGGCCGAAGCGTGCGGAGTCCGGCGTCAGGGCGTGGCAGCCTCACCTTCTGCGTTTGGGACCCATGGCGCGCGCGACGTCCTCCGGCACTGCGTATTGCTCTCTGATGTATTCGGGATCGAACAGCCCAAATTCCTCACGCTGAACGACGTAAGCCCAAAATGCCTCGGCGGCCTCCGCCACCAGGTCCGCACGTGAGCTGAGTTTGCGAAGTGATGTCGGCGCTTCATCGAACGCTGCGAGCGCATCGAGCGCCTTGCGCAGTTTCTTGCCTGCATGTCCGAGCGCCGCCGCCGCCTCCATCGCGAACGGGTACTCGATGGGGTGCTCGAATCGCGGCATGTTTCCAGTCCTCGCTCAATGGCTCATGCGCTCGCGCGCCGACCTCGAAATTCGTAGCACAACTCCACCATTCCGTTCTTGTAGGCTTTGCTTTCCATGAGGTGAAGCGCGACGTCCTCGTTGAGCCCCGCGAAAAACGGAATTCCCTCCCCAATCAACACGGGCAGAATCGCGTAACGCATCTCGTCGGCGAGGCCGAGGCGCACGCATTCGCCCACGACCACGCCTCCGCCAACGACCCAGATGGAACGGTAGGCGGGGCGCAGGCGCCCATTCACCAACGCTGCAAGATCGCCGGAGTAGAACTCGACCGTTGTCCTGACTCGGGGCAACTCGCGACGGGTCAGCACGAACGTCGGCTTGTCCCCGTACACCCATCCCATGCCCTTGGCTTCGAAAGCCAGCGCAGTCTCATACGTTCTCGAGCCCATGACGTAGCAGTCGATGGTCTCGAGAAATGCCTCCGCCACTTGCGGGTCCAGTGTTTCGCCGCCTGCGAACTCGTCGGCCGTCGCGAGCCAATCGACACGACCGTCCTTGCGGGCAATGAAGTTGTCCAGGCTCGCCGCCATGTGAACCGTTACACGGGATTCTGCGCTGGCCATTGCTCCCTCCCCGCTTGACCTTCACGCCCGAATGGATGCGGATACCCCAGCCATTCCCTCGTGCGGCTCGCAAGACCCAACATCCTGAGAGGCTGGGTGACGCGTGGCCTATCGACACATCATTTGGAACTGCGCATCGCCTTCGCAACGAGGCGGTCCGGCAAGACGCGAGCGATCAACGCCGTATCGCAGTATTCCTCGCAGCGGACGATCTTGCCGCCGTCCATCTGGATCACGAAGACGTAGTCGTTGTCGTAACGCTGACCGTCGAATGTCAGATTCCTGCCGCGCGCTTGCACGACGATGAAATCGCCGCCGTCGATCAAGCGCGTGAGAATGGTCGCTCGTTCGACGAGCACGCGCGCCAATGGCCGGAAAATCTCATCGATGACGGTCTGTTTGCCGGAGAACTCGCCGCTCCAGGAGCCCTCGCCGATGAGGCGCCAGACGACATCATCGTGGGATGCGTCCCAGAACGGCGCGCCATTGCCTTTGGCGGCTGCTTCGAAAATCTTCGCCACGAGCTGGGCGTTCGGAGAAAGGCTGCTCATATCGCTCCTGGCCCTTGCAGGCCGCACGTTGAAGACGAATCCGCGTCTCGTTGGATGCTCAACGAGTTTACGCCGCTTACTGCTGCTCCAGAACCGGCACGCCCATGGGTTCAGCAAGCCATTTGTGGCGCCGAACCGACCAATAGAATCCGCCTGGAGGATCGAAGTCCGGATCCGAAAAGCACCCGACGGCCACGCCGATGTACGCCGGGAATGCCTCCAGCCTCGCGATGACCTGGACACCGCAAACGACACAGAATGCTGCTTCGTGCCAGCGATCGGCTTCACGGACCTCCCGATACGTGCGCATCTCGCCTTCGACCGCGACCTGATCGTAGGGGAAGTACGCGGTATACGTAAACGCGCTTCCCGAACGCTTTTGGCAGTTGAAACAAGCGCACGCGTTCACGACGGACGGCGCGCCGCGGGCCATCGCACGCACTGCCCCGCATGCGCAAGAAGCACTTCGGACTCGTTCTGGATCGCCATTCGCTTCGCTTGCCATTCCATTCTCCGTAGGCATTCGTGTTCAGGCGCACACCAATGCCGCCGCTACCCGATGCCATCGCTTAAATGCTGCTCGAGTAAGCGCCGCGCTTTGATGGCTTCCGGATAGAACGCCCCCAGTGTCAATCCCACCCCGAAAATGAACATGGGGATCGGCATCATCGCGATTGGAGCGCCGTCGCTTTGTCCGAACACCACAGCACTGATGCCGACACCGCCCAGCCAGATCACCATGAGGGCCGCTACGATGGGGTGAAGGGACATAGTGACGTCGATCCTAGTGCCATACGGTGAACGGCCCACCCGCCCTCGAATGCGCGGCAAGAACGAGTTCTTGTAGCGAATGTCGCGCTGGCATTTGAACTCGGTTCCTTCGACGCTTCCGAAAAAAGGGGGCGCACCGTCTGGACGCCAGCCAAAGGCTTCCTTGAACGACTGCACCAGCCCCGGACGTTCGCGGACGAGCGTGCTCACACGCGCGAGCGCGGCCTGCGGCGACAGATGAGTTTCGATGTGGAACCGATACCAGGGCATTGCCGATGTTCGTCCGTTCGCAACCTAACTCCGCTGCCACCACGCCCATGCGACATAAACCGCGCCGAGCACGTACAGCGGAGCAAAGACGTTCTTGTTGTTCCTAGCTAGCCACAGCGGCAGGTAAATGTCGAAATTGTCTTCGCGCCGTGACGTATACCGCGCAGCGACACCCGTGAGCGGGCACGACCATCTGTTGAGCAGAAGCACGAGAGATTCGACCGCCACGAGCCCCACGAAAATCCAGGCCATTCTGAAGTTGCCGAGCCAGGCCGCCACCGGGGCGCCGAAGATGCACACGACGAAAAATGCCCAGATCACGGTGTGCACGACCTTCACGACGCTCAGTGCGGTCTCTTCCCTCATGTGCGCCTGTCTCTTGGCCTGACGCTCCTGTAAACGCGCCAAGCCTAGCCGCGATCGCGTTGCGAGAACACAGTTGACTTGACGCCGACACTCCCTGGACCACTGAGAACACAGTTGACTTGACGCCTGGAACGCCTCAGACAAACATGAGCGCCCGCATCAAGGGAACGTGCTCTGGCCGAACGCCGATGGCCCCGTTCGACGACGGCACGAATCTGTCAACCTACCTGCGACCCGCTACTGCAGGAGCGCTTCGAGCATGGCTGCCATCCTGTCATCTTCCCGCCTCGTGCCCGCCCTCGGCGCCGGTGAGCTCAAGACCTCCGCCGTCGGCTGGCTGCTGTTTCTCACCGCCGCGTTTTGTTACTGCAGCTTGTACGAAGTTGCGGTGCTGACCACGACCCCGGACTACGGCGCGATCCTCCTGGACGTCCTGCAGGACTGGGGCATATGGCTGTTCGCGACGCCGCTGGTGTTTTTCTTGCTGCGTCGGCACGCGGCAGGCTGCCCTTCCCTCATCACGCGTCTAGGCGTGGG